>ONYZ01000127.1 GCA_900322175.1 uncultured Prevotella sp.
TTGCCGCCCGTACATCCGGCATGCCACCAAGGCGTGTAGTTGGCTGTAACGCCCAGCTTGGCAAAGCGGTCCATATCAGCGTCATCCTGGATTTCCAGATGCGCACAGGTCACCTTCACGCGGAAATCGTCGCCCAGTTCCTTCTTGGCCAGCTCCACGCCGTCGAGTACCGTGCGGGATGAGCGCTCGCCTACGGTATGTGCATGGAAGTCCAGTCCTTCCTCGTTGAGCAGCTTCATCACCTCTGCCATCTCCTCCTTACTGTAGGTCGTACCACCTCTCTTGTTGGTATCTACGTATGGCGTCACTTGGGCAGCCGTCTCGATTCTCAAGGTACCGTCCATGAATACCTTAAAGGTATGGACATTCAGGTGCTCGCTGTCGAACTTCTGGCGGAAACGCTTCACGTCCTCCACCACTTCCTTCGTCTTCTGGGGATTGGTGAGCGCGATACTTCCGTCGATATAAACCGGCAACTTGCCCTGCTTGTCCAGCTCGTACAGACGCTCATAGATACGCTCGTGAAGTGCCTCGCCCTCAGGAAAACCTGCGTCGAAGACAACGGTCACGCCAGCCTTTACCGAATAGTCTATCCAGCGCAAAAGCTCTGCATCGATCTGCTCATCTGTTACTTCCAAATCATCGAAGAGCATGTGCCAACCCGACGACTCGAATGCGTTTCCAGTCACATGGCCGTCTTTACGTACATAATAACTGAGTTCGGGCACACGGTCGGGTGTCTCGTCGGTAATACCATGCCTGTCAAGTACCTTGGAGTTCACCCAGACGCTATGGCCTTCGCCCTCCAGAATCAGCAGTTCGGCATCGGGGCAGATGGCATCGAGGTCTTCCTTGACGATGTCATCCCCATTCAGGTATTTACGCTCTAAGATAAACCTGTGACGCTTCAAACCCGGATTGTTCTTGATGCTTGCCGCCATAAAGTCCAGGGCCTCCTTTTTGCTGGAGCAGAAGACGTATTCCCCCGGATCCATATAGGCGAATCCGATGCTGGTGGTCACATGCACATGGCTGTCAATGATGCCTGGCATGATGAACTTGCCACCAAGGTCGATGACCTCTCCCTCGTATGCTGAGAGTCCGGCCTCATCGCCTACATAGATAAACTTGCCGTCCTTCACTACCAGGGCGGTCGCCTGAAGATTGTCCTTGTTAGCAGTGAAAATCTTCGCGTTCTTAAAAATCTGATTGTTCATAATTTGTTTTTAGTTATTGTGCAAAGATACAACATTTTGTGGAATTATCAGCATGACTGCCCCACTTTTTTATCTTTTATTTATTTCTGGCTTCTGCCGATGGTGTCAGGAAGACGGAGCAGCTCTGTGGATAGTGTGAAAAGGAAAGAGGCAGTGTAAAGCTGCCTCTTTCTTTTATTTAATCTACATAATCGGGGTCGAAGTGACTATGGTATTCGATGCACAACTTTTTATAGTATTCGCGCGTAGCTTCGCTGGTGGTGTCTGCGCGGATGATTTCATAGTAGAAATGGGAGAGGCCTGGCTCTACCCCACTCTCTGTATGGATGACGTTGTAGAGCGAGTCGCCCAGCACCGGTCGGCAGATGTCCTCGGGATTGGCTGCATAGTAATTACGGTAGCTCTTGACCTGTATCTCGGTATCCCAATAGCCTCGGTCGCTGGTCTGGTGCCTGTAACGTCCGAAGATGCCGCGCTCAGTGGCCGTCGCTGTCACGTCGTCGATGACTTTGCGTATCGAATCGTACTCGCAGAGAACGGTGGTACGTGCCAAATCCTTCAGTTCGAAGGGTCTGGAATTATCGGTAATGCACTTGCGCTCGGTACTCTCACGGGTCTTGTAGTTAAGGGGCGTGGTCTTTCCCTTGTGGCGTGCAGCCACCTCTTCGGCAAGCGTCTGTGTGGGCGGACCATAGACTTGTGCCCAACTTAAGGCCTGATCCAGTTCATGCTGGAATTCCGTTACTGTTGATTCACCGGTGGGATTGTCGGCGCGATCACAAGAGGTAAACGAGATGCCGCAAACGAGGATGGCGGCCAGCATCCATTTTTCAATATTCCTCATCATTACATTATTTTAGGTTTTACATTATCAATATTACTGCAAAGCCGCAATCTGCTCGGGAGTCAGCTTGCCGGAGACAATATAAGACTGCTTGATGGCATAGAGCTTCTGCTGCAAGTCCTCGGTCATCGTGTAATCCCACTGCTTGGCTTCTTCGTTGGTCACGCGTCGGCCTCCGTTATTGTGGCTGTTGTCAATACAGTAGAACGGCATATCGGGATGATGCTCTTCGATATACTCCACCCTGCCCTGGAACTGCGGGAATACCGCAATATAGGCCTCGCAGGTCACGGCACGGTTCGAACTGATGAGTCGCTCCATGCAGTTGGTATAGCCCGTCTCGGCATCGTTATAGACGTAAAGCAGCGACGACTCAAATCCCTTCTTGTCCATATCAGCCACCACTCCGTCGAAGTATTTCACGTTGTTGTAAGCACCTTCGGAGACCACACCAGCCTCGTCAACCAACATCTTCAGTTCGGGATTGTTGTTAATACTGGTGGTCTTGCCACAACCGTACATACCCATGGTGAAGAGAATGGTCTTGTTGTTTGCCTCGGTGGCACGGTCTATCAGACGAACCAGCACAACGCTGTCTATCAGCCAGCCAGCCTCCCTATAGTCGAACACGTTCAGGCGTGTATAGCCGATGCAACTCAGCAGGTCTCTCGTCATGTCGGGGTCCAGCAGATTGCCGCAGTCGGCCATATAGACGTTCACCAGTGAGTCCAGATGCGCCCTTGTCCACTCCACGGCAGCTTCGCCTGTGAGCACAAGGGGCTGTTCTGGTCGTGGAACAAAATTGTCGTCCTTGCTACACGACGTCAAGGCCGTCGAGCTGCTGATGGTCAGGACGAGGGCCAGCATCCATAGCTGGATAGTCTTCAATGTTTTAGTTTTCATAACTATTGGGCTTTTTCAGGTTCCGGTCCGTCGAGCGATGGAAGCGTAGGAATTTCCTCCTGGACTCTGCGTGGAGCTGATGCAGCAGCATCGGCTGAATAGATCTTGGTGACGTCGCCTCTAGCATTGGTTACATTTACCGAAACAGTAATCTTACCTACCTTACCCGTAAAGATGCCGGGGAAAGCACTGTATTCGCCGGGACCTACGTCATAAAGGCCATCACCACCCATCGTAGCTTCAATCTCACCACCACTGAGGGTAATGTTGCCACATGTAGGATAGTTCACGGCATCCCAGTCGTGTCTGATGCCAGTACCGATACCAGCGCCATAGACACCGCTGCACCATGCCTTTACCTTACCACCGGTAATGGTGATATTGCCACAGATGTTGGCAATGTCGCTATACTGATAGCCTGTGCCTATGCCAGCAGCATTGGAGCCACCACGTGCTTCCACGGTACCGCCATTAATGGTGATGTTGCCACAGATAGAGGCGTTATTATGCGAGGTACCACCTCCGATGCCAGCAGCATTCGATGTCGCCACAGGTTGTCGGCTTATTATATGACAAACCACAACCTATACCAGCACCCATATATCCACCATTGGCATGTATCTCGCCGCCAAAGATGGTGATATTGCCACAAGTACCTCCGTCGCCAGCACCGATGGCAACGCTGTGACTACCGGCGTTCAGCTGATAGTAACCCTCCTTAATGACGATATCGCCACAAGTGCCCAGTCTATCGGTACCAATAACTGCTGCCTGCTGACTATTGACAGCATCAACGGTAAACGAGCCCTTACCTCTCAAGGTCAGTGTGGTACCAGCAGGACCAGCCTTCAAATCGGCCTTCCATCGCCTTGACAAGCAATGGGATTATAACCGCCAGGGTTCTGATAGCAATGGACGTCAGAGAGCACAACGGTAGCGCCTGCAGCAATGGTTAGGGGATAGTACATAGCGCCCGTCAGCACATCGCCATCCTGGGCAGTGTAGGCAGCTCCGATAGCTTCAAGGTTGGTCTTTGCCTTGGTGGTTACCAAGCAGGAGGCCGACTGCTCACCGCCAACAATGACGGTAATCGTAGCCTGTCCCTCAGCAACGGCGGTTACCTTACCATTCTGGTCAACGGTAGCAATGCTATTGTTGCTGGAGGTCCATACAGCGCTCAGTCCTGTTGTGCCAGCGTCGTAAATATCGAGTGTCTCATAGTCGCCAACACCAATCAGCGTACTGGTGATCTGTGGGTTGAACGAAACGACCTTCACTTCGTAAGAAGCACTGCCAGCCAGATAATACTCATTGGCAGGTGCACTTGCCGTGATAAGAGTTGTACCTACGGACAGGGCGGTAACCTTACCCGTAACGGCATCGACGGTGGCCACACTAGGATTACTTGACGAGTACTCCAAGCCATCGGTATTAATCGTTTCGCCAACACGGGTCATCTGGTCACCAAGACGCAGAACTACCATGGTCTGGTTAATCTTTACATAGCTACCTACAGGGTTGTCGAGACTAGCCATAAACTCTTTACAACTGGTCGTGAACAGGGCTACGAGCAACAGGGCTCCTCCCACTAAGAGATTTAGTTTTTTCATTTTTGTTTTTATCAATTTAGTTATTATTTACTTGTTCTCTTGGATTCCGTTACGAAACAGGCCACGATGCCATAAGTGATGGTGGGTCGAATCCATATTTCGGTCAGCATGAAATCGGTATATTGGTCTTTGGGTTCGAGATAGATGTCGAGGTTGTAGAGTGAGGCAATGATCACGTCGATGATGAAGATGGTCCACAGGTTGAACTTCGAATAGGTTTTCCACTCCTTACGGGCATAGAAGTAGGTAAGCGTAATGAGGAGATAATGAGGAGATACACTGAGAAGAAGAGGCACGCCAAGTGGATAGAGTAATAAGCCAATGGGGGCAGGAATAGGATGTCGCGCAACAGTATCGTCATACCCACACACACCGACGACCAGTAGTTGAACTGCTCGGAGGTGATGCGTATGTTGAAGAAGTACATCCACATCATCACCAGACAGGCGATGTAGAATAGGTTAAGCACCAGTTCGGGCCACGTTTCTTTCAGACCGAAATGAAATACACCATAAATCATGATGCCCACAGAGAGTGCAGCGGCAACGGCAGTAATGCAGATGTCGAATACTTTGGCTTTCTTCTTAAATCTTGTCTCCATATATTTGATTTTAATTTAAAGCGTGGAAGGGACGGACGGTAAGGTCATTTACTTTGTATTCGCTAAAAACATTTATATTTGCAGAACTGAATTGAAGGCTATATGCCATACTACTCGGAGTAGCCTCAGTCTGACTCCAATAAAAGCCGTAAGTGGAAACTAATTCCTTACCCGTATATGCTGTTTCTTGTCCTTCATCATTATCATTATCGATAAATCCGGCTGCGGGGAGGAAGAATGTTTTACCTTCACTAATCGTAAACAAACGACCATTCACACCATTCTGAGTTGTCCATGCGTTCGAGATTTTTGCCAGGCCACCTGTCACCACGTCATTTTCCTTAACATACAACTCATCCTTCGTGGGGACATACCAGTCGTTTGAAAGTCCTGACGCACGATTGGCGAAGGTATAATATGTTCCGTAGGCTTCGGGGCATAGGGCACCGACATTCATCAGGGCTACGGCTACCTTCGTACTATTGATGGTAACGGCGATGGCTGGGAGTCCGTTCACAATACCAATAGCACCATCAGCAGATTGATTGTTTAGAGTTGCATCTTTATCAATCCACTTCGTCAGTGTCACGGTGGCTGTATAGTTCTTGCCATCAATCAGTTTGGCCTTTTTCGTGCCTTTGTACCAATTGCCGGCAGCGTCCTTGATGGTGAAGGCATAAGTCTGCTTTGTATCAGAGGGATTACGCAGGGCTACATATACATCAGAGTTTGCGGTGCCGAGGGTGCCGGTTATCGCTCCCATCGTCGGAGTGCCATTCGTGGCGATGCTCTGCACCAAACCGACAGCAGCAATGCCGAAAGACTTTACGCTAACAGGATTTGTGCCGTTTTTGAAAGTAAACTTGGTGATAGACTGTTTGGCAAGGAGCGTGACGCTGTTGGAGTTAAATGTCAACGGATCGGTAGAAGTTACCGTGAGCGTTCCCTCTTCATAGTCCTGATTGGCAGCGATGCCATCCAGTGTACCAACTTGACCGTCGTAGTTGGCCGTTGCACTGCGATAGCGCAGCGTGACTTCTTCACCGTTTGTGAGGGTTGATGCATCCAAATCGCCCGTCAGTGTAGTGTTCGCTCCTGCAGTCTTGGCTCTAAGGGTGCCAACGCTTGTGCCATTGGCTTTTACCACTACTACCTCATCATTCTCGGCAAAACTTGCAATGATAGCATTTTCTGCTCCCTCACTCAGCGCACGAGTATCTCCACCCTCCATCGATGCCGTGAGGGTAACGTTGTAGAAACGGGGAGCATCAGTGCTCTCATCGATATTGCTTGAACATGCGGTGAAGGCCAGCATAGCCAACATGCCGCAAAGACTCTTGATTGTTTTCACGTTCATTTCTTTAATTCTCATTCTCCCAACCTTCACCACCTTCATTTCCTTGATACTGGTATCCCCCCAGCGTAGCACTACTCTGCAGTAGGGAACTGCTTTTGCGCAGTTCCACTACTTGGAGAGTGGGTTTAATATATTCTCTTTTGTTTCTCATAACGACTTATCTCTTGAAAATCTTACGACCGTTCTTGATGATGATGCCACGATAGCTGTCGTCTACCTCCCTCCGTCTTACCTCTTACATCATCCGTCTTATCTGTTACATCTTCTACGCCCGTAGGCTCATCCTTTGAACGGTCATAGACTATGATTCCGATGCGGTCGTTAGTCAACGGAAGGTTCTCGAAGGTCGTGGCATCATAAGCCGTGAAGCAGTAGCTCATGGGTTGCATGGACACACCACCGGTAGCACCCACGCGATAGAAGTAACTACTGTTGGCTGACTCGCCGAATATCAATGCTCCATACTCATTCAGCAGGTTGTCAGACTCCGGCAGAGGCATCTGCCATACATCATAGCGACCTGCGAAGGTGGAACACCAATAGTGCATCTCTTCAAAGATCTCTTCGGCATCATTATCAGAGACTTTAGTCAGCGCTTCCTCCAGTTTTTCGGCCATATCCGGGGTCACTAACGGCGTGGCACCTTCATGCTTGGCGCGGACTAACAAGGGAGCAGCAAAAGGTATCGCCATGCCCTCTTCAGCCGGCTCATAGATGACCGTTACCGCAAAGCGATCGTCAGCTGCCTCATCATAGATATCACTGAGGAACAGAATATCATAGTCGGCAAGCATCTCGGCCGTGACAACCTGATCAGGAGCGGGTTCAAGGACGATGGGTTGCCATCCTTGCTCGATCAGCTCAGAGAAGGCACCGCGGTGGGCTGCACGTCTTTGGGCAATAGCCTGCTGGGCTGCACCACCCTTCTTTCTCTGCTTACGTGCCCAGTCGGTCTGATCATATTCTTCGAGGTTGCCCGTAGCCTTATCAGCGTATTGCAAGTAGTAGCGGAAGGGACCCACTCCCGTTTTGCCGTCGCTGAGAACGAAGTCGTCCTTGTCGTTGTTCCAGATGTACATCAGTTCCTTCTTAGCCTTGTCGGCAGCTATGAAGCCGTAGTTAACCATGATACGTGCAATATCCTTCGTGCTTGCCATCGATGCAGCAACACCATCCTTTGGTATCTTGATAGTCATGGGCTTCGTGTGTCCATCCTTGACAAGCTTCATGGCGAAGTTGTATTCAGACTCATTGGGTGCACGGAAAGCCAACGGCTCATTGGCTACTACCTGATAGGTGTCAGCGCTGGTAATCTGCTTCATCAGAATGTTACCCGTGACGTCCTTCTCAAAGCGGTAGAATTCAACACCCCCTTGGAACATACTTGCATCCATCGTATAGTCGAAGGGCAGCACCCAAGGCTCGTAGGCATTGTTGGTACCACGACGCTTGTAGGTGATATTATCTACCGACACTTCTGCCGGACAAATAAGCGTTTGACCGTCGGTGATGGTCAGCGATGAAAGATGTCCGCCAACGACACTGATGATATTGGTGCCTACGGCCATTTTCGATTCCACCACGTCAAGGATACCCTTGGCATAGACAGGATAATCCGCCTTTACATTCTTGGCGCTGTCAGCCTGGGCAGCATACAAAGTTAGGTCGGTGGGATCAACCCAAGTCCAGTAGTTCACAGCCGCTTCCTCCTTATTGCTGATAGGATATACTTTGCCCATGCTCTTATCCATCAGAATGAGGCTACCCGTAGCAGAGCAATGGTCAACGAGGCCACTTCCCTCCATATGCACAGCTATGCCGGCAATGCTGTTTTGATATGCGTAACGTGCGTTATCGTCCAATCCAAACTTACGGATGGTTCCGTTGAAGTGGCAGTCACTTATCGTGCCGTAGTTGATGTAGGCTATACCGCCACATGCTTTCGTTGTGACCACGTCAGCCTTCACTTGCAGATGCTTCACCGAAGCCCCATAATTGATATTTTTAAAGAGGCCCCAGCAGGCGGTCTTGCCGGTGTAGGTGATGGTATGTCCGCCTCCGTCAAAGTTTCCTTTGAGCGTGAAGTTGCCATCCCATACACCCAGGTCAATGTCCTGATTCAGACGGATATCACCTATCTTATTATTAACAGCCAGCAAAT
>ONYZ01000125.1 GCA_900322175.1 uncultured Prevotella sp.
AGCGAGGCCCTGCGCCAACTGAACGAGCAGACCGAGGAATACACCATCAGTTTCCTCTACAACGAACTGGAGGACTTCCGCATCACCACTTCGGTACACCGCAAGACCATACCCGATGCCATCCGTCAGATGATAGGCTTTTATCCCATCCGCATGACCGTTGATGACAAGGAAATCATTGTGGAGTGTCCGCAGAAGACGGCCCTCCGCTACAAGGGCACCGTCATCGACGAGCAAGGCCAGCCCGTAGCCTACGCCAACATCGCCCTGCTCTCGCCCCAGGACTCCACGCTGATTACCGGTGGCGTGTCGAACGAGAGCGGTTTACCGGTGGCGTGTCGAACGAGAGCGGTTTCTTCGTCATTCCCTGCGAACATCGTCCCGTTCTTGCAAGAATATCTTTTGTCGGTTACAAGACGATTTACAGGCAATGTAACACCAAAGAACTCGGCACAATACGGATGCAGCCAGACACCTATACCTTGGGAAATGTGACGGTGAGGGGAGAACGACCACAATACCAGATGAGCGGTCACGGGCTGACGGTGAATGTGCAGGGCACGATGCTTAGTGAGGCTGGTACGGCCAACGACGTTATCGCATTGTTGCCCGGTGTAGATGGTAACAATGGAAGTTTCAAGGTGATTGGCAAAGGAACTCCGCTTATATATGTCAATGGCAGACTGTTACACAGCACTGCAGAGCTTGACCGTCTATCGTCAAAGGATATTGCCAGCATTGAACTCGACACCAATCCCGGCGCAAAATATTCGGCTACCGTCAGTGCCGTCATCCACAACGGCCTCGACATCTTTGGCGAAGTGTCGCACGGCTTCAGCCATCTCTATCAAGAACAGCGGGGCAACAACCAGTCGCAAACTTCCGCAGACTACTGGCAGGAGCTTCAGAACATGTTGATAAAAAGCAAATATCACACTTTGTCTTTAACGTTGGGCGTAAACTATCAAATTTCGGACAACCATTCCGTAGGCGTTCGCTATGATACAGGCAAGGATGCCATCGGGCATTCCTCTAACTGGCCCATGACAGAGACTGTTTATAAGAATGGAGAGCAAATTGAGCACACGCAATACGAAACCGAGGTAAACCGTACCTACCCTTTCTCCCATCTGCTGAATGCCTACTACAACGGCAAAGCAGGAAAACTGGGCATAGACTTCAACACAGACTACTACCAGAAGACAACCCGCCTGAACCAGGACATCACCGAAACTAACGTGGATAGGTCTCAGCAATTCGTGAACAGCCATAGCAACCAGCGTAGCGAGATGTGGGCGTCGAAACTCGTTCTCACTTACCCCATCGCCACGGGCAAGCTGGAAAGTGGCTACGAATACACGAATACTGACCGCGCCGATGACTATACCACCTCACAGCAGTTCATGCCATCTACCGACGACCACATCAAAGAACAGATGGCGGCGGGCTTCCTTTCCTACGAATGGACTGTCGGAAAGGTTGAGTTTGGCGCTGGTCTGCGTTATGAGCATGTCACGTCCGACTATTACAGTTTTGGGGCGATTGTACCCGAACAAAGCCGTACCTATAGCCGTCTGTTCCCTAATGCAGACATCACATTCCCTATCGGCAAGGCGAAGTTTACATTGGCATACACCGAGAAGACCAGCCGCCCGTCTTACTGGCAATTGCGCAGCTTCGTGCAATACGATTCCCGTTATCTCTATGAGGCTGGCAATCCCTTGCTTCGACCTGCCATCCGACATGACATCAGCCTGTCGGGCATCTACAAATGGGTCTATGCTTCTTTCTCCTACAAGCGAACCAAGGACTACATGACAAATCTGTATTCCGCCTACGAGGAGGATTCCCCCATCAATTTACTGCAATATCAAAACCTCGACCACCTGACCTCCATTAGTGCCGTCCTCGCACTTTCGCCAAAGATTGGACGATGGGCACCAACATGGCGAGTATCCTTGTATCAACAGAACTACGAACAGCAGACGTTGGAAGGCATACGTTCATTCAATACGCCGCTGATACAGCCGCGATGGGAGAATTTTGTCAATCTCGGTAAGCAGTTCACGCTCTTTGCCTCTGTCAATGGCAGGACAGCGGGCGACTATGAAAACGTTCACCTCAAACCATCATGGCAAATCAATCTTGGCATATCGCGTCAGGTGGGAGGCTGGAATCTCCAACTTCGCGCCAACGACCTATTCCGCACAGCCCGCCAATCCATGATTACCTACGGCTACAGCGTGACCTTCGATAAGTGGAACTACAGTGACTCACAAAATATTCAGTTCACCGCCACCTATCGTTTCAATACCACCCGCTCGAAGTACAAGGGCACAGGCGCAGGTAACGAAGAAAAGAACAGATTATAAACTCTCTCTTGTTGATAGCGGGCAGCCGTCGGCCTCAGTGCCGACACTGCCCACTTCAAAGAATAGAATATCGATTAAGAACATTTAACGCCCAACGATGCAGGATTTCTCGATCCCTAGCGTTTATATTGACAGAAACATTAACAACAAATATCGAAATGAAAACAATGAAACCCTGGAGAATCGCATTTGTGATGACCGCTGCCATGCTCTCCCTCGCCTCTTGCAGCAGCGACGAAAAGGACGGGGATTGGGACACGATGGTATGGAAAGCCGAAGTGCCTGTCGTCAAAACAACCGACGGCA
>ONYZ01000124.1 GCA_900322175.1 uncultured Prevotella sp.
CGTGCGAATCACGCACAGCGAGCAGTCGCTCGTCACGGCCCTCGACTTCATGGTGGAGAAAATGACTGCCACGCCGCTGAACGATGCCCATCGCAGCGAACTCTCCGGGCAGTGCCGCCAGGTGATAGAGGAAGAGACCAAACGTGGCTTCCGTGTGAAACTGATCATATAAAAAGAACGTAATCCTTTATATAAATCAACAAAAAAAGGTGGCTGATCGTCACCGACTAACCACCTTACAAACTAAACAAATACTTTATGATTTTAATCAAAAGTAGGTATTCAAGGCAGAACTGCCCCTCTGGAATAGCTACCGTTATCCACAGTGGAAATACTGTGTGACGAGCTTTTGTATTTCCTCGGGATAGCCCTCGATGGTCTGGCGGAGGGTAGTATCGTCGAAAGCCCGCAATTGGGCGATGATGCCGTCGATCATAGCAGGCGAGAAGACATTGCGTTGCTCGAAGACAGCACGCTGGCGTTCCAGACAGTTGGCAGAAGCGACGCAGGAGTCTGGGAGTTGTGCAAGCGTAGCCAAACGGTCGGCATTCTCAGCAGCATGGATATTTACATTCACGTAAGTGCGCTCAGCCACCTCAAGAGCATTGGTCATCTCGAAGCCGTGACGACAGGCGACACAGAGTCCTGCCAGCAACTGATAGAGGTCGGCTGAACCATCGGGCGAGCGCATCTCTACCGTCTGCTTGATGTTTGTATCGTAATTAGTTTCTTTCTCCAAGGGATTGGCCTTATGGCTCATGTCTACATCAGCAGCCCAGCCCAGAGGCACACGCACCAGCACAGATCGGTTGCGGTCGCCCCAGCAGACATTCGTAGGCGCCTCCTGATGAGGAACGAGACGGAAATAGCTGGTAGGATTCTTATTGCCGAAGGCGGTAATGGCAGGGGCGAGATCCATCATGCCTGCTATCATCTTACGGGCAGCTTCTGACAGTACGCCGTTAGCCAGCATCTGGTTTTTGCCATCCTTCATGATCCGCATATGGATATGCAAGCCTGAGCCTGCTTTGCCTGTAGTAATCTTTGGCGCAAAGGTCACGTCGTAGCCCATCTGATAGCCAAGATTACGAATAACCCATTTGGCGAGCATCAGTTGGTCGGCAGCTTGTTCTACAGGTACAGGAAGAAATTCAATCTCGTTTTGTTCGTAGTTCTTTCCGTCGATGGTGAAGTTGCCCACCTCAGAGTGGCCGTATTTAATCTGACCTCCGGCCTGTGCAATGTACTGCATGCACTGGGTGCGGAACTCATTGGCTTTGGCATAAGGTGCCGACTCATGATAGCCACGCTGGTCTTGAGCAGGGAACACCTCCTCATCGTCGCTGATGACGTAATACTCCAGTTCGCCCATCGCCTGATACTCCATACCCGTCACTTCGCGGAAAGCTTCTGCAGCCTTGTGGAGCGTGTATTCAGGCGACGACTCCAGTGGATTACCGTCCTTGTCGAAGTAGGAACAGAGCAGCGACACGGTGGGAATCTCTGCAAACGGATCGACAAAGGCCGTGCGGAAACGGGGCAGTACATAGAGGTCGCTCGAGCCTGCCTGGATAAAACTGAACAAGCTGGAGCCATCGACACGCTCGCCACAGGTGAGGATGGTCTCCAAGTAGTCGAGGTCGTTGATGACGAAGTTCAGCGTCTTCAACTTACCGTCACCACCAGGATACATGAAATTCACCATGCGGATGTCATTATTAATAATGTAGTCGATGATATCGGCTTTCGTAAATTCTGAAGCCGGTTTCTGAAGGGCGGCTACAATGAGATTAGCATTCAATTTCAGATGTTTGTTTTCCATAATAATTTAAACGTATTTATTTAAGTACATAGTTTCGATGTTTTTTAGTACTGCTCCTCGTGGTCGTAGCGGGGCATGTGGCGTAGGGTCATCCGGCGAACGGCAGCCTGGGCCATAGCCTCGTAGGCGCGCTCGCTGGGGTGCAGGTGGTCGCCACTATCGTAGCCCTCGGCAAAGGCCTTGGGATTGGTGTTGCTGCGTACGGCTGCGTCGAAGTCAATGCATCCGTCGAAGATGGGTGATGTGCGCAGCCACTCGTTAAACTGCTGACGCATGCGGTCGCGATCTTCATTA
>ONYZ01000122.1 GCA_900322175.1 uncultured Prevotella sp.
ATTAACGAACGGCTGCGCCGACGTCAGCAGCAAGTGACGTAGAACCATTTAGGAATTTATATCAAATAAAGCATTATGAAAAGAATCATGCAATGGGTGATGGCCGCCACCCTCGTTTGCGGCACAAGTGTATTCACATCATGTACGTCGGATAACGACGACAACCCTGCAACTAAACCAGGAGCGAACAGCCAACTCGTAGGCCAATGGTATTCCGACGTATCGGGGGCTACATACGCCGCCTGGACATACGGCAAGGCATGGCAGCAGACGGAACTGAAGGCCGACGGCACAGGCGTAACCAACATCTATTACCTCAACAACGACGATGCCGTGGGCCGTGAGCGCTATTCGTTCACCTATACAGCCACGGACGGACTGCTGACGATGGACATCGCGGAGAGGAACACCAAGACCACCGCCAGATATACCGTGAGCGACGGCAAGCTGACGTTGACGGAGGGTGACCACCAACTGGCCATGCAGAAGATGGATGACGCGAAGGCTAAGGACTTTGATGCGTGGAACAGGAAGGACAACCTGGTCAATGTGCCGCAGCCTGCCCGCTACACCGTCTTTGTCTATGGCAATGCGGGAGGCACCATGGATAAGATTATTGAGTATGGCTTCTGGGAGAAGATACAGCCGCTGCTCACGGACACGTCCGCGTAGTCTGCTTCTACAAATATGGCAAGGAAAAGTCCGAGGATGGCAAAGACTTTACAGGTAAGTATGCCGACCCGGGTGACATCGTATGGTTCGATCTGAACGACACGACTAAACTGGAGAATATTCGTAACGGAGGACTTCGGGCGCTGGGGTATGAAAAGGAGGCCCAGGAAATGAAACTGTGCGACCCCACGACCGTCAGCGCGTTCATCCAGATCAGCAGTCTGGTGTGTCCTGCCGAGCAGTATGTGTTCAGCATCTGGGGACATGGCAGCGGACTAAGCCCCATGGCCGATGTCCCCGGCAAATACGAAGACCCCGCCGCTGCACCTGCTACCCGAGGGGTCATCGGCGATGAGTGGAATAAACATGAAGAACTGGATATGTATGAACTGAGTGCCGCCATCCGTTCCGCAGGCTTGAACCGGCTGAACACGATTTTCTTCCACAACTGCCTAATGGGCAACATGGAGACGCTGACCGAACTGCGGGGCCTGTCCGACTACATCGTGGCCTCGGCGCACCTGCTTGTGAGCGAGGGCGAACTGCTCACGGAATACGTCCGCGGACTGCTGGAAAAGGGGAATACCGAGGATGCCATCGCACAGATGTTTGAGCGCGTGCATCCGAAATGGGAAAATTCATATCATGAGTCTGAAGAGCAGGAAAATGGGCAAATAGTGGAGTCCTGGAAAAATGGCGACTACAAGCTCATCCGTACTGCCAAGCTCGATGCCATCATCGGTGCCACCAAGCGCCTCGCCGACAGACTCGTCGCACTCTACCCCACGCAAAGGGAAGCCATCGACAAGGCCACCAAGGAGGTGTATCGGTTCCATACCCTCATTCTAAATTACTTGTCCCCCGAGCAGCGTCACCTGTTAACCTACGTGAATCCCTTTGTCGATCTGGCAGACTATGCACATTGGTTGGCAAAAGAGACTGGCGACACAGAAATGGCTGCCATCTCTGCCGATCTGGACAAAGCCTTCAGCGAAGCCTTCGTCCACTATGCCGACGTCAACACGAACGAACAGCATCTGGACCACTACACACTGAGCATCTGCCTGACCAACAACAACTTTTACACGGCAGATGCCGCCAAATTGCCTCTTGTTGATTATTTTGTTCCCAATCATCTGTGCAATTTCGACCAAGGCTACGAGCAGACCACATTCCACAAACTGACGGGATGGGGCAACTGGCAGCGCACCAACCAGCAACTGCTTTGGGGCAATCCCACAAGCGACGGCGGTGGCCCGCTCAAGTGAATAAAGAACAAGTGTTAAATTCTCAAAAATATGAATCAAAGGAAACTGTGGGTGCTCGCCGCCATCCTCATCATTATTTGCGGCGCATGTGTGATAACCTGCTGCGGCAGTGAGGACGACAATCCTGTGGTCAGCCCGACTGACGACAGCAGTCAGTTTGTAACCCTCAGCGAAGCCGTGCCCGATGTGATTCTGGAGATACGCTATTACGGCACGTACAACTTCGTAGGAACCCGCATTGACGGCTACGAGGAGCCGACAGCGCTACTCACACGCCAGGCTGCTGACAGTCTGAAGGCTGTAAACGAAGATGTGAAAGCACAGGGGTATAGACTGAAGATATACGATGCTTATCGTCCGCAGAAAGGCGTTGACCACTTTGTGCGGTGGGCGCAGGATTTGGAGGACACGAAAATGAAGCCCTACTTCTATCCCGACCTCGACAAGAGCGTGCTCTTCGAGCAGGAGTACATCTACGAGCGCAGCGGCCACACGCGGGGCTCCACTGTTGACTTGACGCTTTTCGACATGGCAACTGAGAAGGAACTCGACATGGGCGGCACCTTCGACTGGTTCGGCCCCGAGAGCCACCCCGACTTCTGCGGCAATCCCGAGACGGGCGAATACACTGGCGATAACAGCAAATCGCCCGCCACGCCGAAGCGCAGCATCACCGAACAGCAGTTCAAGAATCGCATGATTCTCCGCCGTGCCATGCTCACCCACGGCTTCAAGCCCCTCGACACCGAGTGGTGGCACTTCACGCTGAAGGACGAGCCCTTCCCCGACACCTATTTCACATTCCCAGTTAAGCAACTGAACAAATGAAGTTAAAGAAACTATGGATGCTCGCCGCCATCCTCATCCTCTGCGGCGAAAGTGTATTCACATCGTGTTCGAAGGACGAAAGCGACAATCCTGTTGTGCCGACAGACGAGGTGGAGGCGCAACTGCAAAAGATGACGCTG
>ONYZ01000121.1 GCA_900322175.1 uncultured Prevotella sp.
AACGTTGCAATCGAAATACGCTCACCAACCAACTGGTTCATGAGCGTACTTTTACCTACATTGGGATTACCAACGATATTTACGAATCCTGCTTTATGCATTATTCACTGTTCACTTTTCACCATTCTTTATCAAAGCGCTGCACTTAGCGCTCTGCGCCATTATATGCCCACTTGTAATAGCTTGCTCCATGAACGAAACCTGCTCCAAAGGCTGTCAGGATGATATTGTCACCCTTCTTCAGTTTCGATTCGTTCTCCCATAGAGCCAAGGGGATTGTGGCTGCGGAGGTATTTCCAAAATGCTCGATATTAATCATTACCTGTTCCAAAGGCAACTCCAGGCGCTTGGCAACAGCCTCAATGATTCGCATATTAGCCTGATGAGGAACCACCCACTGGATATTATCCTTATTCAGACCGTTACGCTCAGCTATCAGTGCGCAGTCATCAATCAGTGCGCAGTCATCACTCATATTGGTAACAGCATAGCGGAACACTGTTCGACCTTCTTGATAGAGATAGTGCAAACGATGATCAACCGTAAAGTGATTTGGGGGGCAGACAGAACCACCGGCCTTGACATGCAGGAAAGGAAGTCCTTTGCCATCGGCACGGAAATAAGAATCCATCACACCGATGTTCTTCTCCTCAGTAGCCTCTAAGAGAACGGCTGCAGCACCATCACCAAACAAAGGACAAGTTGCGCGATCCTTATAGTCTACTACCGACGACATTTTATCCGCTCCAATCACAATAATCTTCTTATAGCGACCACTCTGAATCATAGAGCCCGCTACATCGAGCGCATAGAGGAATCCACAGCAGGCACCCCAGAAATCAAATGCAAAAGCATTCTTCAGTCCGAGCTTGCCAAGCACAATGCTAGCTGTAGAGGGGAACTTATAATCAGCCGTTGAGGTGGCAACAATGAGCGCATCGATGGTATCAGGATCTGTGCCAGTTCTTTGTATCAACTGCTTGGCAGCCTTACGGGCCATATAGCTGGTACCAAGACCTTCCTCAGTGAGGATGCGACGTTCCTTAATGCCGACACGCGTCATAATCCACTCGTCATTGGTGTCCACCATGCGCGACAATTCCTCATTGTTCAGGACATAGTCGGGCACATAGCCACCAATGCCGGTGATTATCGCATTAATTTTACTCATTATTCAGCTGCTTCGTCCATTACAATGGCAATCTTGCCACGATAGTAACCACAAGTGGGGCATACAGTGTGATAGATGTGATATGCGCCACAGTTGGGGCATACTGCCAATGTGGGAACTACTGCCTTGTCATGGGTACGACGCTTAGCGGTACGAGTGTTTGATTGTCTTCTTTTAGGATGTGCCATAATTCTATTAACTTTAAACTTTTAATTTTAAACTTTTAAATGTTTCAGTGCTTCCCAGCGTGGGTCTATCGCTTCTTCCTCCTCTTCGCTGCTTCGGACAGCGCCGCTCAACTCTTCCAGTTTCTGCGTCATCGCACTATTGCATTTTCCAGGTGCATGAACGTGCTTAATGGGTATGGCCAGCATGACAAACTCATAGATGAACCATGACATGTCGAGTATTCCTTCGTTCTCGTCAATAGTCACGGTATCATCGTCTTCGCTGTATGTGTCGCCCAATTTCACCAGCAGTTTATTGTCTGTGTCAATAGGTTGATCCATATCGTCCAGACAGCGGTCACAGGTGACCACCACACTGCCATGGGTATGAAACAGGAGTTCAAAGAAGCCGGCCATCTTGCGTATAGACACCGACACATGCAAGGCTCCATGTTCCAATTGTGAGCCGTCCAAAGCCCTAAAGAAATCATCATTCAGGTCAAAGTCAAGACTCATTGTCTCATCCTTAACACCTTTCAAATCAACCTTATAGGACTCCAAACTACACATAGCAACACTTCATTTGGGGTGCAAAGGTACGAATAAGTGAGCAAAAAACCAAAAAATAATCCATTTTTCTGCTATAATCGTTGGTTATTCCATATTTTTTAGTAATTTTGTGCCCCAAAAAGGAGAAGATACAACACAAAAATAAAGGTAAAGAGCAATAAATACATATTAAAGATGTCGAACAACAATGTATTAATAGGTGCCAAAATCAAGCGCCTCAGAGAAACGAAGAATCTCAGTGTAGAAGAAATCGCTGAACGTAGCGGCCTGACCGTAGAGCAGATTTCAAGTATCGAAAACGACGTGAACCTGCCATCGCTGGGTCCGCTCATCAAGATTGCCCGTGCCTTAGGTGTTCGCCTAGGTACATTTATGGACGACAACGATGCCCTTGGACCTATTGTCACACGTGCCGCTGATCGTGAAAAGGATAGCAGTATAAGCTTTAGCAATGATGCGACCGATGCCCGCAAACATATGGAGTATCATCCACTGGCTCAGCAGAAGGCCGGACGCCATATGGAGCCATTCGTTATTGACATTAATCCTGAGGAGAGTCCTGAATTCCAGCTTTCTGCCCACGAGGGTGAAGAGTTCATCTACGTGATGCAGGGCGAGATAGAGATTGTGTATGGCAAGGAGACCTACAACCTGAAAGAGGGCGATAGCATCTTCTACGACTCTATCGTAAAGCACCACGTGCATGGTGCCCCAGGTAAGAGCGCAAAAATCTTAGCAGTAGTTTATATTCCTTTCTAAAAGATGAGTAACGTAAGATTAGATATGGCAGGCAGACCTTTGCCTGATAGAACATACCCTGCCGAGACGGGAAGCACTGGCTATAAGCTCCATGAACGAACATTGGGCCAATGGCTTCAGACCGCGACCTGCGCTTTACGTGGAGCCAGTTTAACGAGCGTGTGGACAATCTGGCCAAAGGTTTAATTTCAATCGGCGTAAAAAAAGGTTCAAACGTAGGTATTTGGGCAACCAACGTGCCCGACTGGCTGACATTCCTGTACGCTACGGCTAAGATTGGTGCTGTGCTAGTGACAGTGAACACCAACTACAAGCAGAACGAACTGGAGTATCTGTGTAAAGACTCTGACATGGAGGTGCTGTGTATCACCGATGGTACATGGGACTGTAACTATGTGGACATGACCTATACCATGCTGCCAGAGCTGAAGACTTGCGAGCGCGGACACCTGAACAGTGAGCGTTTCCCATACCTGAAGAACGTAGTATATATAGGTATGGAGAAATATCGTGGTATGTACAACACTGCAGAATTGCTCCTATTAGGTCAGAACATCGAAGACGAAACGCTCAATGAGATGAAGAAGAACGTGAGTTGCTACGATGTATGCAACATGCAGTACACCAGTGGCACCACGGGATTCCCCAAGGGCGTGATGCTGACTCACTACGGTATCTCCAACGATGGTTATTTTACTGGAGAAAACATGGGATTCACCCAGGATGATAAACTCTGCGTATGCGTGCCCTTGTTCCACTGCTTTGGCGTGGTGCTGGCCACAATGAACTGCCTGACTCACGGATGTACCGAGGTGATGGTCGAGAAGTTCGACCCATTGGTGGTGCTGGCGTCTATCCACAAAGAGCGCTGTACTGCAGTA
>ONYZ01000117.1 GCA_900322175.1 uncultured Prevotella sp.
CATAAAAGCACTGTTTGCCAAAAAATAGTATACACACATTTGGTATAGACCCAAATATGTGCACGTCACACCGGGAAAGTACTGGACGGTGTGACTCGTTGTTCAGAGAAGGTCCCTTAATCCACAGACTGGAAGAATTTACAAAAAAAGTGGAAAGATTAACAAAACATGGGCTCCTCCACATATTTTCAGCGCGTATTTATCGAAAAATTAGTAACTTTGCAGATAAATTGGATTTAAGATGTATGAACAACATGGGCTTTCAGACCCGTTTTTCCTGATGCTCTACGGTGGGGCAATGATGTTGGCACTGACCTCGTGCTGCTATATGCTGGTGGCTTTTAGAAGCACATTGGCCGCTCAGGTCGTACCACCGAGAGGACTACGATACTGGACTGCAGCATTTTATGCTGCTGTGGCAGCGAGTCACCTGTGGTGGGCAACACTTAGTGTAGTATGGCTGAGAGATGACAGGCTGACAAGGGATATTGTGGCTATCATGCTCGATTATATAACACTCGTTCCACTTGTGATGGCAGTTCTCCTGAGATTATTGCAAGATAGAAAGCGAAAGCTGTGGCCTTTCTTCGTTGCCCATATTCCAATCATCGCGATAGCTATTTACGGCATCATGGCGCAAAATCATGAGGCAAAAGTTTATATGTTCTATTATCAGGTGGCCATCATTGTTGTCTTTATAATATATTATGTTCGCGCGTTGATACAATATGACCGATGGCTTCATGAGAACTATGCTGACTTGGAATATAAAGAAGTATGGCAAAGTCTGCTACTCCTGGCAGGAGTTCTGGCTTTCTATTACGTCTACACCTCAAATTCGGGAGAGCTGTTCCATGAATATCTTTCCCAGGTGAATACGCTGCTTATCCTCGTATTCCTGAGTTGGCGAGTGGAAACTTTGCAGACGCTGTTGCCATCCGATACGGATGTGGTGCCTGCAGATACCAGTCAGATGCCATCAGACTCAGCAAATACGAGTATGGATATTGGTTTGATGTTGCAGGACCATTGCGAGGACACTCAACTTTATCTTCGCCATGACCTCACGCTCTCAGAGCTGGCAACAGCCATCGGAACGAATCGAACGTATCTTAGCAGCTATTTCTCACAGCAGGACGACACCTATAATGCTTATATCAACCGTCTGCGTATTGAGCATTTCATCCAGTTATACTATGAAGCAGTGAGTCAGTCACGCCCCGTCACTGCACTGGAGCTGTCACAGCAATGCGGATACCGTACTTATCGCACCTTCAGTACTGCCTTCAGACAGCACATGGGCGTTGCGGTAACGGAATGGATGCAGTCTGAAAGAGTCGTATTAAAACCTTCCTGAGAGGAACCAGATGTTTTTAAAATAATACTTTATTAATGAGAAAGAGAATCACGCTAATCGTCTCGTTGCTTTTGCTGGCCACTTCATACTGCCATGCACGGGCATTGACACTGGCCGAGGCCGACACCGCCATCATGATACTGTTATTCGTTGTGATATTGCTCATCGTGCTTGGAGGCTTCGGCCTGCACTATAATAGAGTTATCACTCGAAGAAACGAGCAGCTTCTTCGAATACTCAACGCACTGGATGACTATCGGGCCATTGTTGCAGATGGGGCATTGTCGCTTGACGAGCAGGAAAATGTGTTGAAGTTACAGCAGTCGAAGTCAAAGGCTGCCAAGGCTGTACAGACGGATGATTGTCAGGCTTTCTACGTGAAGATGGATGCCCGAGTGAACAAGGAGAAACCCTTTACGAATCCTGATTTCAACCAGCAGTTGCTGGCTGAGTTTATGGGTGTCGATGTGGAGACGTTCCGCAAACTGGTTCCGCGCTATCAGGACCCTGAGAGAACACTTGAATATATCAACTCTTTAAGGGCGGAATACGCCGCAAAGATTCTTATGGAGCATTCGGATTCGGACTATTTGATGGACGATATGGCCTTTAAGTGTGGCTTTAATGATTCTGCTTCATTCAACAGCGCCTTCAAGTTTGCTTTCGGCATTACACCGACGGAATACCTGCACAGCATGAGCCAGATGTTTAAGAAGAATGAGTATAACAATAACCAGGAGTAACTTGGCTGACGTGGACGATAATCAAAATCTCATAAGTAATGATCATAAGCTTCAAAAATATCCGTGCTTCGCGATGAAGCGTTGATATTAAAATGTTAATAAAACCACAAGGAAACAAAGTTAATGTTAGAAGCTAGACATTTTGACCTCCCTGCGCTGTGAAGCGCGGGGAGGTCTTCTTATTGGGACTTAGCTTACAGAAGGAAAATCGTAAAGGCTATAGACTTAGAGTCATACCGTAACTGTGAGACAAGTACCAGTCCCATGGTTCACCAACCAAGGTCAGGGCTGCGAAGATCGTTAAGATTTTCATCATTTAAAGCATAGGATACTTAGTCACCCAATAGGTTCTCTCCCAATCTACGATTTTTACCTCAGACTCCCTTGCAGGATGGATGTTGAACTCGTCGAGCACCATCACCTTCTTCTCTGTCGTGTCGTAGAGTGGCCATTCCTTGGCCTTGCCGTCTGGTGATTCTGTTGCGCTGAGCGACGGATTGCCGGTTTTGGCAAACTGTATCCACATCTTGCGCATGGTCTTGCTGAAGGTTGCATCGTATTCTCTTCCCGCATCTCCACTG
>ONYZ01000116.1 GCA_900322175.1 uncultured Prevotella sp.
TGTAACGATACGACCATCAGTTACGGCCTGCTCGTTCACATAACCGGCCTCGTTGGTATAGTTGTTGCCACCCCACAATTTCAGTTGGTCGATACCATTTCCTGTATGTTTGATGTTGTTCAGCAATCCCTGTTTCGCCATCCACGAAGCGGCATTACAGATAGCTCCCACAACAACACCTTTGCTCAGCGCATCCTTAACAATGGGCAGTACACGCTCAGCTTCGGGATTCATCCAACCGAAACCACCTATCAATACCAAGGCAGCATAATCTGCAGGCATGGTTTCGAACGAATAGTCGGGCAGGGTTCGCATACCGCCTATCGATTTTACAGGCTCCATCGTTGAGGCTACCATCTTGTTAATATACTTAGGTTCCTTGCGAAAGCCTATGGCATCGGTGCTCACTGCACCTGGCAGAAAACCTATCTCGTGCTCGGCATAATTATCCAGCAGTATGTACAATATTTCTTTCATCATTTTACAACTTGTTTTTTATTTCTAATTCCATTTCTTTTCCACTCCATTCTTCGCCATCTATCGCATAGGTGTCGGTACCAGTCACAACGAATCCTACCGACTCGTAACAATGAAGGGCCGACGGGTTATTATCGAACACCCCAAGAGTGATTTTCTTGGCGCCAAACTCCTGTTGTGCCTTCTTAATGGCCAATTGCAGCATCTGCTTGCCATAGCCTTTGCCACGCAGCTGGTCATCTATGACGACAAATCCCAAACGAATAATAGTCTTTGAAGACTCAGGATAACGCAGTATGATATGCCCCACGATGTTACCCTCACCATCGACAGCAGTAAAGGGAAAAATGTTGTCGGCAGCATATTGCACAGCCATATCCTCAGGCTTAGGAGGGAACACGGGGTAACGGTCGGCACTCCACTTGCGGAATGCCGTCTTGTCTTTGCACCAACTCAGAATCGTCTCTGCATCATCGGGATTAAATGGCCGGAGCTGCATCTGTTTTTTCTCCAGATACACAAATTCCAGTTTGTCATCTACTCGCCTATGGCCAAACACCCGATAGCCCATCCTCTGATATAGCCGGATGTTGTCAATGCTACGGGTGCTCGTAAACAATTCATATCGCTTTTGAGGGTAATATTTCTCTATCTCGCTCAATAGTTTCGTACCATAGCCACGTTGCCTATAATTGGGATGAATCATCAGTTTCCCGATATAGATAGTTCCTTTCATCTCCCATGCACGGATAGAACCTATAATTAGATTGTCTGTATCCACCAACTTCAGGATAATACCTTTGTGGTATTCCTCAATCACCTCATCCAGCGTTTGCTTTAGAGGTGGAATATCGCGACTGCCAAACAAGGCTGCCTCGCTCTGATAAGCAAGGTATTGCAGATTAAGGATCTCCTGTAAATCTTCTATATCGGCCTTACTGATCTTTAATTCGTCTTCTATATGCATTTCCATTTATTCAAGCTCTGAGGTATAGTCCCATCTCAAATTAAATAATCGCCTTCAATTCTAATAGTGGATTTGCCACCAAATAGAACTTGGCCGTCAGAGTATTTCACCTTCACGGAGTTGAAGATGCGATCATTACCGCCTTGCTCGATAGTGATGGGGGCGCCATTCCAAAGGTTCTCGCTCAGCAGATAGTTGGCGAAGGCACTATTGCCAGAGCCCGTAGCCGGGTCTTCAAGATAACCGAACTTGGGTGCGAAGACTCTCGTGTGCGCGAAGGCGTCAGTATCAGCGGTCTGCTTCGAGAAGATAAGAATGATGTCAATGTCGTTCCCCTCGCAGAAAATCTTCAGTTCCTGTTCGTCGGGGAATACGGAGATCTCTGTTTCTAAATCTGTTATCGGCACTATCAGAGTGCGCAGTCCCGCATCGATAATCCGGATGGGAAGGTCTTGACGGATGGCTCCATGTTTCAGTCCCAAAGCCTCTCCGATTGCTTCTACTGTCAGATTCACGGGATGCTCAATAGGGTCTGGAGCGGTGATATACACAGCATCTTCCGTGTCGATAGCATTGAACACCTCGACGATTCCCTTACGGTTGGTTTCGACCTTGACAACCGACTTCGACCTCAGTGCAGCATTGTCCTTAATCATCGAATACATCGTGGCAATGGTGCCATGACCGCAGAAGTCCACCTCGCACTCCGACGAATAGTAGGTCAGCTTGCAGTCGGCTACATCTGACTGACTACAAAACACTACTTCCATCACGAATCCCTTGTGTTCTCTCGCCACGGCCTGCATCTGCTCTGGCGACAGTGTTTCCTCTCCCATAAAGACGCAAGCGGCCGGATTGCCGAGCGATGCCCCAGTCGTAAATGCGTTACTTTTGATATACCTGTATCTTTTCATTTTTCTGTTTAATGTTTTGACGCTGCAAAGGTACACATTGTTATAGGTATGGCCAAACATTTGGGATATTCTGCACAATTATGTGATGAATAGCATATTTCCTACATTCGCTGACGCTCAGCCTGTCCGGCACCAGTGCCCTTATACTTGCTCTTCGAGGCGTTGAAGGTGTAACGGATAGAGATGTCCAGGCGGTGGCTACGGCTTCGTGTTTTCTGCACAGTGTAGAAGAAACCACAATCATGAGCCATATCCTGTACGCTACGCTGGAACACATCACTGATGCTGGCACGCAGGCACAGGGCATCATTCTTCAACCAGCACTTCTGTACC
>ONYZ01000130.1 GCA_900322175.1 uncultured Prevotella sp.
CTGCCTCTGCGCATTAGTCTGATGATTACGATGGCCTTGTCGTTATTGCTCATGGTCATCCTGATTATCACGCTATTCTATTCGCGCAAGACCATGAAGGAAGAGGCCTTGAACAGAGCCTCAACCACCTTGGAAAAAGTGCAGACCAACATAGATAATATTCTGTTGAGTGTGGAGGAGTCGGCAGGCAACATGTATTTCAACATGAAGTTTGACGACCCTGAGCGTATGTATGTTTATGCCCGAAAAATAGTGGAAAACAACCCTTACGTGACGGGGTGTGCCATTGCCTTTAAGCCTGGCATCTATAACCGTCCGCACTTTATGGCCTACGAACACTACAAGGGTGGAGGCTATCGTGCCTTAGGACAAGTGCCTATTGTCCGCTCAGAAACCTTTGGTACCAAGCCTTACACGGAACAGGTATGGTTCACGCGACCGATGAAGGAGGGCTATCCCATGTGGATTAATCCGCTACATGGCATGGAAACGGACATTGATCCCCTCATCACCTACTCGCTTCCGATGCCTGGTTTCGACGGCAAGCCGATAGGCGTGATAGCGGTCGATGTGTCGCTGAAACTTCTCTCCGACGTGGTGGCAGCTGCCAAGCCTTCGCCAACATCCTATTGTGTATTGCTGGATAGTAAGGGCTCGATTATCGTTCATCCCCTTGGAGGCGAGAAGTTCAATTTCACTGCACCCAACATGCATAGCCAGTCGCTGATGGATGCTGTTAACAGGATGATGTCTGGAGATACAGGGTATGTTCCGTTCCAGATAGACGACCGCAAATACCACCTATTCTATAAGCCCTTCGAGCAGGCTAAGGTGCCCAACCGATCCATGGGTAAATGGGGATGGAGTGTCGGACTGGCTTATTCGGAGGAGGACATCTTCGGCGACTATAACCGATTGTTCAACTATGTCTTCATTATAGCCATTGTGGGCATGCTCTTTATGTTCCTCCACACATGGCTGATTATCCATCTTCGTCTGAAACCCCTCCAGATGCTGACGGAACGAACAAAGCGTATTGCTGAAGGACACTATGATGAGCCTGTGCCAGATTCTCATTATAAAGACGAAATAGGTTTACTGCAACGTCACTTCCAGCGTATGCAGCAATCGGTTTCTGCCAACATCGGCGAGTTGCACAAGCTGACTGAAGCTATCCAGGAACGAAGCAAAGAACTGGACAAAGCCTATCAGCGAGCCAGCAAGGCCGACCGCATGAAAACGGTATTCCTGCATAATATGACAAACCAGATGGTAGACCCTGCATTCTCCATTGACGAGAGTGTAACCATGCTACAAGAATACAGAGAAGAAAAGCGTAAACCAACTGGTGGAAAATATCCAACAGAATGGCAACACCATTACCCAACTGCTGAACAACCTAATCAATCTCTCGGAAAAGGAGATGAGCGATGAGAAAGGAGGTGAGGCATGATTAAAATCCGCCATTCTTTTGCCGTTAAGGTAGTTCGATGGGTACTACTCTTGGCTGTGCCTGTATTCTTCGCATCGGTAGGCGTCCTGTTCTGGCAGTCGCGCAAGATGGTGCGCACCGAATCCGTAGAACGGGCAAATGGTGTGCTGAGTAATACCCTACAACGCATCAACCGTTATCTCATTACCGCTGAGACTGCCACCAACATCAATGCTTGGCAGGTGGAGGAGCAATTGACACCTGAAGCGCTGAAGCTACTCACTGACCGCATTGTGCGACTGAACCCCTATATTGACGGATGTAACATCAGTACCGAGCCTGGTGTAATGCCTCAATATCCCAACGGATTCATGGCACTGACCCTTCGTGAAAGCGATTCAGTCAGAACCACTTCACGGACAGACTACGATTATTTCAACGAGCGCTGGTATACCATTCCACGAGTACAGGAAAAGCCTTGTTGGGTATTGCACCGTGATAAGGATAACAAGTTGAACCTCAACGAGAATGGCATGATAGCCACCTACAGTTATCCGCTTCGCAATGCAGACGGACACTTCATAGGTATTGTTTCTACAGAGCTGTCCCTATTGCACATCTCGCAGATATTGGCAGAGGAGCGCCCATATCCTCACTCGTACTTCGCATTGATTGACGAGCAGGGGCGCTACATAGGCCATCCAGACACTTCACGCTTGTTTGATAAGACCATTTTCAGCGTGGCTGACGCAGAGCAACAGGCTGACATAATAGCTTTGGGCTACGAGATGACCGCTGGCAAGCGAGGCAGCATGTCGGTAGAAGTGAACGACGAGCCATGCATGGTGTGCTACATGCCAGTAGATGGTACCACTTGGAGCTTGGCCATTGTATGTCCTGACAGCGATGTATTTCGTGGCTACCATCGGCTTACCTACCGGATTGTTACTCATCATCATCAATTGCTACAAGGCTGTTACTACTTCTCTCCATCCATTGGGCGAGCTGCTTGAAAAGACGCGAGCTGTGGCACAAGGAGATATGGAGGTGAAGATTGCCCACACAGAGCGCACAGACATTATTGGTGGCTTGCAGAACAGCTTTGCCACCATGTTGCAGTCGGTCAACTATTATATTGACAGTGTCCATACGGCTACCGATCAGACCAAGCGCTACAACACGGAACTGGAGAAGGCCACACAATTGGCCATTGAGGCAGAACGCCGGAAGACAACATTTATACAGAATGTGAGTCATCAGGTAAGAACTCCGCTCAATGTCATCATGGGCTATGCTCAGGTGCTGAGAAAGCCCACCGACCGTGCTTCGCTC
>ONYZ01000115.1 GCA_900322175.1 uncultured Prevotella sp.
TCGCGGCGGACACCTTTGCCTCTGGCTGGACGCTTCCCGCTATAAGGGCACGTTGGGGACTCTCACCCGTTAGAATACGTTCGTGCTGGACGAACTAGAGAAATCCCTGCCACACGATGATGGCAGGGATTCTTTTTTATCGTTTACGAACGCTCATCCTGTACTTGTCTGTCAGTTCGATGTGCATCACCCGTGTAAATCCGTCGGCAAATGGCGGGATGGCTAGTGCCACATGCCCCATCGTGCGACGCAGGTTGATCTCTACACATGGATGCAGAAGGAACCCGGTCTTATCTGCCGTCGATACTACCATCATATCAATACCGAACGGACCTTGATACTTGTCCTTGAAAGCCAAGCCCAGATGTTGACATATTCTCTCTCGAACATCAGAAAGCAAATCAGCTGATATATAGCGACCTAGTATCTCATGCTTCTCATCCTCCGTTGCTATCAGATTGCCTGTATAGGCCCCATTCTTGGTGTGGAACAACGACAATCCGAGATAGTTCACACGTCCCTCGCCATCGCTCTCGAACTCCATTCCGAAGTCTTTCACCTTATTATAATAAGGCTCTACTATTACACATCCTTGTCTATCAAAGACATTTTTAATCCATCGCTCCTGATATTCATCGAAAGCAACGGTTACAAAACGCACCCCTCGCCCACTACTGCTCCATGGGGCTTTCACAACAAGGCTGCCATGCTTTCCAAGCTGTTTCCGGATTTCTACGATAGTATCAGCACAACACGAATAGCCGATGGTACCGGGCAGCTTAAGATGGCGCAGCAGATTTACAGCCTGCTTGCGATGCGACAGGTCGCGAATCACAGCGATATCGTCCTCTGATGGTACGCACTCGACACCGTTTCGCAACAGAAACGAACGCAGAGCAAGATCCCAGCCCCACGGTTCCACCTTATTAATATATAAAGAGCGTAACTTCGATTTGTCGACAAACCTCTTGGGAGTTCCACCTATTTTTGCTCTCAATCGGCCATATTGTCTCACAGCCTTCTCCACATCATCTACCAGAATGTAGTCCTCATCGCCTGCCCAAAGTGCTGGGATATAGCCCAAATCGTATCTCAATTTTCTACCAGCATGAGGCGCTGTGAAATTTGAGAGATTTGCAGCCAAAGCGAGGTCATGTTCCGGGTTAAACACGTATAATTTTGCCATTTTCATCAATTTTGGCGCAAATTTACGATTTTTTTTTGAGATTTTGCAAGTTAGACTTTGCAATTTAATATAAAATGTGTATCTTTGCACCACTTTTAAAAGTAAACGGAAACAAATCAAGCAGAAATGGAAGCTTTTTTCAGGACGCACAGATATCTCGTAGAGCATGTAAATGCACCGGTTCGTCGAATTCTAATGGATGAGATTAACTGGAGTGACCGCATGATTGGTATCAAAGGTACCCGAGGTATCGGCAAGACCACTTTTCTACTTCAATACGCAAAAGAGAATTTTGATATTATGGACAAGCAATGTCTGTATATCAATATGAATAATTTCTATTTCCAGGGTGAGGGCATAGCCGACTTTGCCGGCAACTTCTATAAGCATGGCGGTCGAGTATTGCTCATCGATCAAGTATTCAAGCAGCCTAACTGGAGTAGCGAACTCCGCAAGTGCTACGACCTGTATCCCAACTTGAAGATTGTGTTCACAGGTTCGAGCGTAATGCGACTGAAGGACGAGAACCCCGAGCTAAACGGAATAGTTAAGTCATACAATCTGCGTGGTCTCTCATTCCGCGAATTCATCAATCTGATGACGGGCAACAACTTCCAGCCCTACTCGCTCGAAGATATCCTGCAGAACCACGAGCGTATCATCAAGCAGATTCTGCCCAAAGTATCGCCCAACCGTTACTTCCAGGATTACATCCACCACGGATTCTATCCCTTCTTCCAGGAGCATCGCAACTATAGCGAGAACCTGCTGAAGACGATGAACATGATGACCGAGGTAGACATCCTGCTTATCAAGCAGATTGAATTGAAGTATCTTACTAAGATCAAGAAGCTGTTCTACCAGATAGCCGAAGAGGGTCCGGCCAAGACACCAAACGTAAGTAAGCTGGCACAGGATATCGAGACCAGTCGCGCCACCGTGATGAACTACATCAAGTATCTGACCGATGCCCGACTGCTCAACCTGATTTACCCTGTAGGTCAGGACTTCCCCAAGAAGCCAGCCAAGATAATGCTACACAACTCAAATCTGATGTACGCCATCTATCCTATCCAGGTAGACAAGCAGGAGGCTATGGAGACATTCTTCGTAAACTCGATGTGGAAGGATCATAAGGTAAACACCAGCAGCACACGCGATGCCAGCTTCATCGTCGACGAGAAGCTTAAGTTCCGCGTGATAGATGCCAAGTCACCCGGCAAGCTGCGCACATCGCCCGATGTGATCTACGCCCGCTACAACACAGAGATTGGTATTGGCAATATGATACCTCTGTGGTTGCTGGGATTCCTGTATTAAAAAATAAAAAAATAAAAGAATATAAAAATAAAACATTATAATTACACAATAGTTATTCATTTTTATAGTTATCAAAAACAATGGCTAAAGAAAAGAAGTTTATCACCTGTGATGGTAACGAGGCTGCGGCTCACGTGAGCTATATGTTCTCGGAGGTAGCTGCTATCTACCCCATCACCCCGTCTTCGCCTATGGCGGAGCATGTTGACGAGTGGGCTGCCCGTGGT
>ONYZ01000114.1 GCA_900322175.1 uncultured Prevotella sp.
AACGGCACACGACACCAACATCCTCAGTTCTGGTTTATTCCGTCGTGATCAAATCTGGTTCACCCAGAAAAATCGATTTGGAGCCACCTCACTCTATTCTTTGTCAGACTATAAAGTCAGAAGTGATGCTCCTTTTGAAAAGGATTATCTCAGTGGTAAATATGGAGCCACACCCATTATCGGAAATCTGGAGTCAGTATTAAGGAGGGCAGAGTGATGGCACGCAGACAAAACCCCAAGATTGAGCGCACACTCAAAAGGACAAGCTGCCTAAAGCTGGTGAAACAGACCTTCCTTATCGTCTGTGAAGGAGAGTATAGCAACCAAGCATTTGAATATTGGTTCCTGTTACATTTCAACCTATATCAAGGATCCATACACAGAAGCCGCTACGCTGAGATGCTTACCCATCTGCTTGGTTTTAGATACGGCAAGACAAAAGGGGACTCCATAAAAGTCTTCAATGTCATTTACCCGAAAACTCGTATTGCAATAGGAAATGCCCAAAAGGTACAGGAATCATTCGATGGCAGTAATCCTGCAAAAGAAGATTCATCAACCACCGTACATCAATTGGTTGAACAACTCCTACAGTTCATAGAGTAAAGATTAACTTACAGTTTTCTACATAGCCATCATTCCTGGTATCCAGATTTTTTGGCATTACTTGAACAGATACTGGGCGAATTCTTGGAGGGATTTGCGCCATACTTGCCACTCGTGGTCGCCTGGATAGGAGTTGAAACGAACTATTATGCCAGCGTCCTGCATCTTTTTTACGATGTTGCGAGTGTGACTGATGCGTGGATCTTGCTCGCCGCAACTGATGAAGAACACATCGAGATTCTTGTTGAACGACTTAGTGTTGCTCAGCATGCCTGGTACTTCTTTCTCAAGATCGAAGTTGGATGCGCCCTGGATGCCACCAAACATACCTGTTGAGAATACTCCTACGTTGGCAAACACCTCGGGCGAACGTAGGCCGATATAGAACGACTGTCCGCCACCCATCGAGAGTCCACACATGGCGCGATGCGCGCGATCACTCTTAGTGCGATAGTTCTTCTCTACAAACGGTATCACATTGTCTATCAGCTCGCTGCGGAAACTCTGCATGCCCTGCCAACTATAGCCGCCACCAAAGCCGCCATTACGCGAACGTACATTGCTGTTGGCACTTACCACAATCATTGGCACAGCCTTGCTTGCAGCTATCAGATTGTCCATAATCTGAGCCGTACGTCCCTGCTCCATCCAGCCGCGATGATCCTCGCCGCCACCATGCTGAATATAAACTACAGGATACGACTGCTTGCTTTCGTTGTAACCGGCTGGTGTGTAGATCATCAGTGGGCGATACGAGTTGTCTACATTAGAATAATAGTAAACGGTACGCACTTCGCCACGTGGCACATCGTGCACCTCAAAGTTGTCGCATCCATCCTCATTTATCTCGATAGCACTCGACCATCGACTGCAGCCGTAGAACGTCTGGCTGGCAGGATCAGCTACCGAAACGCCGTCGACTATCAGGAAATAGTAATGGAATCCTGGAACCTGTGGCTTGGTTACGGTGGTCCACTGTCCGCCCTCGCCTCGCGTCATGTCATACTTGGTGCCACAGAGGTCTATCTGCACCTTCTGCGCCTCAGGAGCATTTACACGAAACATCACGCTACCATCTTTGAGCACACGCGGATAGCCGTTGCGGTTTACGTTAGTTACTGGCGAGTACGATCCTTCAGGAATGTTCTCTTTAGCAAACGGTTGTGCTGACACTTGGGTACAGCAAGCAGCTGCAAGAATAGCAGCCAGAATTAACTTGGTCTTCATTATTTCTTCTTTTTAGGTTTGGGTTCGGGCAGATGGCGGCAGGTTTCGCGCACCAGGGCCGACAAGTAGTCGTGATCGTCTACGTCGGCGATGTAGAAGTAAGGTTTGGCACCTTCGTAGGGTGGTCGCATGTCGACTGCGCGCAAAAGTGGACGCACCTCGACTGTGGGTTTCAGATAGAAGTGATCGTCGCATATCAGGCCGAATATCTTGCCGTTGCAATATATTCCATAGTCGCCAAACATCTTCTTGGCCACGATGTCGCCCGCCCCACTACACTGGTCGGCGATGTACTGTACAAAGTCCGCATTGCTTGCCATATCGTTTCTTTTTTAGGGTTTACTTTCAACTAATTCAATCGCCTGCAAAGATAACGAAACTATCTGTAACCAACAAACTTTTCGCCGAAAACTTTTTAGAAGCAACTGACAGCATTGAATAAATCTTTACACGGTTATACATCAGGGGCGGCAAGCATTCACCACCCCATTTTTGCTCCCTCACTAGGGAAAATTTATTCCCTCACTAGGGAATTATTTTTTCATAGTATAGTAGCAAAATGCAGGCTTAAAGACAGTCGGCACCTGTCTGGTAAATAATCGTAACATATCTATGAGATTGCCGTAAGCTATCTCAGAAATTCTCAAGAAAATTGTTAAACGTGGTCGGAGTAAAGTCAACGCTTAGTCGGAGTAGACGGGCTGTCTAGTCGTAGCTGATCAATTTTTGTACTTGTCGCCAACACTTAACGTCCTAAAAATCTATATTACTGATTGTCAAGGTGTTAAGTATAAAAGATGTCGAAAGACACTTACCGTAACACCTAACCTATCACCTACCATCACACCTACCGTCATTTTAACATTTGGCAAAAAACGTAGGATTTTAACACTTAAATATAGGTTTGCATTATTTTTTTTAGTACCTTTGCATCCGCTAACGAGAAATACACGTCTGAAAAGACGCAAAAATCAAACGAGCATCGACTAGAAG
>ONYZ01000113.1 GCA_900322175.1 uncultured Prevotella sp.
TCGATACAAAGGAACTATCATTGACGAGCAAGGCCAGCCCATAGCCTATGCCAACATCGCCCTGCTCTCACCTCAGGACTCTACGCTGATTACCGGTGGCGTGTCGAACGAGAGCGGTCTCTTTGTCATCCCCTGTGAACATCGTCCCGTTCTTGCACGTATCTCATACGTGGGTTACAAGACGATTTACAGGCAATGTAACACCAAAGAACTCGGCACGATACGGATGCAGCCAGAAACACAAACTCTGAAGGGAGTGACGGTGAAAGGCGAACGTCCTATGTATCAGACAAAAGGCAATAGCATTATTACAAATGTGGCTGGCACATTTTTGGAGCGTTTGCACAGCACCAACGAGCTACTTTTGCAAGTGCCAGGTGTTATTGCCTCATCAGATGGATCTCTGTCTGTCTTTGGACGTGGAACTCCTATATACTACATCAATAACCGCAAGGTGCAGAACATACAAGAAATTAGCCATCTGTCACCCAAAGACATTCTTTATATTGAGCTTGTTCGTAATCCTGGCGTACAATACGATGCAGAAGTGGAAACCGTCATCAAGATAATAACGAGTACAAAGGAAGAAGGGTGGACACTGCAAGTGAAAGCCGATGAAGAGGTAAACGATGTACTGACATCAGACGAGTCGATTAACCTTGGTCTGAAGCGGGGTGGACTGAATGCGTCGGCACATCTGGAGTATAATGATTTTCATCGCCACTATAACCAACCGCAAATAAAAGAATTTGTGGTGGATGGCGATACCTACCGATATGACCACACCGACAATCACAGCAGGGAGCACCAGAAAATACCGAGTTATTCAGCGAATGTAGATTATGAGTTCAATGAGCGACACATTGCAGGTATCAGTTACGATGGTTATCACAACACATGGATATCACCTGGTGATGCCTTGCATATCTACTGCAAAAACGACCAGGAATTCCAGCGAACTCATATCTTGAGTGATTACCACAATAATATGGACTATGCTCATGTCAACACTTTCTATAATGCAGAGTGGACGCAGCAGCTACGCACAGCCCTCAACCTTGATTACGCAGGCAATTCCAGTGACTACCGCCAACTGACAGACGAAACCACTGGTACAACAACCATCTCAACACTCAATAAGAGCAAGAGCCGTTTCCACGTCTATGCGGGTAGGTTGACGTTCGACTACACGCTGGACAAACAGACCTCGTTGTCATGGGGTGCAGAGTACAACCGCGTGACAGGCAATGGAACCGCCAATTGTGACAACGCCGTGGTTCCGCCCTCAGACTATCACCAATGGGAGAACAAGACTGCGGCTTATCTGGAAGCAAAGGCGACTTTTGGAGACTGGACATTGAACGGAGGTATTCGCTATGAGGATGTTGTCTGTGATTACTCAGACCGTCTGGCTCCCGATGCCAACATTCACCGTCACTACCGCTACCTGTTTCCCTCTATGGAAATCAGCCACAAATACAAAGGATGGAGCAATGCCCTATCGTTTACGTCGCGTACCAGTCGTCCGTCATTCCGTCAATTGAGCAACTACACTTATTACAATAGTGAGTTTGCCTATCAGCATGGCAATCCCAGTTTGCAGCCCACGACGCTCTACATCGCTGAATGGAGCACAGCCTACAAATTCATCAACGCCTCACTAAGTTTTACCTATAAGGATAACCTCATCGCCCCTGACTGGTACACCGAGGACGAGCATTCACGCATACTGGTGAGTTCATTCAGCAACTTCAACCACGCAAGCCTGCTTAGTACTAACGTCAGTTTGCAACATAATTTCCGTTGGTGGCGTCCCTCAATCCGTATAGCTGTACAGCACCTATTCTTCGACTACGAGTATATGAACGAGCCATACAGCTATGGCAAGACTGAGTTCTATCTTGTTGTCAACCAATACTTCGACTTACCTCACTCATGGCTTGCTAACATCTATTACTACTATAATAGCGGAGGCACACAGAACAATATCCAGTTAAAGCCCTACCAGATGTTCAATTTCAGCATACAGAAGTCCTTTCTGCAAGACCGACTGAGCGTGAAGTTTGCCGCCCGAGACCTCTTCCACAAAATGAAGTTCGAGGAAGACACGCGTATACGCAACGTCCACTTCTGGCAAATTGAAGACCACAAGTATTGGAATTTCTCTCTAAGCATTGTATATCGGCTTAACCAACTCAAGACCAAGTATCGTGGCAAGAGCGCCGCAAGCGAACAAATCAACCGACTATAAATTCTCTCTCGTTTGGGCAGTTGTCAGCCTTCGTGCTGACACTGCCCCATATAATAAAATCACAAGCAATATGAAACAAGCAAAACTTCTCTTCCTCCTGATTGCCGCCCTCGCATTCGCCTCTTGCCGCCCAACGGCACGGCAAACGACGGCAGATGCGGAACAGCCGACCGACAGCACCGAGGCGGTGACCAGTGCGGACACCCTGCGCCTCGTCATCATCGACAAAAGCATCTCGCGAATCGACTCTGTGGTGCAGGCGAGGATTATCAATCCCAACGACTACGATGTGAACTACGGACAGGAGTACACCATCGAGCGCGAGACAGACGGCCACTGGCAGCAAGTTCCATTCCCCAAGAACTTCGGCTTCACCTCTGTCCTGAGCACCGTAGCCGCCCACGACTCAGCCACCGTCTATGGCCATATCGGCCTGCTCCACCTCACGCCCGGTCACTACCACCTGACCAAACAAATAGACGGTCACACTCTCTCCGACGACTTCTACATCCCCAGCACCATCACCTTCCCCACACCTGTCTACAGGTAAGAAACAAACTTTTTTCTGCTAAAGAATGTAAAAACTATCAAATAATGCGGGTGGTGGTGCAGTCTTTTTCTCTGTTGTAGGACTATATAGATAGAGACGTTATGTTTACGATGGAGATAACACGGCTGATAGAACGGTGCAGACAGGGGGATGCGGATGCCCTCGGAGAACTGTACAAGGCATACGCCCAACAGATGAGGGGCGTGTGCCGACGCTATATC
>ONYZ01000112.1 GCA_900322175.1 uncultured Prevotella sp.
GTCGGAACTGGCCATGCTCTATTACGACGGCGACAGCCCGGAGAATGCGATGAGCAAGTTTAGGGTGGAGCTGAAGCGCAACCCGAGGCTCTGCCATCTAGTCAACTCCACACACCGCTATACCCCAAGGGAAGTGCGGATGATAGTCGACGAATTAGGGCCACCCTACTGAGAAAGAGTGGAAAATAACGGAGAATAGCGAGAAATACTGGAGAACGGTGGAGAATACCGATACTGCTAATTCTGAATACACTATCTTTGCACCGTCGAAACAAACGGAGCGGCTCGCCACCACCTGCCGATAGGCTCGAGACAAGATGCGCATAGGCTCGGGACTACATGCGGACGCGCTCGGCACAAAGTGAGAACGCACTCCGTGAGTGAGACAAAAGTGAGAGAAACGAATTTAATGTTTAATCTTTAATGTTTAATTTACAATGAGTCAAAAGTTTATTAAGAAAAAGCAGACAAGCCCCAAGTCATTGGGTTACGGCAAGTATTACGCCAAGGCAGTGTATAACCAGAAGCACATCACCACGCGTCAGCTGGCGGACTTCATCCAGCAGCAGGCCTCGGTGAAGCGTTCGGACTGCATCGCAGTATTGGACGAATTGGGCTACGCCCTGCGCCACTTCATCGGACTGGGCGAGAAGGTGAAGATTGACAACGTAGGTATCTTCAAGTGTGGACTGCGCAACCAGCGCGGCGGTTTCGAGGACGCGAAGGACCTGCGAGGACGCGAAGGACCTGACCGCATCAACGCTGAGCCCTCGCATCCTGTTCCAGCCCGAGTATACCACCTCGACGCAGAATGGTGTGACCCGCGCTGCTGTGGCCATGCTGGGCGATATCACCTTCGAGGAAGCGACGGACTATGAAGCCCCTAAGGAAGCATCTAACCAGGGAGGAGGTGAATGATGAAGAAGGAGACCTGGAAATGGCTGATTCAGTTGCTTATCAGCATACTGACGGCTATCGCAACCACGATGGGAGTTACGAGTTGCATGGCGTAAAGAAAGTGGGGACTGACAGAAAATCTGTCGGTCCCCTACTCTATTATGTAACATGGATCATGGGGTCCTTTATTGCACTCATTTTCTGTAAGAAGAAAAGTTTTTGTGTTTATTGTTTTGATTTTTAAGAAATTGTATGTATATTTGCCGCAGAATAATCTAAAACATCAGCTTATGAAAAAGCTTATCCTTCTCGTTATGATACTTATGTCTGGTATGATGCCGACGTGGGCACAATCAGCAGCTGCCGATGACATCGCTCAACTGCAGAAAGAGATGTACCAGCTCTACAATAAAAACGACGAGACTGCTTTCGTTGATATTACCAACAAACTGAAGGAGGCGGCACAGAAGGCTAACGACGAACGCACCTTCTACAAGGCTTGGGCAAATCAGGCTCTCTACTTTGCCAACCATCAGCAGCGCAACAAGGGACAGCTCATCGCCAAGGATATGCAGCAGTATGCCCTGAACCACGACCATAAGTACGGCATCTATACAGGTACACATGTGATGGGCACCATACAGAGCATGATGGGCGACTATCAGGAGGGTATACAGAACTTCAAGAAAGCCATCAGCTTTCTGCACGAGCATTTCCCAAACGAGAGTGCGGCGGCCTCGTGGATAGAACTGGCCAGAATAAGTCTTACCAATAGAAAAATCCATCAGGCTATCCAAAACGCCGAACAAGCCCTGAAGGAACCAAATATCAGTGCCATGCATAGGTTGAACGCATGGTCGGTAATCTGTCTGAGTAAGGTGGACACAGCTTTATATCACGTAAAGGATGCGGCTGAATATCAGAAAGAGTTTGACTACGTTTGGGGCGAGCGCGAGAAAGCCAAGAAGGCATACGGGCAAGATGACTCAAGTGGTCCCGTCATCGCAGTATGGCGAAAAATCAATGATCATCAGTACGACGAAGCCATCGATCTCTGTAATAAATTGAGATCGCCACTCTTCAGAAATGACTTGCTCAGCCTTATACACAAACGCAAGGGTGATTATAAAAATGCTTACTTTGTGCAACAGAGATATTGGGAGTTGCGCGACTCTATTAATAGCAGGCGTAACAACCACCTGCTGATGGAGATGACCGCCACTATGGACCTGGGGCGCGTGGAACTCGAGGCTAAGGAGTTGAAGTTGCGTAACCAGCAAATGCGACTCGACATGGCTGCCGAAGAGCTCGAGAACAAAAAGCTGGAGGAAGAGGCCCTGATGCTAAAACTAAAGAACCGTGACGCAGAACTGGCTAACGCTACTATGCAGCTGGAGAACGACAGACTTGAAACCAGCAACAAGAACCTGCAACTGAGCGAATACCAATCGAAGATGCATGCCCAAGAGGAGAAGGAGCACGCACATCATATACTTATAGCAGCTGGAGGAGCTATAGCGTTGTTAGTAATCTGCTTCCTCAGCTTCTACCTATACCGCCGTCAACTGTCAGCACGCCGACTGAAACATGCCTACCACCAGCTGGCGGTTGCCTACGACCAGCTTGAGGAAACCACCACCGCCAAAGAGCGCATTGAGAGCGAGTTGCGCATCGCCCGCGATATTCAGATGTCGATGGTGCCACAGGCTTTCCCTGAGCGTAGCGACCTGGACCTCTACGGACTGATGTCGCCTGCGAAGGAAGTGGGTGGCGACCTCTATAGCTTCGAAATCATCGACAATCAGCTATACTTCTGCCTTGGCGATGTAAGCGGCAAGGGCGTTCCTGCCTCACTCTTTATGGCACAAGCCATCCGCCTATTCCGCGCTATGGCAAAGGAGCGTCGTAAACCCAGCGAAATTGCTACCCGCCTGAACAATGAGCTTTCGGAGAACAACGACAACGGCATGTTCGTCACCATGTTTATTGGCGAAGCCGACCTCACTACGGGCCATCTTTACTACTGCAATGCCGGACATAATCCTCCACTGCTCGACGGCGAGTTTGTCGAAGCAGAAACGAATGCCCCCATCGGCCTGTGGCCTGAACTTGAATTTGAGGGTGAGGAGCTTGACAATATCAGCGGCAAACTACTCTTTATCTATACCGACGGACTGAACGAGGCCGAAAACCAGGCACAGGAGCAGTATGGCGACGACAAGTTGCAACAGATGATGCAACAAATGAAATCAGATACTGCCAAGCAGGTAATCGACGCCTTCAGCGAGTCGGTAGAGTCTCACCGCAACGGTGCCGCACCTAATGACGACCTCACGATGCTCGCCATCAGGTGCCTGGGGTGATAAATCCATTCAATAAAAATAAATTGGAATTTATTTTGTATTGTGCTCGCTTATTCGTATCTTTGCAAAAATAACTAATTAAATCTATTCATATGAAAAAGGTATATAAGGCACACATCCTGTTTACGAAGGAGAAGAGTAAGTTTGAGGCTATTGAGAATGGTTACATCGCCGTGGAGAACGGTCGCGTGACGGGCGTATCGACAAATCTGAAGGATTTGGACTGCGACGGAATAGACGTGGTAGACTTCGGCAATAGACTGCTGATTCCGGCTATGAACGACATGCACGTGCATGCCCCACAGGTGCACAACCAGGGCGTGGCCATGGACTTGGAACTGTTGCCGTGGTTGCAGAACTACACCTTCCCTGAGGAGATGAAATATGCCGACGTGCAGTATGCGGAGCGCATGTATCGCAG
>ONYZ01000110.1 GCA_900322175.1 uncultured Prevotella sp.
CGTCTCAGTCGCGACTTTGCTTTTCACTTTGCGGTAGGCCTTCCATTCTAACCTTCCACTTTCCGTCTCGCAGTACGGTCGTGATGTTAAACATTGCCTCGTCCACTCGATGTGCTGAATCAGCGGGTAGGGTGGCGCTCACAAAGTTTCTGACTCTCAATTGTACAATTCTCAGCGTGTCGTTGGCTTCTGTGAAGAAATCATCTACATCAACGATGGCTTCTCCATCCTCTTGCACTAATTGCAGGTCGTGCTCCGTAGTGTTCGAGGCAGCAAACCTCAGCCATCGTTCACTTTCTGGGGTGACATACTGCTCCGCCTTGTGGAAATCATAGTTGAAGTAAGCCTCTGCCCATCGTGCAGCGACGTCCATCGCTTCGTTGTCGTCCGTCAATACGAGACTGCAGCCAGTCATTAAAAATGCCGTGCAAAAGAGAAAAAACACTTTCATACCATTAAATAAGTAAAAAATCTCTGCAAAGATAAGGAAAAACCGACACTTTTTTATTAATTTTGCACAAAATTTGAAAGAATCATGCTAAAGTTTATATCTTTTGGCAGTGGAAGCAGTGGTAATTGCTACTATCTGGCAACCCCCACAGACGTCCTGCTAATCGACATAGGAGTAGGGTTGAGAGGCCTGAAGAAGAGCTGCAAGGACTATGGATGTAGTCTCTCGCAGGTTCATCATGTGCTCATAACCCACGACCATGCTGACCATATCAAGTCGGTAGGCTCTTTCAGCCACGACTATTCAGTGCCGGTCTATGCCACCAAGGAAGTGCATGAGGGCATTAATCGCAACTATTGCGTCACCAAGAAGATTGCGCCTGAGCTCACTTGCTATCTGGAGAAGGGCGTAACCCGTCAGATTGGCGATTTTATGGTAACTCCCTTTGCTGTTCCTCACGATAGTTCCGATAATGTAGGCTATCTCGTTGAGGCTGAGGGCGTTGTCTTCTGTGTAATGACTGATGTAGGCGTAGTTACTGACGAGATGAAGACCTATATTGCCCGTGCCAACTATCTGGTCATCGAGGCCAACCACGACATAGAGATGGTGCAGAACGGTCCTTATCCTCAGTTCCTCAAAGAGCGCATTCTCTCGCAGACGGGTCACCTCTGCAATCGCGATTGTGGTATAGCCATTGCCGAGAATATGACCGAGCAGTTGCGCCATGTATGGCTCTGCCATCTCAGCGAGGAGAATAACCATCCTGAGCTGGCGCGTAAGACCGTTGAGAGCGTGCTTCGTGGCTATGGCATCGTGGCAGGTGTCGATTTCCAACTGGAAGTGCTCAAGCGCACTACGCCTACAGGGCCCTATGACTTAAAGTGAAATATTTAATCTTTAACATATATTGTAAATATGATCAACATTACTTTCCCAGACGGATCTGTTCGCTCGTATGAGCAGGGCGTTACTGGTTTTCAGATTGCCGAGAGTATCTCACCCGCTCTCGCACGCAGTGTTGTAAGCTGTGGAGTAAATGGTGAGACCGTAGAGCTGAACCGTCCTATTAATGAGGACGCAACGATTGAGCTCTATAAGTTCGATGACGAACAAGGTAAGCACACCTTCTGGCACACCTCTGCCCACCTTTTAGCTGAGGCTTTGCAGGAATTGTACCCTGGCATCCAGTTTGGTTTCGGACCTGCTGTCGAGAATGGCTTCTTCTACGATGTGCTGTTGCCCAATGGCGAGAGCATCAAGGAGAGCGATTTCCCCACGATTGAAGCTAAGATGAAGGAACTGGCTTCCAAGAAAGAGCCCGTTGTTCGCAAGGAGGTTGCCAAGGCCGATGCTCTTAAGGAGTTTGCTGCTGATGGTCAGACCTACAAATGCGAGCACATTGAGCAGGATTTGGAAGATGGTTCTATCACCACTTATACGCAGGGCAATTTCACGGACCTCTGTCGTGGTCCGCACCTTGTAGATACGGGCGAAATCAAGGCCATTAAGCTTACGAGCGTTGCTGGTGCTTTCTGGCGTGGCGATGCTAATCGCGAGCAGATGCAGCGCCTCTATGGTATCTCTTTCCCCAAGAAGAAGATGCTCGATGATTATCTTGTGATGCTCGAGGAAGCCAAGAAGCGCGACCATCGTAAGATTGGTAAGGAGATGGAATTGTTCATGTTCTCCGACAAGGTTGGTAAGGGTCTTCCCATTTGGTTGCCCAAGGGCACTGACCTTCGCATTCGCTTACAGGACCACTTACGTAAGGTTCAGAAACGTTTTGGATATCAGGAGGTTATCACTCCGCACATTGGCTCAAAGAACCTCTACGTTACCTCTGGCCACTATGCTCATTATGGCAAGGATTCCTTCCAACCCATCCATACGCCTGAGGAGGATGAGGAGTACATGCTGAAGCCGATGAACTGTCCTCACCACTGCGAAATTTTCGCTTGGAAGCCTCGTTCTTATCGCGACCTGCCTCTGCGCATTGCTGAGTTTGGTACCGTCTATCGTTACGAGCAGAGTGGCGAGCTTCACGGCTTGACTCGTGTGCGTTCGTTCACGCAGGACGATGCTCACCTCTTCTGTCGTCCAGACCAGGTAAAGCAGGAGTTCCTCAATGTGATGGATATCATCAATATCGTGCTCAAGGCTTTCGGTTTCGAGTTCGAGGCTCAGATTTCCCTCCGCGACCCCAACGACCACGAGAAGTACGTAGGTACTGATGAGGACTGGGCACTGGCTGAGCGCGCCATCCAGGAGGCTTGCGAGGAGAAGGGCTTGCACGCTAAGGTAGAATACGGTGAGGCAGCATTCTATGGTCCTAAGCTCGACTTCATGATTAAGGACGCTATCGGTCGTCGTTGGCAGCTTGGTACTATTCAGGTTGACTACAACCTGCCTAAGCGCTTCCAGTTGGAATATACCGACGAGGACAACCAGAAGAAGACGCCTGTCATGATTCACCGCGCTCCCTTCGGCTCTCTCGAGCGCTTCACCGCTGTGCTCATCGAGCACACCTCTGGTCACTTCCCCCTCTGGCTCACGCCTGAGCAGGTGGCTATCCTGCCTCTGTCTGAGAAGTATAACGACTATGCCAAGGAGGTTGTAAAGAAATTTGAAGCTGGTGGCGTACGTCCTACCATCGACTTGCGCAATGAGAAACTGGGCCGTAAGATTCGCGACAACGAGTTGAAGCGCATTCCTTATATGGTCATTGTCGGTGAGAAGGAAGCAGCCGACGGCACTGTTGCCGTTCGTCCCCAGGGCGGTGGCGAGCAGACCGTTATGTCAATCCAGCAGTTCATTGACCATGTCAATGCCGAGGTTGCAGAGATGACCAAGGAGTTCTAATCTTTTTGAGATACTACCGACTAAAGGCTGCACTGTTTGTGCAGCCTTTTTAGGCTCCGCAGCATGCACGGACGCACTCGGCAGGTCGTGAGAAGCCCTCGGCAGGAGGTAAGAACGCACTCGGCAGGAGGTAAGAAGTTAATGAGCAATATAAAAACAATAAGGAGAAGGAGTATGAAGATAGTCATTCTTGACGGTTATACAGCAAATCCAGGCGACCTGTCGTGGGACGGCCTGAGGGCATTGGGCGACTTAACCGTGTATGAACGCACGCGCCCAGAGGAAACAATAGCAAGGTGTGAGGGGGCTGACATCGTGCTGACTAACAAAGTGGTGATGAGTCGAGAGGTAATGGAGGCATTGCCGACATTGCGATATATCGGCGTGCTGGCTACGGGCTATAACGTGGTTGACACGGAGATGGCCAAGGAGCGTGGCATCGTGGTGACGAATGTACCTGCATACAGCACGGAGAGTGTGGCACAGATGGTCTTTTCTCACTTGCTGACGGTAACTAATAGAACGGAACACTATGCACAGCAGAACCGTGAGGGACGATGGACGCGAAGCCAGGACTTCTGCTATTGGGACGAACCACTGACGGAGTTGGCTGGGAAGACGATGGGCGTCATAGGATTGGGAAATATTGGCAGTCGCGTAGCTCAGATAGCGCAGGCCTTCGGCATGAAGGTGAAGGCAATGACG
>ONYZ01000108.1 GCA_900322175.1 uncultured Prevotella sp.
AGTCGATTTACGCCGCCACCGCATCTCGCTTAGCATGAGAGGAATGGGCAAAAAGTAGCGATATACCAAACGTATGGTAGGCAGAATAACCGAAAAGCGGTATTGTGTAACTACCAAATTCGCCATACCTTTGCACTCATCAAACTAAATGAGACAAAAGTATGGTGAATTTTATTTTAGCCGACAATCAGGAGCTCACGGCATTTGCCCTGAAGACTCTTATTCGCGAACACGAAAGTGCCACTGTCCATCATGCTGCCGACAAAGACGAATTGGTCAGTCAGTTGCAGAAAGAAGAAAGAAGCATCGTGGTTCTCGACTATACCTTATTTAATATACAGGACGAGGAACAGTTACTGATTATCATCGAACGGTTTCCCCGAGCACAATGGCTGATGGTGAGCGACGACCTCACCGTTCAAGTCATGCGTAAACTGGTATATACCGTCCGCAATGTGAGTATCGTGTTCAAGGACTCGCCCTTTAAGCAGTTTCACCACGCCATTGACTATGCCATCCGGGGTGAGCGCTATCTCTGCCAGCGTGCAGCAGAAGTACTGATTTGCCAACAGGCTGACGACGAGCAGCATCCGAAGGTGTTGACCCAAACCGAACTGGAAATACTGCGAGGTGTAGCCCAGGGAAAGACTACCAAGGAGATTGCCAACGAGCGATACTCCAGCATCCACACCATCAATACCCACAAGAAGAATATTTTCCGAAAACTACAGGTGAATACCGCCCACGAAGCCATTAAATATGCCTTTCGCGCCGGATTGGTTGATCCTTCCGAATTCTATATTTAGATTATGAAGAAACAGACAATAGCCATCAACACCCCCTATGTGCGGGAGGATGCCTATGGCTCGCTCTCCGTACCTGTCTATCATAACGTGTCGTTCGAGTTCAGTGACGCCCAAGAGATGTCGGATGTCTTTTGCAATCGCATCAAAGGTCCCGACTATGCACGTGTAGAGAATCCCACTGTGACGAATCTGGAGCAACGGGTACGCCAACTGACAGATGCTGCCCATGTGACAGCTTTCACCTCAGGCATGGCTGCTATCAGCAATACACTCCTTGCCGTTGCCTCGCAGGGCAAGAACATCGTGACTTCCAACCATCTCTTTGGCAACACACTCGCCCTTGTCACCAATACTCTCTTGCGCTATGGTGTAAAGCCCCGTTTGCGCGATTTGACCGACTTACAAGCCGTCGAAGACGCTATTGACGATGAAACATGTTGTGTGTTTCTGGAGATTGTCACCAATCCACAACTGGAGGTAGCCGACCTGCAATCCATCGCAGAGGCAGCCCATCAGAAAGGTGTTCCAGTGATAGCCGATTCCACGGTGATTCCTTTTACTGAGACACATTTGAAAGAGTTAGGCGTGGATGTCGAAGTGGTGTCGAGTACGAAATACCTCTCTGGAGGCGGAACGTCATTGGGAGGGCTCGTCATTGACTATGGCACCTTTCCTTTGATTAACCAGCGCATCAAATACGAATTGTTGTTTAACCTCGGTGCCTATATGACACCACAGGCTGCTTATCTGCAGACATTAGGACTGGAGACTCTTGATGTGCGCTATCAGCGACAGGCTGCCAATGCCTTACAACTTGCCAAAATATTGAGGGAACAGGATTTGATTCAGCGTGTCAACTACATCGGATTAGCGGATAACCCCTATTACGAACTTGCCCAGCGACAGTTCGGTAAGACAGCCGGTGCTATGCTGACTTTCGACCTGGCAAGCAAAGAGGCGTGTTTCCGTTTCCTTAACCGTCTGAAACTGATTCATCGTGCCACCAATCTCTTTGACAACCGTACGCTGGCCATTCACCCCGCAAGCACTATCTTCGGGCTCTTCCCTCCCCGGCAGCTGGAGCAGATGGATGTACGGCAGACCACTATCCGTCTCTCGGTGGGATTAGAGGCGGCAGAAGACATATTTGACGACATTCAACAAGCACTGACAGATGACTTATAGTTTTGACAAGATAGTTGACCGCCGTGGCAGTGGCGACTTGAAACACGGCGTACTGCAGGAGCGATACGGACGCTCCGACCTGCTGCCCCTGTGGGTAGCCGACATGGACTTCGAAACGCCGCCTTTCATCACCGAAGCACTGCGCCAACGCCTCGACCACTCGCTGTTCGGCTATACCATAGTGCCGGAAGAGCTATGGGACGTCATCATCCAATGGACGTTGGAGCATCACGGATGGCAGGTTCAGCGCGAGTGGCTGACATATATCCCCGGCATCGTAAAGGGCATCGGTATGGCGATAAACGTATTTTCCGAGGAGGGCGACAAAGTTATCATCCAACCGCCCGTCTATCACCCCTTCCGGCTCACCCCCCAGGGTAACGGACGCAAGGTGGTATATAACCCGCTGCGAGAATTGCCCGACGGCAGTTACGACATGGACTTTGAACAGCTGGAACAGGTGACGGACGAGCATTGCAAAATACTGATACTGAGCAATCCGCACAACCCAGCCGGCATCTGCTGGAAGGAGGACACGTTACGGCGACTGGCTCATTTCTGCTACGAACACCATATCCTCGTCTTGTCGGACGAGATACATAGCGATATGGCACTCTTCGGCAACCGTCATATCCCTTTCGCAACAGTCAGCGACGAAGCCGCCGCATGTAGCATCACCTTCGCCGCACCCTCGAAGACATTCAACATAGCAGGCATCGTCAGCAGTTATGCCATTGTACCCAATCCGACGCTTCGTCGCCGATTCTACAGTTGGTTAGAGGCCAATGAACTGAACGACCCCCCACTCTTCTCGCCCATCGCCACCATAGCCGCCTACAGTCAGGGCGAGTCATGGCGCAGGCAGATGCTGGCATATATCGAAGAGAACATCCGCTTCGTGGAGGAATACTGCCAGCAGCATCTGCCGAAGATAAAACCCTGGCGACCAGAAGCCTCTTTCCTGGTGTGGCTCGACTGCCGCCCACTGGGATTGCAGCACGACGAACTGATAGATTTGTTTGTCAACCGCGCCCATCTTGCACTGAACGACGGAGCAATGTTCGGCCCCGGCGGTGAAGGCTTTATGCGCCTTAACATCGGAACACCCCGCAGCATACTGTTACAAGCCCTCATCCAATTAGAACAGGCCATGAACAAAGCCTAAGAACACAAAAAGCCCCTCTCCTTTAGGAGAGGGGTTGGGGAGAGGCTTTATCCTTCGGCTGAAGGTCCGCCACCAGTGCCGCCGCCCGTACTACCACCGCCTTCCTCTTCGTCATCACTCGAAGAGAGCAGGCTCTTAACGTTCACGAACTCAGCTTTCTTGATGAACTCACGACTGGAGATGTTGTCCTCTGCCGTCTGGTCGGGCAAGAAGCGGATGTGCAGTGCCTTCAGGTGCTCCCTCACGTTGAAGTCCTCCTCCTTGTCGGCACCACCCTTCTGGCACTCGGCAGTCAGGTAGAACGTGCCCAGTCCGGTGATCTTCACCTTGCGAGAGTTCAGCAGCATCTCCAGCAGGCAGTTCTTGAACTTCTTCATCACACCCTCGACCACATCATCGGTGAAAACCGAACCATGCTCAGAGATGTGCTTGGCCATCTTAGCCAGACTCATCGTT
>ONYZ01000107.1 GCA_900322175.1 uncultured Prevotella sp.
TATATATAATAAGGTGTAGTAAACCTGAAGCAGATTATTGTAGGTTTAATCTTTAAGTTTAGAGGTTCATGTATATATACATGGGTAAACGTAAACCTAAACATTGCTGAATGAAATGACTTGATGTTTCCCCAAAAACAATTCTTTCTTTTTACTGAAGATGAACCGATTTATTCTCTCCCCTTCTCATTCCACTTTCCTTTTAACTGAAAAAACTGATCTCTTAAATCTCCCATTTCTACTTTCGTGAGACGATGAAATTAGGTTGCAATGGTAACTATTGTGCCTTCATCTACCCAAGGTAATCCGATTATATGACTCAAAATCTCCACTATTCGGTTTGTACTTGGTACCATAACCTTGTGGTCCTGGATTATCACAAAAGAATCCTCCGTATCGCGATGATATGGAGAATTTTCGTGTATAAGCAAGATTGTCGCTGACAGTATCACATAAACTTCCGGCCTTCCACCCAGGCGTTTCCGGCTTTTTCACCAAGTGAGAAATACTGGTTGTTGAACGACTCATAGAAGATCATGCCGATTTTTGACGTGTCGATCTTGCTATTGGCGCCCAGCACCGATTCGTCGGCTTTCAGGTTTACCACACGGGCCACGATGCAGTTGAAGTTGGGAATATCCACAAACTCAATCACCTCGCACTCCAGCACCACCTTGCTGCCTACGATGATGGGCGCATCAACCAGGTCGCTCTTCACGGCCTTCATACCGGCTTTCTCAAACTTGTCAGGCACACGATAGCCCGACACCGTACCCATATAATCCACTTCGGCCATCATCTCCTTCGTGGCCAGTGTCAACGTAAATGCCCCTCGCTTCTCGATGTTCTCGTGCGTCTTCTTGGGTTTGCCGATACACAGTGCCAGATGACCTGCGTTTGTACGGGTACATTCGTGCAGGTTCATCACATTTACGCTGCCGTCGTCATTATACGTGGCTACCATCAATACCGGACTTGCATAACCGTAGTTGAATGCTCTTGCTCCTAAATCTTTCATCATATCTTTCATTATTTAATTGTTTTCGGCTGCAAAGATAAAAACAAATTTCTGAATATCACGCCCAATTACCTCACGGAATGCTGTATCAAGGCGAGCCATCATAATGCCAGTTTCTTCATCGAGCACTTCACTGCCGAAGAAATTGCCCGCCTGCTGAAGCGCGAAGACCTATCGATTACGGATGTAGCCTATCAGCTGGATTTCAACACCACCAATTACTTCACCCGCTACGTGAAGCGCGTTCTTGGCATGACTCCCAGCCAGTATAAGGCAAAGTTTAGCGTAAAAAAATAGGGAAAATCACCCCATCAGTAATTTGTATACACCTTTCAGTAATTTGTTTAGCGATGGTTCGGTGAAATCGTCGTACCTTCGCAGCCGAGAATAAATAACAGTATTAATAACTTAAAAAAAATTGCGGTTATGAAGAGAACAATTATCATTACGGGTGGTACAACAGGTATCGGTAAGGCTACGGCTTACCAGTTTGCAAAGAACGGTTGGAATGTGGTTATTACAAGTAGAAGTGAAAAGAAGGGTCAGGCATTCGTCGAGGAAGCCAAGAACGAGGGGTTGGATATGACCTTCTTCCAGTTGGATGTGACGAACGAGGAGCAGGTGGCTCAGGTCATCGAGCAGACGGTGGCCAAGTTCGGCAAGCTGGACAGCATTGTCAACAACTCTGGCATCTCGCTGGGTGCCGCACCGCTGGCTGACACCGAGACGGACGAGTTCAAGCAGCAGCTGGACACCAACGTCCTGGGCGTTTATTACGGCATGAAGTATGCCATCCGCGCCATGCTGAAGACGGGCGGTGGCACGATTGTCAATCTGGCATCTATCGCAGGACTCAACGGACTGATTTACACCGCACAATATTGCGCAACTAAGCACGCCGTGGTGGGACTGACCAAGGCTGCTGCCATCGACTACGCCCAGCAAGGTATCCGCATCAACGCCGTTGCTCCCGGTGCCATCAAGACCGACATCCTGAAGCACGCTATCGAGGCTGGGGCTTATGATGAGAAGGGCATTGCTGCCATCCATCCGATGAATCGCATGGGCGAGGTGCAGGACATTGCCCTGGCTATCTATTATCTGGCTAGTCCCGACAACAAATTCCTGACAGGTACCATCCTCAACGTTGACGGCGGTTATAATTGTAGATAATATGGAACTGATTGACTATACCAACAAATGGTTGACTGGCGAAATTCAGGAGGATCTGGCAATGGTTGCAGGAGGCGTGGTATGCCTCCTGCTGGCCCTTGTGGCATGGCGTTGGGGCTCGTCGGAGTCGGCTCGCGCCATCATTCTGCCATTGACGGTGGTGGCGGTAATCTTTATCGGAGGAGGAGCTGCATTAGCCTATAATAATCATCAGCGGAGCAAGCAGTTCGTGGAACAATACCAGGAGTCGCCTGAGAAGTTTCTGGAGAGCGAGAAGGCTCGCGTGGCTGCTTTCATGAAGATCTATCCGCAGACCATCATCGTCTCTGCCGTCATGATGGTCATCGCTGTCTGCGTGTTCACCTTCTGCGATAAGCCCTGGCTCCGAGCATCTGCCCTTGCGCTCATCCTTGTAGCCCTCGCCGCCCTGACAATTGATTTCTTCTCGAAGGAGCGTGGCGTGATTTATCAGCAAGAGTTGGACACCGTGAAGATAGAAAATGTAGGATGATAGTCATTATCTGCGAAAAAATTTGTATCTTTGCGCCATGAAGATAAGACAAATCCATTTCCCCACCGTGTCGGCATTCATGCATGCCCTCGGACGTGACGATGTCCGCCATCCGCTCATTGAGGTCATCCATCTCGACGACCTTGCTGATTGCAGCTCGTTTGGCAACACCCGCTATACGTTTGGCTTCTACTGCGTGGTTTACAAGGATGCACGCTGCGGCACCGTGCGCTACGGGCGCAACGAGTACGACTACGACAACGGCACGCTGCTCTTCTTCGCCCCCGACCACGACGTTGAGCTGGGCACGCTCGAACAGAGCTACCAGGGCGTGATGCTCATCTTCTCGCCGGCACTGATGCAGGGATTATCGATGTCGCCCTACACCTTCTTCGGCTATTCAGTCAACGAGGCCCTGCACGTATCGGAGCGTGAGCGCCAGCAGCTGCACGACATCCTCGGCAACATCGAGACAGAGTTGGAACGCGGCATCGACCGCCACACCCGCCAGCTGATGGCGCAGAACGTCGCCCTGATTCTGAACTACTGCGTGCGCTTCTACGACCGCCAATTCATCACCCGCGAACCCGTCGACAGCCAGCTCATGCAGCGCTTCACCGTCCTGCTCGACGACTATTTTGCCCGAGGCCTAGCCGCACGTCAGGGAGTGCCCACCGTGCGCTACTTCGCAGACGCGCTGAACCTCTCGGCCAACTACTTCGGCGACCTCGTAAAAGCCCAGACGGGCAATAGTCCGCAGCAGCTCATCCAGCAGCACCTCATCGCTCAGGCCCGCCACCGCCTCACCACGACCACCGACACCGTCAGCCAGATAGCCTACGCCCTCGGCTTCGAGTACCCCCAGTACTTCTCCCGCCTGTTCAAAAAGCAGACCGGCCAGACCCCGCAGGAGTTC
>ONYZ01000105.1 GCA_900322175.1 uncultured Prevotella sp.
ACCGTGTAGCTATCTGTATCGCTGAGTAATCAATAAGAAAACTCAATATCGAGCCTGGCCTTACGGTTGAAGTAGGCCAGGCTCTTTTTGATTAAACAATATGCGTATGAAGAGAATTATACTTTATTTACTTGCACTGGCGCCATTGTCCTTATTTGCCCAAGGTGGTCAGTTGAATGGTACGGGCTTCTATCGTGTGCAGAATTCTGATACTAAACGATATATATCTATCGTTGACAATCACGCTTATCGTGTAGGTACGGATGTTGACTTAAAGGCAATGATTATGAGGGCCGAAAATGTCTTTGATACAGAAGTCGCATGCAACCCAGCAACTATTTGCTATATTGAAATGATTAGTAGTAGCGCCTTGAACCTGATAGGCCAGGGACTTAATTTGAGTGATTATGGTTATTACCTGAATGTGATGGAGAAGAACAATGGTTCATATGTTTTATATGGTTCAACTTCTGGCATTTCTCTCTATTTGTTGGACAATACAAGAAGTTATAGTCCAATGACCATGCAGGGTGGTACTACAGGTAAAAGGAATTGGTGGTTCTTGCCTGTTGATCAGAGTGATTCGCAATATTTTGGCGTAATGCCAGATGTCACTGCCAGCGTTGATGGCTCTTATTGGGCTACCATGTATGCAGGTTTCCCCTTTAAGCCCTCTGCTGCTACCACCAAAGTATATACTGTAAGTAAGGTGGATAATGCTTTAGGTTGTGCTGTTATCACAGAGATTACCGATAATATTCCTGCACAGACTCCTGTTCTCTTCCGTTGTGGTTCTGCAACTCCCATCGGTAATAAACTAACGTTATTGGATCAATCTACATCAGGTTCGGTTGGTACGAATTATCTGAATGGCAACTATTATTGCAATGATGTTGAGTACACAGCAGAGAGGAATCACCGTAATGTGAAGGAATACAATCCTTCTACCATGCGTATGTTAGGCACTACAGCAGATGGTAAGCCTGCTTTTGTAAAGAGCAATATTCAGTATCTGCCTGCCAACAAGTGTTATCTGGCTGTTAATGCTAGTACTGCTCCCGATGTGCTGAAGATTATGACAGAGGCAGAGTACGAGGCTTATGTTACTGGCATTGAACAGATAACTACGTCTACAACTGATGGCACCAAGGTTATCTACGACCTGCAGGGCCGTCGTGTTCAGGTTCCTTCAAAAGGACTTTATATCGTGAATGGTAAGAAGATGATTATCAAGTAAAGGCTATTGGCTTTTGCGCTAAACACTGTTTACAATTGTTCCATATACAGAAACGGAGTGTTTCCCTAGGAGAAACACTCCGTTTCTTTCGAAGAAACACTGTGTTTCTCCTAGAGAAACACCTCGATACAGCGTATATGTTTCATCAAAAGATAGTACGGGTGATGCGAAGGTTTAGTACAGGGAAGACCTTAAAGCCTTTTACCAGGTCAACATATGAACCCACTTTGCCACCAATATCCTCAACGTCTTTAGCCAGATTAATGCCTTCGTGAGTTATAATGCTGGGTGTTCCTCCCCAGAACATCACACCAGCATCGAAACCGATGTGGAATTTGTCGTTGTTCTTAATCAGGCGTCCCTCATAGCCAAAGCCCAGATAAGGCTTGAAACTATTGGTGCGTGCCTCTGCAAATACCATGCTGTTTTCGTTGGGTTCCATATAATAAGTCTCGCCCTGTTTGTGCAGTTTGCCATTGGCATCTACCATATCGTGAGTGAATTTACCAAGAGGAATACCCATTCTACCCATTTTTACTATCTGTTTTTCAATTTTTGGATCCATATATACAGGTCCTGTGGTTTCTGTATCAATGATGGGAGTAGGAATGTCTTCAATCCAATCCGTGTAGGCTACATCATACAGATGGTTGTACATACCTACTGCAAACAGCGAAGGAGAATCCTCCTGTGCATTCACAGCTTCGGCTATCTTCGATGGCCCCCAGTGGAAACCGGCTGTTACGTGCCAATGCTTGTTCTTAAAAGGATACACATCCACGAGGAACTTGAAGTTCCACATGGTGGGCTTGCCCTTCATGGTGATGTTCTGGTCAACCTTAAAACCTGTCAGTCCATACAATACTTCTGACATACGATCGAGGGTTGCACTGGTTGGCATACCCTCGCTGTCGAATGACTCCACATCGAAGTGCATGTTGTATGTGAAACGGGGCATAAACTCGAAACCGGCACGCAGCTTCACGATGTCGTGAACGGGCATCTGAACATCAAAGCCAACGCCTGTGGTTCCAAGGGTTACACCCAAATCCATGTGGCTAAATGGCTTCGTGCTGTTTTCCTGAGCTTTAATGCCTGTGAAAGCAGCCATGAGGGCTATTGATAAAACGATTTTTTTCATTTTCACCTTATTATATTTATTAAAGCGGTACAAAGGTAAGACAAAAAAACGAAATAACTAGTAAAATGCTTTGTTTTTCTGATTTATTTGATTATTTTTGCAGTCACATATTATATTAATAAGGTAAGGAAAAACGATGAGAAAACATATTCTAATAGGCTTGTTGCTATGCCTTTCGCTGAATTTGATGGCTCAAGACAGCCAATGGTTTGCACAGGCAAACTTTACGTGGAACGCTTGGTATGGAGTGGGGGAGAAGTCGTTAGTGGCTCCTTTCCATAAATTCCCTGGCGGAGGTGGCGATGGCCATACAGGTTGGGGAATCTCTCTGGCTGGCGGACGTTGGATGACCTCTGTGATTGGTCTACGCACCAAGTTGAATCTGTGGCAGATGGGTACGAAGAGCGAAGATGGCGTGAAGGCAGATAAATACTGGACGCTGAACGAACAGGTGATGTTTAACATCAGCAGTCTGCTGTTGGGACACAATCCCTATCGCCTCTGGAACTGCATACCTTATATCGGAGCAGGTCTTTCTCGTAACATGTCTGCAGCTCATTACACCAGCGACATCAACTTTGGCATTCTGAACACCTTCCGCTTGACGCCCAAACTGGCTGCCAACTTCGAACTGGGTTGGAACAGTTACGAAGGAAATGGAGGCATTGCTCTGAAAGACCGCTTGCAACAGATAACCTTCGAGTTTGGTCTTACATGGTGCTTTGGCACTTCCAAGGCCAAAAAGAAGGCAGAGGCTGAAGCCATTGAATCGCTGTCAGAGGGTGAGATTGATGCACTGAATGCCCAGTTAGCTGACTTGGAAGCTGAGAACGAACAGCTTCGCAAGGAGTTAGAAGAGGCGAAAAAGCAGAAATAATTAAAAAAGTGGTGCAAAAGTTTGGTGGTTTCAAAAAAACTACGTACCTTTGCACTCGCTTTTGAAAAGCAAGGGCGCTTAGCTCAGCTGGTTTAGAGCATCTGCCTTACAAGCAGAGGGTCGGGGGTTCGAATCCCTCAGCGCCCACCAAAGAATAGAAGTTCCGAAGAAATTTGGAACTTTTTTTTGTTTTCTTTTTGTGAATTCCTTATAATGTATTAATTCTGAGACTTTGTCTCTAAGGTACTCTCGTTCGACAATAAAAATAAATCGACATTTATTTTGTATTGTGCTCACTTATTCGTACCTTTGCATCAACACAACAACTAATAGGAAATTAAAGAAAAAGAAAGAACAATGATTTGGAATGAGACTGTGGAGTGCATGGATCGCGAACAACTGCGCGAAATCCAGAGCATCCGACTGAAGAAAATGGCGGAGTATGTGTATCACAATACCCCGTTCTATCGTAAAAAGTTCCAGGAGATGGGACTAGAACCAGGTGATATCAAGTCGATTGACGATATCACCAAGTTGCCGTTTACCAACGATATCACCAAGTTGCCGTTTACCAACAAGCTCGACTTGCGCGACAATTATCCTTTCGGACTGGCTGCTGTGCCCATGTCGCAGATAGTTCGCATCCATGCTTCGAGTGGAACGACAGGTAAACCCGTTGTTGTGTTGTATACCCGCAAAGACCTGGCTATGTGGGCCGAGGCCATCTCGCGAGCCTTTACCTCTTATGGTGCTACGAAGGATGATATTTTCCAGATAGCCTATGGCTATGGCTTGTTCACTGGAGGTCTGGGCGCTCACGATGGTGCTACGAATATCGGTGCCAGTGTAATTCCCATCTCAAGTGGAAACACCCAGAAGCAGATGACACTGATGCACGATTTTGGTACAACGGTGCTCTGCTGTACCCCCAGCTACGGACTCTTCTTGGGAGAGGCTATGCATGAGTGCGAATGGAAAAGAGATGAGTTCAAACTGAAAATAGGTGCTTTTGGTGCTGAACCTTGGACAGAGGAGATGCGCAAGAAGTTGGAATCATCGCTGGGCATCAAGGCTTACGATATCTATGGATTGTCTGAGATTGCAGGTCCTGGTGTAGGCTATGAGTGTGAACATCAGTGCGGAACCCACCTGAACGAGGACTATTTCTATCCTGAAATCCTGAATCCAGAGACAGGCGAGCCAATGCCTGAGGGACAATTGGGAGAGTTAACCTTTACTCATCTGACCAAAGAGGGTATGCCTTTGTTGCGCTATCGTACCCACGACTTGACAGCTCTGCACTATGATAAATGTAAGTGTGGACGTACGCTGGTTCGTATGGACCGAATCCTGGGTCGTTGCGACGATATGCTGATCATCCGTGGCGTCAATGTA
>ONYZ01000104.1 GCA_900322175.1 uncultured Prevotella sp.
TATGTCGCGAAAAATTCGTACCTTTGCATCAAGAAACAAAAAGGACATAAGCGTCTAAAAATTCCGGCATAGTTATGGAGAAAATTTTTCTTAGTGCACGAGAAAGTTCTGCATGGCTTAACGGCGAAAATAAGGAATAAGGAATAGGTTTTAAGGAAAAGGAAAAAGTTTTACAACCCTTAAAATTTATAGCAATTATGGCACTTAGAGTAAAGGCAGTAGAGAGACTGCTTAAGTTTACAAACAACGAGAATGATCCTGGCGTTTACCGCTATGTAATGAAGCCTGAGATGTATTCTACACTGACTCAGGCAAAGGTAATCAAGGAGGCTGCCCTGCGCAGCGGCGTGAGTCAGGGTGTGATGAAGGCCTGTTGGGATGCAGCCGGTGAGGTAATCAAGGCATGGGCCACCGAGGGTCACAGCGTTGCTCTGCCCGGACTGGGCAACATGCGCTTCGGACTGCGAAGCAAGGCTGTGGAGAACGTGAACGACGTAAAGGCCGGTCTGATTTCAAGCCGTCGCATCATCTTCACCCCAAGTGTTGACCTAAAGGACGAGCTGGCAGCTACCGCCATCGTAATCTCCTGCTACGACCGCACCGGTAAGGAGGTGAAGCGAGTAACCTCTACCTCAGGCGAAATAGAGGAGCCCGAGAACAGCCCTCTTTAGTTTTTCGTTCACAGCGTTATCAAACTGCAACTGCCTACATCTGAGTAGTGCGAAGTCCCCGCCCTTAGCGCAAATCTTCAGCCGCTATTCTTATTTTCTCGTCTGAAGCATCCATATCTATATACACCTTCTTGGTGGTTGGACGAGGGCCTGTGGTATCAGGGGTATAGTACATCTCAACGTACTTATATGCCTTTTCAAACACCTCGTTGTCTTTAATCTTATACTTCAGCCAAAGGATGGTACGAAGCATCTTGCGCACCTCATTCTGGCCTGTTACTGTCTTGAATGCATTGCTGAATCTGCGCACGATATCAACCACATTCTTATCAATATCGTTCACCACGTTCTCTACTACTATTGGAGTTTCTGGTGTACGAACACTCTCAAAGAGTTCTGTCAGTGCATCCTTTGCCTTCTTGCGCTGGTCTTCTGGCTGCTCCATCTTCTGCTCTGTCTCCAGAGTTTCTTTAGCAAGGGCAAGCAAATCCTTCAAGAACTGGATACTATCAATCTGCTGTTGGCGCAGCTTTTCCTGTAGTTCCTTTAATTTCTGGCTGAGCAGTTTAAACTCCTTGCTGCCAGCATGTTTAGGATTACCCAAACGCAGTCGCAACATCTTCTCTATCTCGATAATAGTGCGATTGCGCTTGTTCTCATCCTTAATGCATTCCTCCAACAAGCGAGTATCACTAACCACAAGATCTTCGATACTTTCACCTATATCTATAGAAACAACATTCTCATGTATCAACTGGATAGTCTTAGGGCCAAGAATAGTCCAGATAAGATTGCTAGTGGTATTTACAGGACGAATACTCTCGTAAACCTGGCTCAACCACACATAGTCGTTCTTATATGGCAACAAATCCTCATCAGGGGCAACCACCTCCCATGCCTTATGCAGTCGATTATAGTGAGCGCCGAATTGTGTCTTCACAATCTCATCCTTAAGTTTTTCCTGAGCCTCCTGTAATCCTTGGAATCCACCAATGGTTCTATCCACTCCCGGGAAGAAGTCGAGACAATCCATCACAAACTTCGGAATCATCTCCTTAACCTGCGAAATATTCTTGATTACAGTCTTAACTGAGGCTTCATCAAATCTCAGCGAGTTGGCATAATCATCAAACACGCCCACATAGTCCACAATCATTCCGCACTTTTTCTGAGCCTCGTATACTCTGTTTGTGCGACAAACTGCCTGTAATAGCGTATGGTCCTTCATTGGTTTATCCAGATACATACACTGCAGAATTGGGGCATCAAAGCCTGTAAGCAGTTTAGATGTCACTATCACAAACTTGAGTGGCGACAATGGGTCGCGGAATTTATCAAGCAGCTTTTCCTGCTGATCGTTTGTAAGTTTATACTCCTTGTACTCATCGCCCTTATCATTACCTGTATGCATAACGATGGCTGTCTCGTCACCGCTCTCAGCCAGCATCGCATCAAGTTCCTTCTTATAGGCCACACAGCAAGCGCGATTATATACCACTACCTGACACTTTAATCCTGTAGGACGGATGTACTGTCGATAATGCTTCACGATATTGTCGCAAACTTCATGTATACGCTTGGGCGAAGTAAAGAAAGCTTCCACCTTAGTACCCTTTGTTAGCTGGTCTTTCTCTTCATCAGTAAGCTCGTTTTCGCGAGCCATTTCGTCAAACGCCTCTTGCAGTCTTTCTTCGTCCAGATGCAGTTCTACGGGCACCTCGCGGAAATTCAATTCCAGCGTAGCACCATCATCAATCGAATCCTGGAAGGTATATTTCGACATATATCCTCCGTGATCCTCTTCGGCACCAAAGCACTTAAATGTATTCTTGTCACGCTTATTGATAGGAGTACCAGTCAGTCCAAAGAAGAATGCATTAGGCAGTGCCAATCGCATGCACTCACCAAGATCTTTCTCCTGTGTACGGTGAGCCTCATCCACCAGCACCACGATATTATCCCTCATGTTAAGCGCCTGCTGGACTTTACCAAACAAGAAGATAGTAGTAATCAATATCTTGCGCTGATCCTTGGTAAAGAACTCCTTAAGTTCTTCGCGAGTATAAGCAAAGTCCACATTCTCTATTTCAGAACGAGTAAAGTCGCCAGTTATCTGGTCGCGCAGATCTACACGGTCATCCACGATAACTACTGTTGGGGCTTTTAGTTCCTGCATCTTCGTCAGTTTCTGGGCTGCAAAAACCATCAACCATGATTTACCAGAACCTTGGAAGTGCCATATCAATCCCTTCTTAGGGCCAATACCATTCTTGGTACGAGCCATCACACGATTAACGATAGCCATACCTCCATAGTACTGCTGATAACGGCATACAACCTTTATCTTCTTCGAAGAATTTTTTGTAGTGGTATATACCGAGAAGAATCTGTATATATCCAGCAGTCGCAGAGGGTCTATCAGACTCTTTAGGTTCTTCTGCACGTCAGCAAGCGTACCATGTTTGCGGTCTTCGTCGCCAAACCACGGGCCCCACTTTGTCAGCGGAGCACCTATGCTGCCATAATACAGTTCCTTACCCTCAGATGAAAAGCTCAGAATATTGGGCACAAACATCTCTGGGATAGATTTCTGATAATCCAGAATATCCTTGGCACCATCAGCCCAAGTTATGCTTGCCTTGGTTGCTGTCTTAACTTCGCCAATGACCATTGGTATACCATTAATAAGTAGCACTATATCCATACGCTTGCCACCCGAATACGAGCTCTTGGGATATTCCCATTGGTTTGTCACCACATAGGTATTATTCTTGCTTGCAGTTTCAGGGTTTGTATCAAAGAAACTAATCGACTTATGCTCACCATTAGCACCAAATGGGAAACTATTCTCCTTGAAGAACAGATCTCTCAGTTTCTGGTTTACGGTGATAATATCACCGCTAAAGCCTTGGAATATAGTATCCTTAACTTTCTGAATCACAATCTGAGCCTCCGACAGCGTGATATGATTTATCTTTATCAGCGCCTGCTGCAGCAGATGCTCTACTATGATGTCGCTTTTAGCCTCACGTAGCTCGTCAGCATTGCAATACTCGTAGCCAGCTTCCTTGGCCACCTCTATGCACATCTGCTCAGTTACATTGTCTTCGTTAAAGTATGCCATATATCAGTAAATTATATATTGTCGATTGTTACTTTCCAGTATCCTGTTTTATTGCTGCCCACACGTACTATCAGTCCTGCCTGTTTCAATGCATTCAGATACGTCTTTACCTGGCGCTCAGAAAGAG
>ONYZ01000103.1 GCA_900322175.1 uncultured Prevotella sp.
GTTCACATACTTACCAATCACCTGCGTTCTGCAGAAAACCTTGTACGACAGCCAGAAAGCCAGTATCACCCAAACGACTGTCAGGATATTCCAAGCCATAAACAGTCGGTCGGAGGACTGCTCATTCAGATTCACACTGCTAGGCAACAACCAGGCCATCAGGATGACGATCAGGATAATCACCAGTGTGGTGAACACCCAGGCATACTTGGGCGAGCGGAAGAAGGTACCGCCAAGGGCATAGGCTGCATGAAAACACGCCAGGGGGATGATCAAACCGTTCAGTTCCTTAGCAGGTGTGTCGGTCCAGCTTCTACTCAACAACTCCATGGCCTTGCTTGCTACAAACATCGTTTTCTCATTTCCCAGCATATAATTCACAGCATACTGAATCAGATCGGCACAGAGCACACTGACGATGAAAAGCGGTAGGAGGATCAGCCAACTTGCATAACGCATCAGATACTTCTCGAAGTTGGATGCCGGCAACATCAGGAGGGCTTGTCTGTCGTACTTGCCTTTCATGCTGTTAAACATCGTACCAGGACCTATCGTAAGAAACACGGTAAACATCATCAAGGTCGCCATACCACAAGCCGGGTAGTTGGCAGTTGAGCCGTTTATTTTCAGGAAACCTAGCGTAAAGAACAGGTAGATCAGCGACATCGCCACCAACATCTGCAGGGTATTCCTCACCAGGAAGTTGCGCTCGTTCCTCAACGTCCAACAAGCCAGCTTTCCAAACCGTTTGATATTAAACTGTATCATAATAATATGTCCTTATGTTCTTCTGTCTAAATCTTACCTTCGTTTACAGCATTGAAGAGCAGTTCAAGATTCACCTGTGTCTCAGCGCTTTCGGCATGACGAGGGGCAATCACCGCATTACCCTGCAACGAAGGCTCGGCATAGAGCACATCGTCCATCTCATTGGGGGTGCGATACTCAAAAGTATATTTCTCCTGGATGTCGGCCACTGAGGCATCGAGCAACAGCTTCTGTGGCGAGAGAATCAGGATATGATCCAGCAACGACTCCACATCGTGTACCTGATGGGTGGAGATGATCAGCGTACGGTCGTCGCTCATATACTGGGCCACCACCTTACGGAACTGACTCTTCGAAGGAATGTCGAGTCCGTTGGTCGGCTCGTCCATCAACAGCACCTTAGTACCGGCGGCGAGGGCGAAACTCATAAACACCTTCTTCTTCTGACCCATCGAGAGGGCATTGAGCTTCAGATTGGTGGTGAGTTCAAAATCCTTCAGACAAGCCTCCAAGACCTCACGACTGAAGCGGGGATAGAATGGCTCGTTGATCTTCACATACTCATCGAGCGACATAGCTGGCAGGTCGAATTCCTCGGGCACGATAAAGATCTCCTGCAACGTTTCCGGCAGACGCTTGCGTGTTTCGACGCCATCGAAACAAACAGAACCTTTAGCGGGGCTCAGCAAACCTGAGATCAGATACAGCAGCGTCGATTTGCCCGTACCATTCTTACCCAACAGACCATAAATATTATCCTGCTTCAGTGCCAGACTGAAATCATCGAATACCAGGTCTTTCTGACCTGCATACTTAAAACTGATGTTACTTACTTCAATCATAATACCTTATATTTTTATTGTTTGATTACCTATGTAATAGTGTACCACTTTAATAGTACACTACAAAAGTAGGATAATTATCAATACCCTCCAAGCTTTTTGGCGAAAATCTTTCCTTTCTTAACATAGTTTAAGACTTCTCGCGTGCGCGATTCATAATTAGTTTGTACTTTTGCACGCAAAAACAGATGTATAAGAATGGAACATCGTAAACTAAGGTTTGCTCTGTTGGGCAATATTTATCAGGCTAAGAAATCAGCCAGCATACAGAAGGTGCTCTCTACGATTACCAACTATGGCGCGGAGCTGTATGTGGACAAAGAGTACTTTTACTTCCTGAAGGATCAACAGCGATTGGACGTGAAGGCTACCAAGGTCTTCTCGGATGATGACTTTGATGCTGATTTCATGATATCGATGGGTGGCGATGGTACATTCCTGAAAGCAGCCAGCAGGGTGGGCAACAAGAACATACCCATACTTGGCGTGAATATGGGCCGACTTGGTTTCCTGGCCGACATTAGTCCTGATGATATCGAGCACTGTATGAAGGCACTGTATAATGATGATTTTGCAGTGGAGAGTCGTGCGATGATACAGATTGAGGCTGACGGTGCTCCACTTGGCGACTTTAGTTTTGCACTGAACGATGTAGCCATACTGAAACGCGATACGGCATCGATGATATCAATACGTGCCAGTGTGAACGGAACATACCTTAATACCTATCAAGCTGACGGACTGGTAATATCTACGCCTACAGGTTCTACAGCTTATTCACTATCTAATGGTGGCCCAATCATAGTGCCAGGAACCAAGGTGTTCTCGATGACCGCAGTTGCTCCACATTCGCTGAATGTGCGCCCAATCGTACTGGCCGATTCATCCGTTATCGAACTGGATGTGGAGAGTCGCTCGCATAATTTCCTAGTGGCAATCGATGGCAGATCAGAGAAATGCAAAGAGGGCACGAAGATTGTGCTCCGTCGTGCCCCCTATGATATCAAGGTAGTTAAGCGATCAGACCAACGCTACTTCAACACCCTCCGCGAAAAGATGATGTGGGGTGCTGATACCCGATAGCTTATTTCACCTCAAAATCCAACGACTTCAGATCCTTGTCCATCGACGAGGTTCCGTAGAGTATCTGATAGCGACCTGCCTTCGTTGACAGCTCGTCGATCAGCTCGTCGTAATACTCGAATGCCTCGCCATCCAATGTGATGGTGGCTTGCTGTGTCTCACCAGCCTTCAGGTTCAGCTTCTGGAATCCTTTCAAGGCCTTGATAGGTGCGCCAGCATCGTCGAGACGCTTTACATATACCTGTACAGTCTCAGTTCCCTCACGCTTACCTGTGTTGGTAACAGGGATGGTGAGTGTAACTTTATCGTTCTTCTTCATCTGCTTGGCAGAGATATTGGCATCGCCTACGTTAAAGGTGGTGTAGCTCAGACCATAGCCGAATGCATACTGAGGCACGCCTGTAAAGTAACGATAGGTGCGGTTCTTCATCGAGTAGTCGAGGAAGTCGGGCAGGTCGTTGTTCGAGCGATAGAAGGTTACAGGCAGTTTGCCACCAGGGTTGTAATCGCCAAACAACACCTCGGCCAATGCCTTGGATCCTCCCTGACCAGCATACCAAGCCTGGAGCAGCGCATCGTACTCGCCCTCGACACTGCCAAATGCGATGGCAGAACCAGAGCAGTTCACGAAGATAACAGGTTTACCTGTCTGGTGCATAGCCTTAACCAGCATCTGCTGAACCTTAGGCAGTTCGATATCCTCCTTGTCGCCACCTTCGCCTTCCATCTGGGCTGAGATACCACCGATAATCACGATAGCATCAGCATCCTTAACCTGGTTGGCAAGATCGGTAAAGTCAATCAGATGGCGCTCGCAGATATCGCCACGCAGCAACGCAAACTGTCCGTTGCCATGACGGTATTCAATCACTACATCGTAAGTCTTACCAGCCTCTACTGGGAATGATTTGTATTCTGGTTTGCGACCAAAGCCGAAGCCGAATCCACGACGGCCACCAGCCTGAGCCTCTTCTACCACCTCGCCGTTCACCTTCAGCACGTAGCCATTATCAGTGGTTAGTGTGTACTTCATTTCACCAGTAAAGGTCGATGTGTACTTACCACTGATGCGGACACTGAGATTTTTGTCGCTGACACCCTCTGCAAAGCCCCAGGCACCGAATGTAGAGAAGTTTATTTCATTGTAATAGGCAGTCTTAGTTGGCGTGATTGCCTCTCCGGCGGAAGCCGCCTCCCCGTTGAACGGGGAGCGCTCCGTATTCCAGAACTCTTGTAGATAATATTGGCCCCAGGCACAGCAGCCTTGATACCAGACAGCAGTGAGTGCTGATGAGCCTCGGTTGGAGTACCACCATAGTTACCATTCAGCATGTTTACATCGTCGGCATTAGGACCAAGCACTGCCAGAGTCTTGATGCTCTTAGAAAGTGGCAGTACTGCGCCCTTATTCTCGAGCAATACCATACTCTCGCGAGCAGCCTGGGTGGCCATTGCGTCATTCTTCTCGCTACTGATGACATCAGCCTTCAGATTAGCCCAAGGCAGCATATCGGCAGGGTCGAACATACCCAGTTCGAAACGCCCCATCAGGGTCTTGCGCAGATGGTTGTCGAGATCGCTCTCTTTGATCAGTCCTTTCTCAAGTCCCTCTACCAGCGACATGAAGACCTTGCCACACTCA
>ONYZ01000102.1 GCA_900322175.1 uncultured Prevotella sp.
AGAAAGAGGGTTACACTTGGTACTATGTCTTTGAGACTGCTCCCGAGCAAAGCCCTGTTATATATATGTTCTTTGGTAAAGGGCTGTCAAAGGAAACTTTAGAAGAGGTGTTAAATGATATTGAGAAGTCGCTGCCTGAAGATCGTGAGGTTTTCATAGAGAATGCCTCTTTCTCGACAATTGATGTTGACGAATACGATAACAGCATATCAGTTTTAGAAGAAGAGCTGTATAGAAAAGCAAGCGAGGTATTCAGAACTTACAAAGCATAACAATAAGTCTACTGACACTTATCCCGCCGACGAGTTGCTGACGAAGAAAGGTAAAAAATGGGACTACCGGAAAGGGTAGTCCCATTGTGATGAACGGGATGTCGTACGTACTATTTCTTCTTCTTACGACTGAACAGAGAGCCGTAGGTCTTCATGAGTTTGCGCGCCAGCAGGAAACCATCGATAACGGTGATGCTGTTGGCAATGAGATTGGCAATGAGCTCGCCCTTGCTGCTTGACTTGCTGGGAGTTACTAACTCGTGCCACAGGGAGCCTATCTGCTCGCTGTCCTTAGAGATACTGGTTTGCAGCTCGGCTTTGCGGGCTTGAATCTCTTCCAGTGAATGATATTCTGAGGTTTGCATGGGCATGACGGGTTAGTTGAGCAAGACATCGGCAAGGAAGCGCACCAGAGGACGCTCTATCCAAGCCTTGCGGTTGGTGAATACAATGAACGCCAGGGCCAGATAAATCAGGGCCATGATGAGGAATGCCAGAGCCACGCCTACTAATGGCGCAAGCCAATAGACAAGGGCAAACGACATAAAGAATAGGACGGCAAAGCCCAGCAGGATGAAGACAACAGCCAGGGTTAGGGCGGTTATCAGACGGACGAATTTCTCAATGACACTGAGCTTCAGAAATTCCTTCTGAACCCCAAGGTATCGCTTGAGAGCCTCGATTAACTGGGCAATAGTCTCAACGTTCTTGTCGCTTGAAAACATACGTCGACAGGATGATGATTAAACTTCAGGAGCTGCGTCGGCAATATCGTCAACGAGATCGCTCACATCCTTACGGCTGAGCTTGATGTTGTGCTTCTTCATGAAGTCGTCAACAGCTTCCGTAATCTTGGTACGAGTGTCCTCGCCCTTTTCAGGGGCCAACAGGAGTCCGATAACTGCTCCGGCAAGTGCTCCGCCGAAGAATGCGCCTAAATAACCTAAACTTTTCATAATCGTATTGTTTTGGGGTTAAACATTTATTTCTCAAGGCAAAAATACGAAAAGTTTTTGAATTGGCATATAAAAAGTGGGTAATTTTTTGTTAAAATGGGTTGTTTTTCCGTATTTAACAAACTTTATGTGGCAATTTGATAGATTTTTGCGCGATTATTTGTAATTTCGCACGGATTTTTTGTAGAACAACAATTTTAATAAATAAGAACGAAAAATGAAAAAGTACACTTTGATTTGCGCAGCTATGTGCGCAGCGATGGTTTTCACAAGTTGTAAGTCGAGCGAGAGTGCCTACAAACAGGCTTACCTGAAGGCAAAGCAGCAGGAGGAAATGCAGCAGCAGGCTCCCGCAGCCCAGGAGACCAACATGGTAACTCCAATGGTTGAGCGCCCTGTAAACAACACGCAGGTTGTTGACAATGCCGACAACATTGCCGTTCGTCAGGAGCAGGTAACCGTAGTAAGCGGTGGCGGACTGAAGAACTTCAGCGTAGTGGTTGGCTCTTTCTCACTGAAGGCTAACGCTGAGGGTCTGCAGCAGACTCTGAGAAGCGAGGGCTATGACGCTCAGATTGTGATGAACAACAACGTGACACCTGCTATGTATCGTGTGGTAGCTACTACCTTCGATTCAAAGGTGGATGCTGCTGCAAGCCGTAACGGACTGCAGAGCAAGTATCCTGGTGCATGGCTGCTTTACGCAAAATAAGCAGTGGCCAGAATACTATCAATTGACTACGGTAAGAAGCGTACAGGATTAGCAGTTACCGATCCGCTGCAGATTATTGCCAGCGGATTGGCAACTGTTTCTACATCAGAGCTGTTTGATTACCTGAAGCAATATGTGGCCAAAGAACAGGTGGAGCGTATTGTGATAGGTGAACCGAAACAGCCCAACGGGCAACCCAGCGAGAATCTGCAGCGTGTGCAGCAGTTTGTGAACAGATGGCGTAAGGCTATGCCCGACATTCCCATAGAGTATTATGACGAGCGCTTCACTTCCGTATTGGCCCACCAGGCAATGATTGACGGAGGGCTGAAGAAGAAGGCGCGACAGGACAAGGCATTGGTTGATGAAATCAGTGCCACTATCATCCTTCAAGACTATATGCGTTCGCGTGATGAAATCAGTGCCACTATCATCCTTCAAGACTATATGCGTTCGCGAAAATTGTAAATCGTAAATCGAAAATAGTAAATGGTATTACCTATTTATATATATGGTCAACCCGTGTTAAGAAAGGTGGCTGAGGATATTCCAACGGATTATCCTGACTTGGACACTTTCCTGAAAGACATGTGGGACACCCTGGCTGAGAGCGAGGGAATAGGATTGGCTGCCCCACAGGTAGGCAAGTCGATTCGTGTAGTGGTGATTGACTTGGATGTGATCAGTGAGGACATGCCTGAATACAAGGATTTCCGTCATGTTTACATCAATCCGCACATTGTGGAGTATGACGATACGGAAACAAGTTCTTCGGAAGAGGGTTGCTTGTCGCTGCCGGCCATCCACGAAAAGGTGGTGCGCCCCACGCGCATCCATGTGAAATGGTTGGACGAGCAGATGCAGGAGCACGACGAGTGGGTAGAGGGCTACTTGGCTCGCGTGATGCAGCATGAGTTTGACCATCTGGAAGGAAAGATGTTTGTAGACCGTGTATCACCACTGCGCAAACAACTGATAAAGAGCAAGTTGAAAGCACTGCTGCAGGGACGCTATCGTTGCGGTTACAGAACAAAAGCAGTAAGAAAATAAGGATTGTAACGGATGTTCAGAAAGCTATTATTCCTCCTGCTTCTCGTGCCTATGACCAGTTGGGCGCAGTTTAACACAGACCGACTGGTGATGATAGGACGTTCGGCGCTCTATTATGAGGACTATGTGCTTTCCATCCAGTATTTCAATCAAGCCATCACGGCAAAGCCTTACCTCTTCGAGCCTTGGTATTACAGAGCGGTGGCAAAGTATTATCTGGACGACTATGTAGGAGCGGAAGGCGACTGTACAGAGGCTATCTCGAGAAATCCCTATGTGGTGGGCATCTACGAGCTGAGGGGCTTGTGCAGGATTCAGCAGAAGAACTTTACGGACGCCATAGCCGACTATAACCAGGCATTGCGCTATGATCCGGAGAGTCTGAACCTTTGGCATAACCGTGCGCTGTGTCGTATGGAGCAGAAGGATTACGACCATGCGCTGGCCGACCTGGACACCATGTCTATACGCTGGAGCAGGAATGCGAGGGTGTATGCCATGAAGGCGCAGGTGTACCTGTTGCAGAAGGATACGGCACAATCGATAGCAGCTTTGGACAAGAGCCTGGAACTGGATGCCTACGATGGACATACGTGGGCACAGCGCTCGCTGATCAGTCTGGCGAAAGACGAATGGAAGGAGAGCGAGGAATACTTGAACAAGGCTATCCACTTGTTGCCCAAAGATGCAGGTTTGTACATCAACCGTGCGCTGGCGAGATACAACCAGAATAACCTGCGAGGAGCAATGGCCGACTACGACCTGGCTTTGGACTATGAGCCGAACAACTTCTTAGGTCACTATAACCGAGGACTGTTGCGCGCACAGGTGGGTGACGACAATAGGGCGATTACGGATTTCGACTTCGTACTGAAACTGGAGCCTGACAACCTTATGGCGCTGTATAACAGGGCGTTATTGTTGGAGAATACAGGTAATCCAAGGGCTGCTATCAGAGATTATTCGAAGGTAATAGAGCAATATCCCAACTTCTGGACAGGACTGCAACAGCGTGCCTCGTGCTACAGGAAACTGGGTATGACGAAGCAGGCCGAGATGGACGAATTCCGCATCCTGAAGGCGCAGATAGACAAGCGTTTCGGAAAACAGCCAAGACTGTCGAAGAAGCAGATGCGTAAGCGCAGTGACGAGGACATTGAGAAGTATAACCAGTTGGCGGTGGCTGACGAGGAGGATATGCACAACGACTACCAGACGGACTATCGTGGCAGGGTGCAGAACCGCAAGATGAACATGGACTATATGCCGATGTATCTGTTGTCGACGGAGAATTACCAGAGTGCCGTGAAGCATTACATAGCCTACGACAGATATGTGGAACAGTTGAACGGCACGTTGAAGGCGGATAGGAAGTTGCACATTGTCTGCAACCAGGCTACACTGAGCGAGGCTGGTACGACGAGATACTTTGCAAGACTGGACAGTCTGTCGACACAGATAGACAAGTCGAAGAACACGCAGGAGGCGCTGGACCTGCTGTTGCAGCGGGCTGTGGCGTATAGTGTGATACAGAACTTCGAGGGTGCCATAGAAGACCTGTCGACCTATCTGCAGGAGCGTCCTAATTCGGTGGTGGCCTATTGGCAAAGAGCTGTTTGTCAGTCGCGACTGAACGACTTCAATGCCTCGCAGGGTACGGATATCCAGTTGAAGACAGCCAATGTGCTATCGGACCTGACGGCCGCTATCCAATTGGACGAGAGCGCTTACCTGTATTACAACAGAGGTAATGTGTATGTGAAACGGCACGACTATGCGCATGCCATTGAGGACTATACCAAGGCTATCAGTCTGGACGCGAATCTGGCAGAGGCGTATTACAACAGAGGACTGGCGTATCTGGCCAACAAGCAGCAGACGGAAGGTATCAACGACCTGAGCAAGGCTGGAGAACTGGGCCTGTATACGGCCTATAGCATCATTAAGCGTCAGAGGAAGTGATACATTAAACATTAAATTCGCTTCGTTCAGAAAGATTAAACATTAAACAGAAAGATATGACACTGATTATTGTAACCATGCTGATTATAGCCTATGTGCTGATTGCCACAGGGCATCTGACGGGTGTGAACAAGGCAGCTATCGCCATGTTCCTGGGTACTATAGGCTGGGTGGTGTATGTTTGCTGGGGTTCAGACTTCGTGATGGACCAGCATCCTGGTGAGTATATGGAGTGGTTGGCAGGCAACCAAGCCACCAGCGAGTCGGTGAAATACTTTATTGAAAATAATGTGTTCCTGAAATACGTGGGCGAGGCTGCTGCCATTGTATTGTTCCTGTTGGCTACCATGTCGATAGTGGAGCTGCTGAACAATAACGGCTGCTTCGACTTCATCACAGAATGGATTCGTACGCGTAATTCCAAGCGACTGCTGTGGACCATCACGCTGGCTACGTTCATCCTCTCTGCCAATCTGGACAACCTGACAACGACGACCATGATGCTGGTCATCATGCATAACATTCTGCAGAACTCGCGACAAAGGATGTATGTGGGTTCTGCCATTGTACTGGCAGCCAACTGTGGTGGATGCTTTACGGTAATTGGCGACCCGATAGGTCTGATTCTGTGGGGCGACGGGGCTGTAACAGCCAGTCACTTCTCTGCTTATCTGGCCATTCCTGCTATCTTGGCATGGGTGATTCCAACGATACTGATTAACAAAGAACTGCCTGACAGACTGGATACTGCCTGGAGTCCGTCGCCTTATCGTGGCGATGATACCCGCTTGAACCGCTGGCAGCGTGTGGTGATGCTGATTGTTGGTATCGGTGGACTGTGGTTTATTCCTACGTTCCATAACATCACGAAACTGGCTCCGTTCTTGGGCGCCCTGTGTGTGCTGAGCGTATTGTGGGTGGTGAACGAGGCCTTCAACCATAAGTTGATAGCTTCAGACCGCACGACGTTGCGCCGTATTCCGATGTCACTGCAATATGGTGTGTTGCAACAGCTGTTGTTCGTGATGGGTATCATGCTGGGAATGGGCGTAGTGACTGAGACGGGGGTTTGGAGCGATGTGGCAGGATGGTTTGATACCTATATCCACGATATCTGGATGATTGGTATCGGTGCTGGTTTCCTGAGTTCTATCGTCGACAGCTTCACCATTGCCATTTCGAACATCTCGCTCTATACCGTTGGAGTGGGGGATGTGGCCACGAATGGCGCCTACTGGAAGGTGATAGCCTACACAACGGCAGTAGGTGGTACGCTGTTATCGATTGGCAGCATCAGCGGACTGGCTCTGATGCGTGCTGAGCATGTGTCGCTGGCGTGGTATATCAAGCATGTAACTCCAAAGGTGCTTTTG
>ONYZ01000101.1 GCA_900322175.1 uncultured Prevotella sp.
ATAGAGCGAGGCGCAGCGGTTGGCGCGGATGTAGAAGTGCTCGGAGTGCCTCTCGATGGTCTCCACAATCTCTCGCGAGCAGGAGCCGCAGTCCATACGGGCGCGCCTGATGTGGATTCCGTTCAGCTCAAGATTCGAGAAGATGCGCTCAAGCGTGTCCTGCTGGTGGAAACGGACATTGGCATTGCCGTCGCGATTCTCTATTCCGACGATGAGCTCGCCTATGACGGCCACACCGGGACTGTAGCCGGTGAATTTCTTGTAGGTCATCTTCGCGTCGTACTTCTCCGTCTCGATGAACTGGTGGTCGAAATCCAGGTCGTATGACTCTCCGGCCACAAGCTGGCCTGTACTCAGGAGCGCCTTTACCAGCAGGCTGTTCAGCATTGTGGCCGTATTGAAGTCATAGCTCCTGCCTGTGTCAGATGTATAGGTCGTATTGCCCACGGCCAGTTCTGAAATCGCTCTCAGAATAGTGTCAGAACTACATGTGCGCAGAGTGGGATGAAGCGAGAGATGGGACATCAGGTGGCTGGTCACATCCTCCACACAGTCGCCACCACAGAAGTAGACGCTTGCCAGTGAACCTACAATCTCACTATACTGATAGCCGAATGATGTGCACCGGATGCCCAGCACTTTGTCAAAAAGTTCTCTCACATGAAATATTCCTCCAAAAGGAGTGATTTTCTCAGATTTTATTTGTATCTTTGCCATGTCATTGATGATTTTGCTTGTCTTGATTTTGCAGCACTAAGGTAAGTGAAAAATCTGACATGACAAAATCCTGGGCCGCTCGGCTCTGCCGCTTGTCACAGCAAGAACTTTTTGTTGCTCAGGAACTTATAAACAAAGTTAAACTAAAGTGCTGCGGAATTTGGGGTAAACAAAAAACATATTCAAATATGACATACAATAAATCTCCGCTCTTCATGATTCTTTTCCTGCTGTGTTGCAGGATGTCAGCTCAGCAGTCATGCTGTAGCAACATCGTAAAAGTGCCGTTCAGCGTCTCGGATACAGGAAAGCCGACACCCATCAAGTGGGGCATGGACACAGCCTGGGATGACGAGGGCAATGTGTTGCGTGGCATCAATTTCATCGGTGCCGACCGTCTCACTTACGGCCGTGTCTCCTTCCAGGTGATGGACCCTGTTAATGCCGATGGCACATTGTCTGCACGGCAGCAGAAGTTTTTGCGGTCGCGATTGCAGCATATCGCACTGAGCAAGCCCGCGGGCATTCTACTCAACAGCGACCCAGTGGACATTAACGTGGACATCTTCACCCACCACCCCGAACAGTGGTACAAGGTCATCAAGGCAACTGTAAAATATGTACAAGACTACGGGCTGAACGTGGTCTCTATCGCTCCCTTCAACGAGCCGGACGTGACTGCCAGCAATCAAGGAACGAAGGACGATTTCAAGGCTGTGGCCAAACTGCTGAAGGAAGATCCCGAACTTGCCGGCATTCGCATCTGCGCCGGCAACACCTGCAACAACGATGGCGCCATGGAATGGTATCAGCACATGAAACCATACGTCGATGAAGGGAACACGCACCAGCTGGCCGGCGATTTCGACCACTATGCCGATTTCTATACTACTGTGAAAGCCGACGGCAAGGTGGCTACGAACGACGAGCTGCACAACGTGATGGAAGGCATCGTGGGCGCACAATACGGTTTGGAGAATGGCATCTGGTGGGGAACGGTAGGACCTACACGAGGCGACTTCTGTCTGGCCACCAGCACTGGCGGGATGCGTCTGGGCTATGCCGAGAATCGTGCTGCATGGACTGGGGCTGCTGTCTATAGGATGCCCGACGGTCGCATCAAGGCATTTGCAGGAACCAGTGAGCGACAGGCCTCACCATGCACTTATGAACTGGTAAGTACAGACAAAGCTGTGTATTTCGACGGCTATGGCCCCGCCTACACCTATCCTGTCTTCCTGCCCGGCGGTTACCGTTACGGCGACAAGTACCAGCAAAGTGCCGAGCGCAGCATACAGATATGCCAAGGCGAGGACGTGCCTCTCTGTCCGCTGACATGCAGCAACTACATCATAGTCAACAAGAAAAGCCAGAAGGTGCTGACAATCCTGTCCGGCTCCACAGTCAATTCGGCAGCCGTTGGCCAGTACGAAGACAAGGACTACCCCTACCAGCAATGGACACTGGAGGCTCTGAAGGACAACGGAGGCGACCTCACGGGGTTCTATATCCACAGCCTGCGCAATGAGAACATGAACCTGGAAACTGCGGGCTTTCAAGTGAAACCCGGAGCCACGGTGAGCGTCTATCCCGTGACAAAGGCAGAGAACCAGCGCTGGACCTTTGAGTATGCCAGCGACGGATACTACAAGATTCGCAACTACCAGTCGGGACTCTATCTTGAGGTGGCTGGTGGAAGTTCGGCCAACAACGCCACCGTGCGCCTGTGCGCCGAGGCTACCGACGACCACCAACTGTGGAAACTCCTACCCATCGATGCGCCCTGCGAACAAGAAGCTCCCACCGTTCCGTCGGGACTGAAAGCTAAGTCGGGTATAAGCACTATCGAACTCAGCTGGGAAGCCAACACCCAGGACAAGGACTTCAACGGGTATATGGTGCTCCGTGGTGAAAAGAACGCGGCTGGAACAATTGAATACGACGTCATAGGACGCCAAGTCATGGATACCTGTTTCATCGACAACGACTGTCGCCAGAACACCATCTACTACTATGCCCTGCAAAGTGTGGACTATTCCCAGAACCGCTCCGACAAATCGGAACCCGTGGAGGCGGCCCTGAGTGGACAGCGTGGACTGGTGGCGAAGTATGATGGCAGCTCGGCGAACGATATTCGCATCCCACCCTCTGCTGTATGTCTGGCACAAGTATCCATCGCTGCATGGATATATAATCCAGGCTACTTGGCCGAGAACTGCCGCCTCTTTGACTTCGCTGCTAACGACACAAGCCAAGCCGTCCTCTCCCTGAACCAAGGGGGAAACCTCGTGCTGACGCTACAAGACGGCGAGCGTATGCAGACCATCAGTGGCGGAAAGCTGCCCGGAGGCTGGCATCATGTAGCCGTGACCATCGGCGAGAGCATGACAAAGGTCTATCTCGATGGTGAGCCGAGTGGAACTGGCGCGGCGTCCTCTGTGAGACTCGCAGACATCCGGCCCGTGTGCAACTACATCGGTCGTGGACAAGACGCGAGCGTGCCGTCTATGGATGGACGAATTGACGACCTGCGCATCTACAACTATGCGCTGAGTCCCGCAGAACTCCAGTCCGTGATGGACGAGACATCTTCACACGGCGATGAGAATGCATGGTCCAAGCCTGTACTGCCATCCAAGTCCTTAGCGGAAATCAGCGCCACAGAAGTCCTCTACCTCTACAACGTGGATGCCGACGCCTTCGTCACTTATGGAATGAGCTGGAACACCCAATCGGTGGCACAGCGTCTGGCAAAAGGCGACCGCAGCTTGGACAACCGATTCCGAGTCAAAGTCACGAAATTGGCTGGAGGCAAAGTCAGACTCTCGATGGCGGACAAGTCCAACGTGTACATTGGATGTCTCCCGGATGCCTGTAACGTGTGGAGCGACCGTTCGGCTGAGGAAGCCACTTTCACGTGCCAAGAGGCATCCACAGCCGCTGGTAGCACGTATGCCTTGATATCAGATGCACAAAAGGACTACCTCGACGTGTCCTATGCCTATGGTGGTCCCTTGACCACACGCCACGGACGCGGTTTCACGCACTGGGCTTTTATTGCGCCGAAAGAGATTTCCTCCCAGTCATACGCTAAATACAAGGAAAGGCAGAAGCTTTTTGCCCTCCACCAAGCCATTGCCGACTCAAGAAAAGAAGATGTTTATGCCGCAGACATCCAGGCTGCGGCCCAAGTTTACCTGAATGCCGATGCAACGGTGGCAGAACTGCGTGCGGCCACTCGCAAACTGATTGTGGCCGTAGCGGAAGGTCTCACTAGCAGCATAGACGTTTCAGACCTGTTCGACAACGCTGACATGCTTGGAAATGCGACAACGACCGACTGGACAACCGCTTCAACTACCATTAAGGACGGCAACATCGAGATTTTCCACAAGCCGTTCACCCTCACACAAACGCAAACTGACCTACCGCTGGGCATCTACGACATTGTTTTACACGCATTCTATCGTAACGACAATACAGACAAGGCGCCTATTGTGGCTGCCAAGGCCACGAACACCGTGACGGGAATGGTGGTTGAGAGGCAGACGGTGGCAGACAACGAAGTGATGATGACAGCCGCCGAGACGACTGCCGGTGCGGCACAGACGTTAACCAGCGACTTGGCACAGACAGAACTGAAAGACGTGATCGTGGATAATCACCAAATGACTCTGTCCGCAACAATCTCCAGCAGCACACAATGGGTCAATTTTCAAGGCTTCGAAATCAAATACCGCCAGCCGTTTGTCACTGTGGAGATACCACAGTCGGGCTACACCACCTTCTACTATAGCGACCAGAGCTTCCTGCTGCCCGAAGGCATGGAGGCCTACACATTCCGCGAGACATACCATGCTACCTACTACGAAGAAGAAAAGCCTGGACTCCAGAAACCAGCTCCGAGGCTCCGACGAGGACCAACTGACCCGCGGTGGCACATTCTACTACACTTTATGTGAGAACGAAAACCATCAGATGGAATGGAACTGGACTGCAACAGATGGAGCTGTCTTCAAGAATCCGGCACACAAGGCCTACCTCATCTCAACACGCTCCACTAAGCAGTCATCTATCCTTGCAGAACTGCCATCTGCCGTGCAGGCTATACAGGCTGTGCAGACAGACAGCTGCTCCAACTCCAAGGCAATCTACAATTTGGCTGGCCAGCAAGTAAAATCCCAATCCTCGACAACCTTATATGGGCTTCCGCGCGGCATTTACATCGTGGATGGCAAGAAAGTAGTAGTACGCTGACCCCTCTCTGTTGAGACAAGGAAGAGAAAGGACAAGTATGTCCGTGAACTTAAATCCATCACAAAGCGTAATAATGGCAAA
>ONYZ01000100.1 GCA_900322175.1 uncultured Prevotella sp.
GGTTCAGACGAGAAACGCATGGAAGCCCTGCGCGACTATCTGACCCATCACGGCATCACGACCACTATCAGAGCATCACGCGGACAGGACATCTTTGCGGCCTGCGGACTGCTGTCTACAGCGAAACAGTCTCAACAGTTCCCATTAAACCCATTAGACCCATCAATAAAACAATAATATGGAAGAAAGAAAAATTCGCGTGGCAATCACGCAAGGAGATACGAACGGTGTCGGCTACGAGGTGATTCTGAAGGTCTTTTCAGACCCGAACATTCTCGAGCTTTGCACACCTATCATCTATGGTTCGCCCAAGATAGCGTCCTATCATCGTAAGGCGCTCAACCTGGAAGTGCCCTACACCATCATCAATCATGCGGAAGAGGCTCGCGACGGACGAGTGAACCTATTGGCTTGCTTCGATGATGAAATCAAGATAGAAATAGGTCAGCCCTCGCAGGAAGCTGGTGCTGCAGCCCTGAAGGCGCTGGACAGAGCGATGACGGATTATCGCAGCGAACTCTACGATGTGCTGGTGACTGCGCCAATCAACAAGGCGACCATCCAGAGCCCGGGTTTCCACTTCCCTGGTCATACGGAGTATATCGAAACCAGCGTAGGCGAAGGCGAGAAGGCACTAATGATTCTGATGAACGAGACGCTGCGTGTAGCTCTTGTTACCACGCATTTGCCCATCAAGGACATAGCCAAAGCGATTACCAAGGAGGGCATTGTCGAGAAGGCTACCATTTTCCACAAGGCACTGAAGCGCGACTTCCGCATTTCGAGTCCTCGCATTGCCGTGCTCTCGCTGAACCCTCACGCTGGCGACAACGGACTGCTGGGTTCTGAGGAGAAAGACATCATTCTGCCCGCCATTGAGGAATTGGCAGACAAGGGCATTCAGGCTTTCGGTCCTTTTGCAGCCGACGGCTTCTTCGGTTCTGGCGCATACGACCACTTCGACGGCGTGCTGGCAATGTATCACGATCAGGGACTGGCTCCGTTCAAAACTATTGCTTTGGAGAGTGGCGTAAACTATACCGCAGGTTTGCCCATCGTGCGCACTTCGCCTGACCATGGCACGGCTTACGACATAGCCGGTAAAGGAATAGCCGACGAGAATTCTATGCGACAGGCTATCTTTACGGCCATCGATGTGTTCCGCAATCGCCAGTTCTACGACGAACCCCTGCAAAACCCGCTGCCCAAGCTGTTCCACGAGAAGCGCGAGGATGGCGACAAGGCTCGTTTCGCTCGTCCTAAGGACATGATTAGGAAAGAGAAAGAGGGTGCCGAAAACGAGCAGGGCGAACACGCTGCTGACAAGAAAACAGTGACAGAAAGTTAAATTTCTGCCATTGTATGCCATAATGTCAGATTTTCTTTGTACCTTTGCCCGCTAAAATGAAGACATCCGAACTGCAGAACATCAAATTGCGTTACAATATCGTAGGAAACTGCGAAGCATTGAACAACGCTATCGACGTTGCACTGAAAGTGGCGCCGATAGATTTGAGTGTGCTCATAGTCGGAGAAAGCGGTGTGGGTAAGGACATCCTGCCACGCGTCATCCACGACAATTCGCCTCGTCGTCGCGAGAAATACTTCGCCATCAACTGCGGAGCGATTCCTGAAGGTACGATTGACAGCGAGCTGTTCGGACATGTCAAGGGTTCGTTTACAGGAGCCATCAACGACTCGCTGGGTTATTTTGGTGCTGCCAACAAAGGCACGCTGTTCCTGGACGAGGTGGGCGAACTGCCTATGGCCACGCAAGCGCGACTGCTGCGCGTGCTGGAGAATGGCGAATATATTCCCGTGGGCGCTACGGAGGTGCACAAGACTGATGTGCGCGTGGTGGCTGCTACGAATGTCAACATCCAGAAAGCTATCAGCGAAGGCCGTTTCCGCGAAGACCTCTACTATCGTCTGAACCAGGTGCAGATACAGATGCCGCCTCTGCGCGATCGTGGTGAGGACATCGTGCTGTTGTTCCGTCTTTTCGCCCTGCAGATGGCTGAGAAGTATCGCATGGACAAAGTGGTGCTGACCGACGAAGCCAAGCTGATGCTGATGCGTTATAAATGGCCAGGAAACATTCGACAGCTGAAAAGCGTGACAGAGCAGCTCTCCGTGCTCAGTGCAGCGCGAGATTACACCAGAAATCCTGTCGCGCTTCATTCCTCAGGATCAGGAGAGCACCCAGCTCGCCACTATCCATTCGGAGAGCGACCGCAGCTTTGAGAACGAGCGCGAGATTCTCTATAAGATTCTCTTCGAGCTTCGTTCCAACGTCAACGATATGCGTCACGAGATGAGCACGCTGAAAAAGCAACTAGAAGATGTGAAGGGTGGCGATAGCGCTACTCCGCTGTCAACTACCCAGCTCTCACCGATTCAGCACATGAATCCTGTAACGCCTGCGCTAGAAGATGCGGTGGCTGAGGAATATATTGAACCAGAGAACGAGCCTGAAAACCTGAACGTCAACGAATGGAGCCGTCAGGCACTGGAAAAAGCCCTTGAGCGCAATGGTGGCAATCGCAAGAAAGCTGCTCAGGAAATGGGAATCAGCGATCGTACACTTTACAGAAGACTGAAACAATATGGACTCGATGATAAAAAGTAACCTGCGCATCTGCTTGTGTCTTGCTACGACACTGCTGTTAGCAGCCTGCTCCGTGAGCTATAAGTTCAATGGAGCCAGCATCGACTATAATAAGACGAAGACCATTCAGATTAACGACTTCCCCATCCGTTCTGCATATGTTTGGGGCCCGATGGCGCCTCTCTTTAACAACGCTTTGAAGGATCAGTTCGCCAGTCACACCAAGCTCACGCAGGTGCGACGCAATGGCGACCTCAAGATAGAAGGTGAAATTACCCAGTACCAACAGCGCAATAAGTCTGTCAGCGCCGAAGGCTACTCAGCACAGACCGAGCTTTCCATGACCGTGAATGTGCGATTCACCAACAATGCAAACCACGCTGAGGACTTTGAACGTCAGTTCACTGCCACCAGCAGCTATGAGACTACCCTGTCGCTCAATGCCGTACAGGACGAACTGGTTACCCAGATGTGCAAAGAAATCTGCGACCAGATATTCAACGCTACGGTGGCGAACTGGTAGGACGATGGAAGAAGTAAGAGGGAAGAAGTAAGAAATGATTAGTGATAAGTGATCAGTAAGAAGTGATATGGATTTAAAGGAACTCATCAACCACCCAGAACGAATGGATCGCGACACGCTCTTTGAGTTGCGTTCTCTTTTGGCGTTGTATCCTTATTTCCAGACGGCACGTCTGCTCATGTTGCAAAACCTCTACCTGCTCCACGACACCTCGTTCGACGAGGAACTGCGCCGTGCAGCCATCTACATCACTGACCGCAAAGTGCTATTCAATATGATTGAGGCAGCTCACTATCAGCTGCGCCAGCAGACTAGTCAGGCTACCACGACGAGTGAAACAAGTGCTAATCCTAATAGAACCGTCGACCTCATCGATAGTTTCCTCGACACCATTCCACCAGAGGAGGAAGAGGACGAGAAACAGGGCAAGCGCGCCCCTACCCCTGCCGATGCAACTATCGACTATGTGGCTTATTTGCTACAGTGCGAAGCCAACGAGAAGGCTGCACAGGAAGAGCAGACACCACAAATGAAGGGACAGAGTCTTATCGACAGTTTCCTGGAACAAGAGCAAGGGCGCATCATGCTCAACGACCTGCCCTCCGACTATTCCATCGAGGAAGAACCTGCCGAAGAGCCCGAGGACAACGAAGAAGAATACTTCACGGAAACACTGGCCCGCATCTATATCAAGCAGGGTCGATATCAGAAGGCTTACGACATCATCGGTCGACTCAGCAATAAGTATCCGCAGAAGAATGCATACTTTGCCGACCAGATGCGATTCTTAGAGAAATTGATAATAAACAGTAATAAAAACAAAAATTTAAAGTAACATGTACACATTATTTGTAATTCTGATTGTACTGGCAGCCGTGCTCATGATTGGCATCGTGCTCATCCAGGAGTCTAAGGGAGGCGGTCTTTCTTCAAGCTTTGCCTCTTACAACCAAATTGGCGGTGTTCGCAAGACCACAGACTTCATCGAGAAGGCTACTTGGGGACTTGCAGCTGCTATGGTAATCATCAGCGTTGTATGCGCATGGGTCGCTCCAACTACCGCTACTGACAGCTCAGTAATGGAGAACATCGAGAACCCAGTAACCAACCCTAACAACTTGCCAGGTTTTGGTGCTAGTCAGCAGAAGGACGCTACTGCTCCCGCTGCTGAAGGTGATGCCAAAGAGGCTGCTCCTGCAGCCGAGGCTCCCGCTGCTGAAACTCCTGCACAGCCTGCCAACTAAAAGTTTTTGCAAAAAAGTACGGGAATTATTTGGTTATTTCAAATAAAACCCGTACCTTTGCACTCGCTTTTAAGGAAGCAACCTTTGATGGTGCCCGTAGTTCAGTTGGTTAGAGCGTCAGATTGTGGTTCTGAATGTCGACGGTTCGAGTCCGTCCGGGCACCCAAGCAGGAGACATCACTATTTTGGCGATGTCTCTTTTTGTTTCAAAAGTATGACTAATAAGGCTAAGACTATCATCCTCTTATTGGCCATTCTCTTAGGCTATAGCACTCGTCTTATGGCACAAGGCGACAGCACTTCGTTGCGCCCTACTTTCTCGCTCGACGCCACCACCGAGATACAGACCGACTGCGAGATTGCCAAATGGGCAAATCTGCTTGAACTGCATGCCACCATACCCATATCGCGCAAGTTTAAGTTCGACATAGGTACGCTTAGCTTTTACACCAACGACGAGGAAGGGCTCCTGGAAGACATGCAGATTTTCTCCAACCTCGATGCTCTCAATGTGGCTTTTGCCCTTAGCACGGCGGGCTTTACATGGCAGATTAACGACCGCCATTCGCTCTTTGCAGGCATTCGTCGCATCGACGAGGACTACTTCTGCAGCGATGCTCTTTCCACCTTTACTAACAGCTCGTGCGGAGGCTTCCCTACCCTTACCGGAAACTATACCATGCCAACGTATCCTGTATCGGCAATGGGACTGCATTATGTCTATGACCATAAGAACGTCACCTTCCAGGCTTCCCTCTACAACGGTTTTGCCCATCAGGACCTCACGGGTCGCTACAACGTATTCCGCGTATGTCCCAAGACCGATGGTGTCTTTGCTCTGACGCAAGTGGAATATCGCCATGGCGACAGCCACTATTATCTGGGAGGCAGTCTTTATCATGGCGATTTCACCCTCGAGGGCGTTGAGCGCATCACGCGCCCAAGTATATGGACGCTTGCCGAGCAGGCCTTATCGCCCGACCTTACCCTGTTGGCAGCCTATTCGCATGCTTTCAGCGACGACGAAGTCTTCAACCACTTTGCAGGCATCGGTCTTCGCTACGTTCTGGGACGTGCAGAGTTCGGCATCTTCTCCGACTTTGTTCATTATGACAACCTTGATCTGGACATTGCCACAGATGGTTACGAGTTTGCCACCGAGCTTACCTGCAAAGTTCACCTCACCGACTGGTTTTCCATCCAGCCCGTAGTACATATTATCAATACTGATGGCGATGGTCTATGCGTTGGTGTGCTTCGCCTCAATGTCAGCCTTTAAACCACGTTTTTAGGTTTTCCCTCCACAAAAGCCCTTACATTGTCAATAGCCACCTGCACCAATCGCATTCTCGCCTCTGTGCTAGCCCATGCTATATGCGGTGTGATGTAAGCATTCTCTAATGCTATCAGCGGATTATCGACTTTAGGTGGTTCGACCGTCATCACGTCGGCACAGTAAGCCTTCATTCGCCCTTCCTTCAATGCTTTGGCCACAGCTTCATCGTCTACCAGCGGACCTCTTCCTGTGTTAATCAGTATTGTTGTAGGGCGCATCCATTTAATGGTTTCCTCGCCTATCAGATGATGTGTTGTTTCCGTTAACGGACAATGCAGCGATACCACGTCTGATGTTGAAAGCAGCTCTTGAAGAGTGACTTTCTCCACACCTTTGGGCAAATCCTCTTGGCGTTTGCTCGTCATTGCCTTCACCTTCATGCCGAAGGCCTGCGCTATCTGAGCTACGCGACTGCCAATATTTCCCAATCCTATGACGCCCATCGTCTTCCCAGCCAA
>ONYZ01000098.1 GCA_900322175.1 uncultured Prevotella sp.
ACCATCATGGACGAGCTTCAGCGTCTCGACTCACACCTGCTCTACACATCGTGTGTGGCTCAGGACCTTGGCGCACTTACAGGTATGTTGTATGGTATGCGCGACCGTGAGCACGTGCTGAACTGCATGGAGGAGACCACTGGTGGCCGACTGATTCAGAACTATTATAGAATAGGTGGACTGCAGGACGATATCGATCCTAACTTCGTAAAAAACTGCAAGGACCTGGTGAAGTATCTGCGCCCAATGATTCAGGAGTATATGGATATCTTCGGTGATAACGTGATCACTCACAACCGTCTGGAGAACTGTGGTCCGATGAGTCTCGAGGATTGTATCTCGTATGCTGTGACTGGTCCTGCCGGACGTGCATCAGGCTGGAAGAACGATGTGCGCAAGAACCATCCGTACGACATGTATGACAAGGTAGAGTGGGAGCAGTGCACACTGACTGGTTGCGACTCTATGGACCGCTATTTGGTACACATCAACGAGATGTACCAGAGCCTGAACATCATTGAACAGCTCATCGACAATATCCCAGAGGGCGACTTCTATGTGAAGCAGAAGCCTATCATCAAGGTGCCCGAGGGACAGTGGTACTACTCTGTAGAGGGTGTAGCCGGTGAGTTTGGTGTATATCTCGACAGCCGTGGCGACAAGAGCCCATACCGCATGAAGATGCGCCCAATGGGACTCTCGCTGGTAGGTGCCTTCGACCCGATGCTTCGTGGTCAGAAGATTGCCGACTTGATTGCTACTTGTGCTGCTATTGACGTTGTAATTCCTGATATTGACAGATAAAAGCGAAGGATTATGTTTGATTTTAGTATTGTTACACAATGGTTCGACGCTCTCCTTCGCGAGACACTCGGCTTGGGAGATTTTCTGTCGATATTGATTGAGTGCGTATTGGTGGGCACAGGTATCCTCGTAGGATATGCCCTCATCGCATGCGTACTGATATTTATGGAGCGTAAGGTTTGTGCCTACTTCCAGTGCCGTCTGGGCCCGATGCGAGTAGGATACTGGGGACTGCTTCAGGTGTTTGCCGACGTGCTGAAGATGCTCATCAAGGAGATCTTCTTCGTTGATCGTGCTGATAAGCTGCTCTATGCCGTAGCTCCACTCTTGGTGATTATCGGTAGTGTAGGTGCATTCTCGTTCCTGCCATGGAACAATGGTGCTACCATCCTCGATTTCAACGTAGGTGTGTTCCTGCTCACCGCCATTTCTTCAATCGGTGTGGTAGGTATCTTCCTCGCAGGTTGGGGTTCTAACAATAAGTACTCTGTAGTTTCGGCCATGCGTGGTGCTGTGCAGATGATTTCGTACGAGATGTCGCTCTGCCTCTGCCTGATTACAGCTGTCATCCTGACAGGAACCATGCAGATGAGCGGTATCGTTGAGGCACAGACAGGCCCTTGGAAGTGGCTAATCTTCCAGGGACATATCCCTGCTATCATCGCCTTCTTCGTATTCCTCATCGCAGGTAATGCCGAGGCAAACCGTGGCCCATTCGATATGGCTGAGGCCGAGAGCGAGCTTACAGCCGGACATCATACAGAGTATTCAGGTATGGGATTCGGTTTCTTCTACCTCGCTGAGTTCCTCAACCTCTTCATCATCGCAGGTATTGCCGCTACGGTATTCCTCGGTGGTTGGGCGCCTGTAAACATCGGTGTTGACGCATTTGACGCCGTGATGAACTACATCCCAGGTATCGTATGGTTTATGGGTAAGACCTTCTTCCTGGTTTGGATTCTGATGTGGATTAAGTGGACGTTCCCACGTCTGCGTATCGACCAGATTCTGAAGCTGGAGTGGAAATATCTCATGCCGCTGGCACTGCTGAATCTTGTCATTATGACAGTTGTAGTGGCCCTGGGCTTATATATAAAATAAGGTATAGCAATGGAAGATAACAAAACATATTTCGGAGAAATCGGGCACGGTTTGAAGACTTTAGCCATTGGTATGAAGACCACCTGGAAGGAATACTTCAAGGACTTCTTCACCAACAAGTCGACAGAGCAGTATCCCGAGAACCGCAAGACCACACTGCATGTGGCTAAGCGTCATCGCGGTCGCTTGACATTTAAGCGTAACGAGGATGGAAGCTACAAGTGTACCGCTTGCACATTATGTGAAAAGTCTTGCCCCAATGGAACCATCAAAATAGTAAGTCACATGGCTGAGGATCCAGAAACGGGTAAGAAAAAGAAGGTGCTTGACGATTATCAGTACGACCTTGGCGACTGTATGTTCTGCCAACTCTGTACGAACGCCTGCAACTTCGACGCTATTGAGTTTACTAACGATTTCGAGAATGCAGTGTTCGACCGCAGCAAACTGGTTCTCCACCTGGATAAAGAGGTTTATCAGGGAGGCTCGCTGCCCAACCTCATAGAAGGTGGTGCTTCACTGACTATCGGTAAGTTTAATACAAAAACGAAGTAAAGACTATGGCAGATTTAGTAATGTTTTGCATTCTTGCTGTTGTCATCCTTGGCTCTGCCATCATGTGTGTGACAACAACTAGAATCATGCGAGCAGCAACATTTATGTTGTTTGTGCTCTTTGGCGTAGCAGGTCTTTACTTCCTGCTCGATTATACCTATCTGGGTGCTGCTCAGATATCCGTCTATGCTGGTGGCGTGACGATGATTTATGTCTTTGCCATCCAGTTGGTCAACAAGCGTACCTTGCAGGGTTTGACAGAACGTATGAAAGGTAGTCGCGTTCTTTGGGGCGGATTGCTTACCATCGTTGGCTGTGCCACAGTGGTATTGGTATTGCTTAAGAATCAGTATTTGTATGCCGCTATGGCTGCTCCTAATGTTGAGGTGCCGATGAAATCTATTGGAACAGCTCTCGTGGGTGCTGACAAGTATCAGTATGTACTTCCCTTCGAGTTCATTTCGCTGTTCCTGTTGGCTTGCATCATTGGTGGTTTGGTTGTTGCACGTAAAGAAAAGGAGGAGAAGTAAGTTATGGTACCTGTAGAATTTTATTTTGTGCTGAGTGCACTATTGTTCTTCATTGGCGTCTTCGGCTTCATTACCCGTCGCAACCTCATTGCCATGCTCATCTCTGTTGAGTTGATTTTGAATGCCGTTGACATCAATTTCGCAGCTTTCAATCGTCTGTTGTTCCCAGGCTCTATGGAGGGTATGTTCATGACCCTTTTCTCCATAGGTGTCTCTGCAGCAGAGTCGGCAGTAGCTATTGCAATTATCATCAATGTCTATCGCAACTTCAAGAGTGATGGCGTTGACAGTATCAAGAATATGAAATGGTAAATGGTTATGGAAACAGTTTATAGTTATTCATTTCTGATCCTTCTGCTGCCTGCGCTGTCCTTTGTGATTCTTGCGCTTGCTGGCATGAAGATGTCGCATAAGACTGCAGGTCTTATCGGCACCACATCTTTGGGACTAGTGACGGTATTATCTTACCTGACGGCATTCACCTATTTCGGTGCCGACCGTCTGGCTGATGGTACATACGCTACCATCGTTCCCTATAACTTCACTTGGCTGCCTCTGGGCAATCTGCATTTCGACATGGGTATCCTCTTGGATCCCATCTCGGTCATGATGCTGATTGTCATTTCGACAGTCTCGCTGATGGTACATATCTATTCGTTCGGCTACATGCACGGTGAGAAAGGCTTCCAACGTTACTACGCTTTCCTGAGCCTGTTCACCATGTCAATGCTTGGACTGGTTGTTGCCACTAACATTTTCCAGATGTACACCTTCTGGGAACTCGTGGGTGTCAGCTCTTATCTGTTGATTGGATTCTACTATCCGTTGAAGCCCGCCATTGCTGCCTCTAAGAAGGCTTTCATCGTGACGCGCTTCGCCGATATGTTCTTCCTCATCGGTATCCTGATGTTCGGTTACTACACCGACTCGTTCAGCTTCTCGTTTGCAGGAAATATTGTGATGGGCGAGGGTACTACTCCGTTCATTGCAGGCAATGCTGCCAAGGCTGTTGCTGCCGCAGGCTTTATCCTGCCTACAGCCCTCGTGCTGATGTTCATCGGTGGTGCCGGTAAGAGTGCCATGTTCCCGTTGCACATCTGGCTGCCCGATGCCATGGAGGGTCCGACGCCTGTTTCTGCACTCATCCACGCTGCTACGATGGTGGTAGCCGGTGTGTTCCAGATTGCTCGTATGTTCCCC
>ONYZ01000097.1 GCA_900322175.1 uncultured Prevotella sp.
GAGAGGTTACAGGCTAAAATCCTGCGACTACAGAACGAAAGTGCCGCATGCGCTTTTTCTTGATTGTCAATGCGTTAAGATTTAGTTATATAGAAGAAGAAGGCAATTACGTGATCATTAATAAATTATCAACTATGAGAAAAGTATTTATTGCGGCGATGATGATCGCCATGAGTATGGGCGCAGGAGCCCAGACAGTTAACAGACAAGTGGTGGAAGAAGGCGGAACTGGCCCTTTTAAGTCGGAAGTGGTTGGCGATGCCTCTTGCACTGGGTTTACGGTTTATCGTCCGCAGAACCTGAAGGAGGTGGTGGCACAGAAAGGTGCACTGCCCGTGATAGTGTATGCCAACGGTGCTTGTTTTAATAATAACGTGGAGATGCGACTGCTGCTGAGCGAGGTGGCATCGTATGGCTATGTAGCTGCTGCTATAGGTCCGTATGACGAGGCCGACGTGATGGCACAGTGGCGCGGTGTGCTGAAGGCTGCCTACCCTGCCACAAAGGGCGAGGTGGTGATGGCTAACGGCGAGAAAATACTGCCTATGACTGCCGAGGAGAAGAAGGCACAGCAGGAGGAACAGGCCAAGCAGAGAGCACTGGCTGCAAAAAACGCTAAGAAGGCTAAGAAACAGCAGCAGCCAGCTGCACCACAGTTCAGTACATACCCTAAGATGCTGCTTGAGGTGCTGGACTGGCTTACAGAGCAGAACGCCACACAGGGTTCGGAGTACTACCACTGTCTGGCACTGGACCGTGTGGCAGCTATGGGGCAGTCGTGCGGAGGTGCACAGGTACTGGCTATCGCATACGACCCACGTATCAAGACATGCGTGATGCTGAACACAGGTATCGGCGACATGGAGATGATGGGTGCGACCAAGGAGTGTCTGAAGAACCTGCATCAGCCAATGTTCTACATGATAGGCGGTCCAGCCGACATAGCTCATGCCAACGCCCAAAAGGACTACGAGCGCATAGGCAACGACATCCCGGTTGTGATGCTGAACTCTAAAGACGGACACAGCGGAACATACTACGAGAAGCATGGCGGCAACTATGCCAAGGCTGTAGTGAAATGGCTGGACTGGCAGCTTAAGGACAAGGTGGGACAATCGGCCCTGTTTCTGGACGATGAGTATCTGAAAATGAAGTTCCCCGAGTGGCAGGGTGTAAGAAAGAACTTCTAAAAGAAGCTTGCTGGTGATTTACTCAAACGTTTACATTGATTTTTGAGGGTGTAGTGATACGTTGTAAGCAAAAAGTGCTTATCTTTGCATTCGCAATCATGCAAAACAACAAACTACATCACAATAAAAAGAGTAGCAGTTATGAGTAGTAAATTTGTTATCGGCAACCGCGAGAAGAGCGAATGGGTTTCGGTTTTGGACACAGACAAGAAGGAACTGGAATTTACCAGTTTATTGGCCAAAGCCAAAGAGTACCTGCAGGAGGAAGACGCCCAGATAAATCTGGCTGAAATCCAACTAACAGGTTACTTCAGCAATTTGCAAATCTACTTGAAAAAGGATAACAAGGCGTTTATGATTAACGAGCAAGACTTACTTATTTAACTACAAACAGAAAGAATTAAGCTTCCCCAAAACTGAGGGAGCTTTTTCTTATTACTATCATCATCAGGGGCGCAAAGCGCGATCGAAACACCACTTAACGACTCGTGGAGTACTACATAGCCAACCCAGCATCCTGATTGTCGACGGCTTAAAAAAGAAATGAGCAAAACGCTCTTCTTTCTGCATCTTAGCAAACAACGGGGCGTTAACCTCACGGAAGGGGCGACCACTCTTAATTGCCTCGGTAGCATTGCGGGCTGTCTCGAAAGCGGCTTTTATACCCTCGGAGGTAACACGGCTGGCAAATCCGCCTGCATCACCAATCAAGATGACACGATCGTTTAGAGGATAATCGTTCTTAAGATAAATGTGACATCCACGCAACTGGGTCTCAGGGATATTCTTCTCCTTCAGTATATCGCGGAATGTTTGGAAGGTATGCGCTGTAGACCCATTGGCACCATAACCGACAGCATCGAACTCGCTGTTAGGGAAGCGGTAATAATATCCCCTCAGGTTGTGCTTACTCGACAACCCCACCTCTATTCTATTTTCAGGAGCCTTCTTCTCATACTGCTCAAGAATCAGGAAGCCATTGTCGTGATTGCCCGTCAAGAAGTGACGTACAGTACTGGTAGAGCCATCGGCACCCACCAGATAACGACACGCTATCTGCTCGCCCGATTTCAACGTAACTACCAATCTATCAGGCTGTTCGTCGTAACGAAGGAATGCCCCCTGAAGGAACTCGCCACCTACAGACTTATAGAGTTCAAGCAACTGGTTGTCGAACTCCTTGCGCTTTACAATACGAAGCTCGGCCTCTGCCGTAAAATCACAACAATGTTTGTCTTCAACCGTTAAGCGGATATTACGAATACTGTTGTACTCATACTTGATGCCAGAAATAAGCTCATCAAGAAGTTTCCAACACTTTGGAGTAAGTCCGCCACCACACAGTTTATCACGAGGGAATGTAGCATGATCGATAAGCAAGCACGATACTCCAGTCTTCTTCAACAGATAACCACAAACAGAACCTGCAGGACCAGCTCCTACTATTAATACATCAACTTTTCTCATTTATTTGCAAATTTTTCGCGTTTCATCTTTGTATCGAAGAGCCACTTGATAGCTCCAGGGTGATGTAGGAGTCGGCGAACCAGCCAGAAACCGAAACGGCTGAAGAAGAAGTCGTATACCTTCTGCTGATTCTGCATCTTACGGAACACCTCGCTATTGGTATCCTTGAATGATCTGTTCTCAATAATGGCTCGGCTGGCATTATAGGCCGTCTTGAAAGCATCGTAAAGCCCCTCGCCTGTAAGCTTGTTGGGGAATCCGCCAGCATCGCCAATTAGGATGACATTATCGGTAGGCGAACAAACCGTCCTGAGCGGAATGTATGCTCCACGAACATTTCCCTTGGACACCTGAAACTTGGTGAGCGTCTCGCGGAACTTGCCAAGATGGCGCGGATAGTCCTCGTTGGTATCGACAGAGGCAAAGCCATACATATCGCGTCCGTTGCTTGAGAAACGATAGAATACACCAGGTTTGTACTGATGCGAGAAGTGAACAAACACATCGTCATGCTGCTCGCCATCTACATAATACTCAAGGAAGAGTGCATGTCGCTTCATATCAACCGGTCCTGCTATCTGACGGCAGATACGGCTGTTACCACCATCGGCGGCTACAAGATATTTACAGAGGAACTCTTCGCCCGACTTCAGTCTTACTAGCACACGTCCATCGTCCTGCTGTTTAAAGCGAGCGAACGAGCCCTTTATAAGCTCACCGCCAGCTTGTTTATAATACTGAAGCAGAGAATTATCAAAATCCTTGCGCAACGTCATGCGGATGGGATATTCGGCATTAAACTCGCACACGGCATCGTTCTCGAACTGGAGGCGGATGCGGTTTATTGGACGGAAATCGTAAGTAAGTCCAGGCAGAAGCGAATCAAGCAGTCGCCACGCCTTAACCGTCAATCCACCACCACAAACCTTATCGCGCGGGAAATCGGCATGATCTACAATCACGCAGTCTACCCCAGCCTGCTTCAATAAGCTACCACAAACGGAGCCGGCAGGACCGGCTCCGATTATCACAACATCTACTTTTTTCATTTATTCTTTGTCTAACAATATCTTCATCATCTGAATAGCAGAATACGGTATCGGAGTGCCAGGACCAAAGATACAAGCTACGCCAGCCTTGTAGAGGAAGTCGTAGTCCTGTGCGGGGATAACACCTCCAGCAGTTACCATAATGTCCTCACGACCCAACTTCTTGAGCTCGTCGATGAGCTGTGGGATAAGGGTCTTGTGACCGGCAGCGAGCGACGAAGCACCTACGATGTGCACATCGTTCTCGACAGCCTGACGGGCAGCCTCTTCAGGAGTCTGGAACAGTGGTCCCATATCCACGTCAAAGCCGCAGTCGGCATAACCTGTTGCCACTACCTTTGCACCACGGTCGTGACCGTCCTGACCCATCTTGGCAACGAAGATACGTGGACGGCGACCCTCCTTCTGAGCAAACTCGTCGGTAAGGCGTTTGGCCTCCTCGAAGTCTTTGTCGTTCTTTGATTCTGAACTATACACGCCTGAAATTGTTCTGATTACTGCTTTATAACGACCTACGATCTCTTCGCAG
>ONYZ01000079.1 GCA_900322175.1 uncultured Prevotella sp.
TATTTTTCTCGTCGGACAGACCCCGTGAAACGGGGAATGGACGACCAGTTATATCACGCCTTTACTTTCGACCCTTCGAAAAGTTTGCTGCAAAGATAGCAAAAAACAATTAAAAAATAGCCATTATTTCTTATTTATTCGTACCTTTGCCGCAAAAATTGATTTATGAACAGATTAATTATTGCTATTATAGTACTTTTTGTATCTTATTCATGCTCTAAGAAGGATGATTTAGAGCCAGCACCAGCATCTGCTATGCATACTGTATTAGTTTATATGTCTGGTGAGAATAGCCTTACAAATGATTACGAAAACCCTAACGAATCATATCTTGCTGACGATTTAGAGGAAATGAAACAAGGTTCTTACCTTCTTTCCAAAGATCAACGTCTCATCGCATTTATCGACTCTGTAGGAACCAACAACACCCCACACATAGTAGAGATTGCTAATGGTAAAGTCACCGAGGTTTACCGCTTTGACAGCGATTTCTACGCTAGTGATCCTGAAATATTTCGTGAAATTGTAAAATGGACGATAGATCATTACCCATCTGAAAACTATAGTTTAGTATTATGGGGCCATGCCACAGGTTGGACAGTTACCAATGACACCATAGCTTCTGCACGCAAATTAAACCGCGCTTACGGACAAGATAAAGGTTGGGATAATAGCGGTTCAGAAAAATGGATGAATATCACCCAATTGGCGAAGGCTCTAGAAGGCCTGCCCAAATTTAAATATATCCTTGCCGACTGCTGCTGTTTTATGTGTGTCGAAAGCGCATACGAACTACGAAATGTAGCAGACTACCTAATAGGTTCTCCTGCAGAAATTCCTGGCGAAGGTGCTCCATATCACATACTATTACCAAAACTATTTTCACAATCAGCCACATTCTATAAGGAGATATGCGACACTTACTACGATTTCTTTATGGAAGCATATCAAATGCCTCCATACACTGATAAATCTTCAAATTCTTATCTAATTGGCTACAGCGTTCCGCTCTCTGCAATAGATCTATCAAAAATGGAGGATTTAGCAAAAGCTACTAATCAGGTGTTGAAATCATTTGCAACAAACAATCCTGAAGAATTAGACCTTGCATATCTTCCTTACTATTTTGGATATGACTATCCAATAATGTACGATATAAAATCTGTTATCCAAAAATACGCACCACCAACTGATTATTCTCAGTGGCTCTCCGCATACAACAAAGCAGTTGTGTATTCATTAGTTTCAAGAAGATGGATGACTATATACTCACTGATACGCAACCGATTTAAACTGTTTCCAACAGACGAAACAACCTACGGATGCATTAGCATGTTCTTCCCGCAGACAAAATATGACAGATCGTACTTCAAGTACAATGCACGCATAAAAAACCTTCAATGGTATTATGCCGTGGATTGGAGTAATTATGGTTGGTAATTACTTCTTTGTATCATGGATTACGACCTTGATCTTCGATATGCGATGACCATCCAGTTCTGTCACCTCAAAAGTAAAGTTCTTATAATCCAAACGTTCGTGCAGTTCGGGAAAGTCCCCCTTAATCTCAAGCAATAGTCCAGCCAATGAGTCGGCGTCACCTTCAACATCTTCGAAAGTCTCATCGTCAAGATCCAAAATCTTATATATATCACTCAATAATGTCTTGCCTTCAAAAATGTAGGTATTTGCATTTATGCGGGTATATGATTTCTCTTCCTCGTCATATTCATCATTTATCTCGCCTACAATCTCTTCAAGGATATCCTCGAGCGTAATGATGCCGCTGGTTCCACCAAACTCATCGACCACAATAGCAATATGTACCTTATTCTCCTGGAACTCACGTAGCAGATCATCTATTTTCTTTGTTTCTGGCACAAAATATGGTGGACGGATAAGCGACTGCCAACGGAAAGTAGCAGGCTTCGACAGATACGGGAGTAAGTCTTTGATATAAAGGATTCCACGTATATTATCGATAGTATTCTGATAAACTGGTATACGAGAATAGTTATTCTCAACAATACACTTCAATACATCGGGGAAAGGAAGACTAAAGTCCAGGTCAACCACATCTTGTCGACTGGTCATAACCTCCTTAGCCGTCTCATCTCCAAAGCGCACAATGCCCTCAAGCATATCCTTCTCGTCTTTCAGTTCCTCTTCATCAGTAAGTTCGAGAGCCTGTTCCAAATCATCCACACTCAGCACATGGTTCTCCTTTTGAACCACTTTCTCAGCTATTATACCCGAGCGAATCAGTATAGATGACAGAGGATAAAACACCTTACGCAGAATCATTATGCTACCAGAAACCTTACGACAAAAAGACAATGCCTTCTGCCCAGCATACACCTTTGGCATAATCTCACCAAAAAGCAACAGCAAAAAAGTAAGTAATACTGTGATTACTACAAACTGCAACCAATAAGCGCCTCCAAAGTCTATAACATGAGCAAAGAAATAGTTACAGAGCATAATAATGGTTACGTTCACAAGATTATTGGTAATCAAAATCGTAGCCAGTGTACGCTCAGAATCCTCACGCAGTTGACGGATTTTGCGGTCCGAATCATTTTTCTCCTCATCCAGTTCGCTTAGATCTGTAGGAGAAAGTGAAAAAAACGCTATCTCAGACCCCGAAGCGAAGCCTGAGAAGATAAGTAGTATACCTGCAATCAAAATTGCAATCAAAGCCCCTAGCGAGGGCGTCATGATTGTAACTTCATTCAGGATTTGTTGAAGATAATCCATTGTCTAATTTTGGTGTAAGCATTTCCATATTATCAGCCCAGATCTCTGTAGCATAACGACGCTGGCCCTGCTTATCATCATAAGTAGTATAACGGATACGTCCCTCTATATATAGCTTATCGCCTTTATGCACATACTTCTCTACAATCTCAGCTAATCTGCGCCATAGTATCACATTATGCCAATCTGTATGATCGGGAACCTGAGTTCCATTCTGAAGTGTGTAACCACGTTCGGTCGTTGCAAGTTTAACACGAGCTACAGCCACCCCCTGTTCAACATACCTGACCTCAGGGTCCTGACCAACATTGCCTATGAGCATTACTTTATTCATAATTGTCTATTATAAAGGATTTATTTTGCTCTGCCCAAGTAGCGGAACTTAAAATTCTTCCCCTTGGGTGATGGGAACTGACTACGAGCATCAACTCTGTCTCTCAAATAGTCAATCATTCGGTCGTAACATTCCATACCTGATACAGCCTTAAGGCGAGCCACAAACTGAGTATCACGATATTGGAATTTTCCAGTACCAGGAACAAGTAACACACGCTTAAAATCTATAACCCCCTCATACCAACCATCATTAATTTCGTTTAGGCGCATAAGGATTGGAGTATTTTTAGATGACTGATCAATATTTTCTGGCTCATGAACAGCCTTTTTATCTTTAAAATCTTGCATTGTCTGTGCTTCTGTCTTAATAATAATGAAATATACTCTAGGATGAACCTTATATCTTTTTGGATAATATACATCACTCGAAGCATATTCACGTATATCAGCCTCAAGGAGTGGATTCATCTCGATTTCTTCGATTGAACTCAAAAAATCAATTGCCTCGTCAACAGTAGTCACGAGAGTTTCTCGGTCAAAATATCTCAAGTATAAATTCATTGTGTTTGAAAAAGATGTGGTTTCCTAAATAATAAGAGCGGAAAACGGGACTCGAACCCGCGACCCCAACCTTGGCAAGGTTGTGCTCTACCAACTGAGCTATTTCCGCAAATATTTCAAATAAAAATGGTGAAGAGGAGGAGACTCGAACTCCCACGTCGCAATTGACACTACCCCCTCAAAGTAGCGCGTCTACCAATTCCGCCACCTCTCCAACATACGCTGAATAAAAAAGAGTGCCCAGAACAGGACTCGAACCTGCACGCCTCGCGGCACACGCACCTGAAACGTGCGCGTCTACCAATTCCGCCACCTGGGCAAGGCCATTCCTTAATGACTCTTTTTTGTTCAACAAGTGAGCGGAAAACGGGACTCGGACCCGCGACCCCAACCTTGGCAAGGTTGTGCTCTACCAACTGAGCTATTTCCGCGTTATTCTCTTTATCAGAGGCATCTCTCTTGATTGCGGGTGCAAAGGTAATGCTTTTTTTTTAACTGACAAACTTTTCTGCGATTTTTTTTCAAAAAAAGTGTCATTTTATCGATTTATTTACAATTATAGGCCTAATCCATACGATTTCTATAATCTTCATACCCAAAACTCTTCAAAATCTCCATACTTCCATCTGTATGTAACATTCCTATTGCCGGATGTAAAATTCCGTTAAAAGTGCAAGTTTTAACAGTTGTGTAGTGAATCATATCTTCGAAAATCACTTCCTCACCAATTTTTAGTTCATGATCAAAAGACCAAGAACCCATAAAATCTCCACTCAAACAGCTATTGCCTCCAAGTCTATATGTCATTGGTTCGATTGCTTTATCCATTTCTACTATTCCTGCACCACGCACTTCGGGCATGTATGGCATCTCCAAACAATCTGGCATATGACATGTAAAACTTACATCCAATATTGCTGTTTTGATACTTTTATCTTCTACTATGTCGACTACATGCGATACTAGTGGGCCAGTTTGCCAGGCAAAAGCACTTCCTGGTTCAAGTATAACCTTCAACCATGGATAACGTTTCTTAAAGTCTCTCATCAACTTTACCAGCAAATCCACATCATAGTCTTTACGTGTCATCAGATGACCACCTCCAAAATTAATCCATTTCAACTGCGGAAACCACCTTGCAAACTTCTCTTCGATATGAGCTAACGTACGCTGGAATACGTCGGCACCACTTTCGCAATGACAATGACAATGGAAACCTTCGATATCGCTTGGCAGTTCATCAGGTAATTTGTCAGCAGTCACACCAAAGCGTGTACCTGGTGCACATGGATTATATAATAATGTGCCTACTTCTGAATATTCAGGATTAACCCTTATTCCAATTGACACAGACTTAGCCTGATCATGGAATCGCTCATACTGCGAGAGCGAATTGAACGTAAGATGCGATGAGCATTTTACAATCTCCGGAAATTCCTCCTCGGTATATGCAGGCGAATAGGTATGAGCTGGTGCCTTAAACTCTTCGAGCGCCAAACGAGCCTCCGACAAAGAACTGGCCGTAGTACTATTTATATACTCGCGGAATATGGGGAATGTTTTCCAAAGCGCAAATGCCTTAAAGGCAAGTATAATCTCTATATCAGCATTCGCCGCAACATCAGCGATAAGCTTGAGGTTACGGCGAAGTTTAGATTCCTCTATAATATAAATAGGTGTATTCATCATTTTTTTAACGGAACTGTAAAACTAAAAGTACTACCTTGACCTTCGACCGACTCAACATAACAGTCACCACCATTCTTCCGTGCAAAATCCTGACACAGCTGTAGTCCGAGTCCCGAGCCTTCCTCTCCACCAGTTCCGTAGGTTGTATCACCTTTCTTAAATATAGAACCTATTCGGTCGGCAGCAATTCCTACACCATGGTCGGTAACACTGATCTTTGCGAAATCGCCTTCGGCAACCATCTTAATTTCGATAGTCGAATTCTCGGGCGAAAACTTAATAGCATTCGAAAGAAAATTACGCATTACTGTCTTCAGCATATCATTATCAGCAGTCACAACTAAACTGCTCGACGAAGGCTGCAAATCTAGTTTAATGTGTTTAGTCTGAGCAATCATTTCAAAAATATCTACTACGCCAGGTATAATATCGTTCAATTCAAGATCCTGAACTACCACATTCAGTCGTCCGGTCTGACTCTTGGTCCACTTCAACAGGTTGTCCAACAGGTCGTGAACATCCTCTGATTCGCGGTTTGCTCTATCCAACAGTTCATAGAGTTCCTGACCAACAGCTTCCGGAGATGTAGAGGCAACGACCAAATTCAACACCATACGGATGCTAGCCATTGGTGAACGAAGGTCATGAGCGATAACCGAATACATCTTATCACGGTTAGCCAAAGTAGCGCGCAGGTCACGATTCTGCTGTTCGATAATACGTTTAGCAGCAACAAGAGATATCTGCTGCATCACACGCATCACTAGTTCTTCCTTATTAAATGGCTTAGTCAAGAAGTCACTTGCTCCTACCTGAAATCCATGCACCAAATCCTGTGGAGTGTTCAATGCCGTAAGAAAAATGATGGGAATTTCCTTAGTTTCCTCATCCTTCTTCAACACCACAGCAGTATCAAAACCGCTAATATCAGGCATCATCACATCTAATAGAATCAAGTCGGGGTGTTCTTTTCTAGCCTGTTCAATACAAGTTGTACCATTGTTCGCAGTACATACCTGGAACTTCTCGTTGGTCAACAAAATCTTTAGTAGTAAGACATTGCTTACTACATCATCTACAATAAGTATTTTATACTCACTGCGGTTTATTTTAGATTCTAGTGTATCTACTACATCCATGACTTTAGTCAGTAATACTCCATAAAAAGTTGAATATGACTTTGCAAAAATAGTGCAATAATTTGAAATAACCAAATTATTACACCATTTTTTTCAATTTCGTACGATTCTACCTATATTCTGACCAAGATTTGATACCAATTTGGTTCAATTTAATGTTACAGAACGCATGTATAAATGCACTTGCAAGTCGACTATTAGTAATCAAAGGCACATTAAGATCGATGGCAGCACGGCGAATCTTGTATCCATTTATCAGTTCATGAGTAGTAAGATTCTTTGGAATATTTACCACCATGTCAATCTTATGCTCATGCAACAGGTCGAGCGCCTGAGGCTGTGAATCTTCCGATGGCCAATACACCAATGTGTTATCAATTCCGTTGTCTGTGAGGTATCTAGAAGTACCTCCTGTAGCATATAGTTCGTAACCATTGTCTACTAACTGCTTGGCGGCATCAAGCATTTCGGCTTTCTGTTTGGCCGAACCAGTTGACAGCAGAACAGTCTTCTTGGGAATACGATGACCTACGCTCAGCATTGCCTTGAGCAGAGCAGTGTCGGTATTATCACCGATACATCCTACCTCACCGGTTGACGCCATGTCAACCCCGAGCACTGGGTCGGCCTTCTGCAGACGGTTAAAGCTAAACTGCGAAGCCTTAATACCTACATAGTCAAGGTCAAACAGATTCTTAGCAGGTTTCTCCACTGGCAGACCTAGCATTACCTTAGTAGCCAGATCGATAAGGTTAAGCTTAAGTACCTTGCTTACGAATGGGAAACTACGCGACGCACGCAGGTTACACTCGATAACTAGAATATCGTTCTCGCGGGCCATATACTGGATATTGAACGGACCATTGATGTGCAGTGCTTTTGCTATCTGACGAGAGATACGCTTGATACGACGCACCGTCTCAACATACAATTTCTGTGGAGGGAACTGTATAGTAGCATCTCCCGAGTGTACTCCAGCAAACTCGATATGTTCACTTATTGCGTAAGCTAGTATCTCACCATCCTTGGCCACTGCATCCATCTCAATTTCCTTGGCATGCTCAATAAACTTCGAAACTACTACAGGGTGATCCTCAGAGACATTAGCAGCTAGTTGCAAGAACTTCTCCAACTCTTCCTTGTTTGAGCATACGTTCATAGCAGCACCTGAGAGCACGTAAGATGGACGTACCAATACAGGGAATCCTACTCTGTCTACAAACCTGTCAATGTCCTCCATTGATGTAAGTGCGCTCCACTCTGGCTGGTTCACACCTATCTCGTTCAGCATCTGCGAGAACTTGGCGCGATCCTCTGCTCCGTCAATATCTACAGCTTGGGTACCGAGAATGTTCACATGCTGTTCGTCCAAATATACTGCGAGGTTATTTGGAATCTGACCACCGGTAGATACTATCACACCATGTGGTTGCTCCATATCAATGATATCAAGCACACGTTCAAACGTCAACTCGTCGAAATACAAACGATCACACATGTCATAGTCAGTCGACACTGTTTCGGGATTGTAGTTTATCATAACTGAGCGCCACCCTTCCTTGCGAATAGTATTCAATGCCTGAACACCACACCAATCAAACTCTACTGACGAACCGATGCGATAAGCGCCCGAACCAAGCACGATGATACTCTTCTTGTCGTTTTCAAACTGTATATCGCTAGCCACACCGCTATAGGTCACATACAAATAGTTGGTTTGTGCGGGATACTCGGCGGCCAAGGTGTCAATCTGCTTAACTACAGGCAGAATGCCAAACTGCTTACGGCGATTACGAACTAACAGCAGAGCCTCGTGCATATTGCGACATTCGCCCTCCAGTCCGATGGCACGAGCAATCTGGAAGTCGGTAAATCCATACACCTTAGCCTCGCGTAGCAGTTTCTTTTCCAGCGTATTGATATTCTGCTTCTTCAGCAGCTCATCTATGTCGATGATGTGTTTCAACTTCTGCAGGAACCACTTGTCAATCTTTGTCAACTCATGTATGCGGTCGATATCATATTGTTTGTCATGCATTGCCTTCGATATAACGAAGATACGCTTGTCGGTTGGCTCGCGCAGTGCGGCATCAATATCAGTAATCTTCAGTTCCTTGTTCTCAACAAATCCGTGCATGCCCTGGCCTATCATACGCAGTCCTTTCTGGATTGCTTCCTCAAAGTTGCGACCGATAGCCATCACCTCGCCTACCGACTTCATCGACGAACCCAATTCCTTATCAACACCATGGAACTTTGACAGGTCCCAACGTGGAATCTTACATACCACATAGTCAAGCGCAGGTTCAAAGAATGCCGATGTAGTTTTAGTTACCGAATTCTTCAGTTCGAACAATCCGTAACCCATACCCAATTTGGCAGCTACAAATGCCAAAGGATAGCCTGTAGCCTTTGATGCCAATGCTGAAGAACGGCTCAGTCGCGCATTAACCTCGATTACTCGATAGTCTTCCGACTGTGGGTCGAAGGCATACTGCACATTACACTCACCCACGATACCTATATGACGAATAATCTTGATAGCCAGTGCACGTAGCTTATGATACTCTGAGTTGGTAAGTGTCTGTGATGGAGCTATAACAATAGACTCACCGGTATGGATTCCTAGTGGGTCAAAGTTCTCCATATTACATACTGTAATACAGTTGTCGTACTTATCTCTTACCACCTCATACTCTATCTCTTTCCAACCCTTCAGCGATTTCTCTACCAATACCTGCGGTGAGAATGCAAAGGCTTTTTCTGCGAGCTTATCCAGTTCATCCTCATTGTCGCAGAAACCAGACCCCAATCCGCCCAATGCGTATGCAGCACGCAAGATTACAGGGTATCCCAATGTGGCAGCAGCCTTGCGAGCGCTCTCGATATCCGAGCAAGCTTCGCTCTTGATGGTCTTTACTCCTATCTCATCCAGTTTCTTAACGAAGAGCTCACGGTCCTCAGTATCCATGATAGCCTGTACCGGAGTACCTAGCACCTTCACTCCATATTTCTCTAAAACGCCACTCTGATAGAGTTCCACACCACAGTTAAGTGCAGTCTGACCGCCAAATGCCAACAGTATTCCATCAGGGCGCTCTTTCTCAATCACACGCTCCACGAAATATGGCTGAACAGGCAGATAATATATCTCATCGGCCACACCCTCTGATGTCTGTACGGTGGCGATATTCGGGTTAATCAATACCGTTTTTATACCCTCTTCGCGCAGTGCCTTCAGGGCTTGTGAGCCACTATAGTCGAACTCACCGGCCTCGCCGATTTTTAATGCGCCGCTACCCAGCAGCAATACCTTCTTAATACTGTTATCTTTCATAATGTCTCAATAAAACGGTCAAACATAAATTCTGTGTCAACAGGACCCGAGCATGCCTCGGGATGGAACTGGCTTGAAAACCAAGGATGTGAAAGATGACGTATGCCCTCGTTCGAGCCGTCATTCATGTTTACAAAGAGCTCACGCCAGTCATTTCCAAGTGTCGATGCATCGACTGCATAGCCATGGTTCTGAGATGTAACATAGCAGCGGTTAGTACCCACCTCACGCACAGGCTGATTGTGCGAACGGTGACCATACTTCAGTTTATATATGGTAGCACCACCGGCCTTGGCAAGCAACTGGTTACCCATACATATTCCACAGATAGGTTTGCGCGAAACCGACATCTGTTTTTTCAGTATCTCAACAGCATCCACACACATATCCGGGTCGCCAGGACCATTAGCCAGAAATAGTCCATCAAACTCCATGCCGGTATAATCGTAATTCCAAGGCACACGGATTACTTCAACACCACGGTTTATCAGACAACGTATGATATTATTCTTTACACCGCAGTCTACCATTACCACCTTTCTACCTACACCTTCGTTGTATCGTATCACATCCTTGCAACTTACCTTGTCTACCCAGTTCACTCCTTCATATTCAGCAGTGGGGACATTATTGGGCTCATCGTCAAATATTATCTGTCCCATCATCACACCGTGCTCGCGAAGCACCTTTGTCAGCTCGCGTGTGTCTATTCCAGTGATGCCGGGCACACCCTCACGCTTTAGCCAGTCGGCCAGACTCTCGTTTGCATTCCAGTGCGAATAAGCTTGGCTATAGTCACTCACGATTATGGCCGAAGCGTAGATCTTGTCGCTCTCCATAAATGTGGCTAGACCATTTTTCTCTACGGTGAATGGTGGAACTCCGTAGTTTCCTACTAGAGGGTAAGTAAGGGTCATCAACTGCCCGGCGTAGCTAGGATCTGTCAGCGACTCTGGATACCCCATCATCGCAGTATTGAACACCACTTCGCCTGCCACGGGCTGCTCGCTACCGAAGCTCTTGCCATGAAATTTTGTTCCGTCCGAAAGGACCAGTGTTACATCTCTCATATTCTTTCTTTAAAATACCTATATTCTCTTTTATAAAAAAGGCGAAACGTTTAGAAAACGAATCGCCCTGATTTTATTCAACAGTAACAGATTTTGCTAAGTTTCTCGGCTGGTCAACGTTCTTACCTTTGCAAACGGCAACGTGATAAGCCAACAACTGAAGAGGAATTGTGGCAACCAGCGGTTCTAGACATTCCTGGACATCTGGCAATTCAATCACCTCATCAGCAATCTTCGATATAGTGTCATCACCCTTTGAAACAAGTGCAATCACCCTGCCCTGACGAGCCTTTATCTCCTGAATATTCGATAGCACCTTTTCGTACATTGCGTTGTGTGTCGCGATAACTACTACAGGCATATCCGAGTCAATCAAAGCGATAGGTCCGTGCTTCATTTCTGCAGCGGGATAGCCCTCAGCATGGATATATGAAATTTCCTTAAGTTTAAGAGCTCCTTCGAGAGCTACTGGATACGAGAATCCACGGCCCAGATAAAGGAAGTTGTGCGCATAAGTAAATGTACGCGCCAAGTCAGCTACCTTCTCGTTAGTCTGCAGCACTTCACGTATCTTCATCGGAATCTCACTCAGTCCCTTAACTATCTTAAGATATTCCTGACGATCAACGGTACCCTTGGCCTCCGACAATGCGAGGGCAAACATTGTGAGCACTGTTACCTGTCCTGTGAACGCCTTGGTAGATGCAACACCAATCTCAGGTCCCACGTGGATATAAGTACCGGTATCTGTAGCACGTGGTATTGATGATCCGATGGCATTACATATTCCATATATAAATGCACCTTTCTCCTTTGCGAGCTGTACGGCAGCCAGCGTATCAGCAGTCTCACCACTCTGACTGATGGCGATTACTACATCGCCCTTACTTACTACAGGATTGCGATAGCGGAACTCTGATGCATATTCCACTTCTACTGGTATGCGGCAAAGTGTCTCAATTATCTGTTTTCCGATGAGTCCTGCGTGCCATGATGTTCCACAAGCCACGATTACCACGCGCTTGGCATCAAGCAACTGGCGACGATAGTCTATAAGTGCCGACAGGGTAACGTGAGTTGCCTCAACGTTTACACGTCCGCGCATACAGTTGGTCAGACACTCTGGCTGCTCAAAAATCTCCTTGAGCATAAAGTGGGGATAACCACCCTTCTCTATCTGACCAAGATCGATATCAACGGTCTTAACCTTCAGATTCTGATCCTCACCGAGGATGTTCACCACGTGTAAATCCTCACCGCGACGGATTACGGCAATGTTGCCATCCTCCAGATATACTACCTTGTCAGTGTACTCTACGATAGGACTGGCGTCTGAACCCAAGAAGAACTCGTCTTTACCGATACCAACCACCAGCGGACTCTGCTTACGAGCGCAGATTATCTGATTAGCATCGCACTTATCCAGCACCGCGATGGCATAGGCACCGATAACCTGATACAGAGCCACCTGAACGGCTGTCAACAAGTCCACCTTCTTATGTTCCTTAATATATTCTATAAGCTGTACCAACACCTCGGTATCAGTGTCACTTACAAAATGAACTCCCTTTGCCTGTAGCTTTTCCTTCAAATCAGCATAGTTCTCAATGATACCATTATGGATGATGGCAAGATTCTTACTCTCCGAATAATGAGGGTGAGCATTGCGCGATGACGGTTCACCATGAGTAGCCCAACGGGTATGGGCAATACCTATGGTACCGCTTACATTTTTATCATTACAATACTCACAAAGATTATCGACTTTACCTTTTGACTTGTAAACGTTCAAGTCTCCATTGTCATTGATAAGAGCTACGCCAGCGCTGTCATACCCACGATATTCCAGTCTACGCAAACCTTTTATCAGTATGGGATAAGCTTCCCTACTCCCGATGTATCCTACGATTCCACACATACGCTATTTTTGTCGTTTTGTCGTCGTTGTATTATTTTCGGCTGCAAAATTACAACAAAAATCTGAATCTACAAACATTTTGCTAAAAAAACTTCGATTTTTCTAACATAAAAACAAAAGTCCACCATGATTCGCATCATGATGGACTCTTGCGGTGCGTACGAGATTCGAACTCGTGACCTCCTGCGTGACAGGCAGGCATTCTAACCTACTGAACTAACGCACCAAATACTATGGAACGAATGAAAAAAAACTTTGCGGTGCGTACGAGATTCGAACTCGTGACCTCCTGCGTGACAGGCAGGCATTCTAACCTACTGAACTAACGCACCAAAGAACGCTTTTTCTTATTTGCGGGTGCAAAGGTAATATAAAAACAGCATTTTTTCTAAAATCTGTACATAAATAGCACAGAATCGCGGAATTTTACGCCATCAAAGAGCCAATCTTTGATTTTTGCGTTCTCACTGAAACCCACCTTTTCGAATAGTTTTATCGAAGCATTATTATCACAATCAACATACGCATATAGCAAATGTAGGTGTAAAATTCGCAGCGCATAGTCTTTTATTACTTCAAGCACAGCTGTGGCATAACCCTGTCGACGGTACTCATTCATTATTATTATTCCCACCTCAGCACGGCGATTGGCAGGATCGAAACTCACCAGATCAACCACTCCCACCACCTTACCATCTTCGTTTTCCACCATCATCCGTACCTGTCGGTCAGTGTAAATGTCATTTTTGGCATTTGCCACATAGTCGTGTAACAGGTAGCGCGAATATGGCACGTTTGACGTTCCGACATTCCACAATTCCACATCGTTCTCAATATGATACAGCAGATCCAAATCCTCGGGCTCGATGGCTCTTAGTTTTATCGGTTTCATCCTAGATGCAGTTTTTTACGTATCAAGTCTGCTAATGCTAGCGATGCACGGAAGTAAATTGCAACCTTCACCGGCAATGTAAAGAAGAAACTTAGATGACTATAGTGTTTGCGGAAGAAGATGAGCATCGCCTGATAGAACACATGCACATAACGAAAATCCGACTTCTCTGTTGATTGTCCTTTGTAGTGTATAATGTCAAAAGGCAAATACCAGTTCTGCCAACCACCCTTAAGCAGTCGATACGACAAATCAATATCCTCGCCATACATAAAGAAATCTTCATCGAGCATCCCCACCTGATCGATGGCCTTGCGACGCAACATCATGAAGGCGCCGCTCACAACCTCTATCTGTCCAGGTTCGTCCCATGACAGATAACTCATGTAGTAACGTTTGGTAAATCCCAGCATCTTGCGTGCAGCCACCATGGGTGTAGGCACAGCTCTACGACTCTCAGGCGCCAGTGTACCGTCGGCGTTGTGCATTCTCACTCCCGCACCACCAGCATCGGGATGCTGGTCCATAAATTCCACCACTCCGCGCAGTGTACCCTCGGCCACCACAGTGTCGGGGTTAAGCAAAAGCACATACTCGCCCTCAGACTGTCGGATAGCGATATTATTGGCCTTCGAAAAGCCCAGATTCTCCTTATTATTAATAAGGTGTACCCACGGATATTCGCGCGCAATAACCTCCACAGTGTCGTCGGCCGAGTTATTATCTACTACAAACACCTCAGTATCGATACCCTCAGCTGCCTTAGCCACACTGTCGATACATGCGGTAAGCAGCTCCCTTACGTTATAGCTAACTATTATTACACTCAGTTTCATTCTTCAACCTCAGCCTCGCAGCGACTTTTTGATGGAAACACAAACGGCATGCAGAGCATCTGGATGATGGCCATGTAACCGAATGTGGTGTTCATAAACATATAATATAAATAGGTATTATACATCATTGGCAAACCTAGCATAAGCAATCGCAACAGTCCCCACTTTTTCAAGGCACTATACTTACGGGCCACCAAATCATCGTGAACCTTATTAAATTTAAACAATCGCAGAGCCAAAAACACAGTACCTAGTGTCACTAGCTCCATTATCGCTGTCATTATAAACTCCACATTCTTATCATCAGCATTAAAACCGGACTCAAAGATGTTAGTCTCAAACGCAATGACAACTGCCACTACATATCCGATAGGTATGCAAAACAGCGTCATCAGCAGGTTTCTTGTCTCTTTCATATCTTTAGTTTTTTATTTTTCTTCAAATAAAGTTCTGTTAGTTATCGATCGGCCAAGTGTTACCTCATCGGCATATTCCAACTCGTTGCCCACAGCTATGCCTCGGGCGATAACACTCACCTTAACACCACTGGGCGCCAATTTGCGATAGATATAAAAGTTGGTGGTGTCACCCTCCATCGTAGGACTAAGCGCCAATATCACCTCTTTCACCGTACCCTCGCCCACTCTCTGTATCAGCGAATCTATTTCGATGTCGGCAGGCCCCATACCGTCCATAGGCGATATCACTCCGCCCAAGACATGGTACAAACCATGAAACTGTTGAGTATTCTCGATAGCCATAACGTCCTGTATGTTCTCTACTACACACACTGTCGACTGATCACGACGATGGTCTGAGCATATAGGACACACATCGGTGTCGCTGATATTATGACACACCCTACAGTATTTCACTTCGGCCTTAAGCTTACTCACTGCCTCAGCAAAGGCTAGTACATCGGTATCATCCTGCCTAAGCAGCCACAGTACTAGGCGCAGTGCCGTCTTTCGACCTATGCCAGGCAGTTTCGAAAACTCCTGCACAGCCTTTTCCAGTAGTTGTGATGGATATTGTTGTTGTATCATATCTCGCTCAGTTCCAGCCAGCGCATACTCTTCTCGTCCAATTCTTCGTTCAGTACAGGCAGGCGCTTACTCATTTTTGTTATTTCGTCTACAGATGTTGTGCCACCACAGAGTGCTTCTTCTATCTGTTTCTTTTCGGCCTCCAAAGCTTCAATGTCCTTTTCCAACTGTTCTAACTCACGTTTTTCCTTGTAGGAGAGTTTTCGCTTACCGCTGCTGGCGACATTACCAGCACTAGAGGTACTAGCACTACTAGTATTGTTAGTGGCAACAGCTTTGCCAGCAGCCGACGACAATTTTGTCTTAGACTCGCTAGGCTGCAACTGACTCCATTGGCGATACTGCGTATAGTTACCTGGAAAATCCTTAATATCTCCATTACCCTTGAATACCAGAAGATGGTCTACCACCTTATCCATAAAGTAGCGGTCATGACTCACCACAATTACACATCCAGGGAAATCCTGCAGATATTCTTCCAATATCTGTAGCGTCACGATATCAAGATCGTTGGTAGGCTCGTCGAGCACCAGAAAGTTTGGATTCTTCATCAGCACCGTACATAGGTAAAGCTTACGGCGTTCGCCACCACTCAACTTGTACACATAGTTGTGCTGCTGCTCTGGTGTAAACATAAAGTGCTGTAGAAACTGCGATGCAGTCAGATGCTTACCACCGCCCATGTCGATATACTCGGCTATATCCTTAACCACATCTATCACCTTGATCTGCTCGTCAAACTGAAGTCCCTCCTGCGAAAAATAGCCGAATCGCACGGTATCGCCGATATCGAATTTTCCGCTGTCGGGTGCCACCTGACCTAGCAGCATCTTTATGAATGTTGATTTGCCGGTACCGTTATTGCCCACGATACCCATCTTCTCAAATCTCGAGAAATTATAATAGAAGTCCTTAAGTATCGTCAGCGGCTCATCATCAGGGCGCTCAAACGCCTTACTTACATACTGGCACTCAAATATCTTACTCCCAATATACACATTACGCGATTTCAATCGCATCTGCCGTTCCTCTATGCGCTGTTTGGCCACCTTTTCCAGTTCGTAGAATGCCTCTTCACGATAGCGGGCCTTATGACCGCGAGCCTGTGGCATGCGCCGCATCCATTCCAGTTCGGTGCGATACAGATTGTTGGCTCGGGCTATCTCGGCTCTACGGTTATCAATACGCTCCTGCCGTTTCTCCAGATAGTAACTGTAATTACCACGATAGGTATAGATGGTTTGGTCGTCCAGTTCCAATATCACCGAGCACACTCGGTCCAGGAAGAATCGGTCGTGGGTAACCATCAGCAGCGTCTTGTTGCCACGGTTCAGATATCCCTCCAGCCACTCTATCATCTCAAGGTCCAGATGGTTAGTAGGCTCATCCAGTATCAGCAGGTCGGGATCGGTTATCAGCACGTTTGCCAGCGCTACACGTTTCTGCTGTCCACCGCTCAACTGTCCCATCGGCTGTTCCAAGTCACGTATCTTCAACTGTGTCAGTATCTGCTTGGCCTTCAAAACCTTATCAGGATCTCCCTGATGATTAAAGCAAGCATCTAGCACACTCTCCGCGGGGTCGAATGCAGGCGATTGTTCCAGCATACCAACCTTCAGATCGCGACGGAAGATTATCTCACCCTGATCGTATCCCTCTTTACCGCTTAGTATCGAGAGCAACGTAGATTTACCGGTACCGTTCTTGGCTATCAACCCCACCTTCTGCCCCTCGGCTATCGAGAAACTCAGGTCGCGAAACAGTACTAACGCACCGAACGACTTCGTCAGGTGCTGCACGTCTAAGTATGGATTTTCCTTAGCCATTAGCCAGTTCCTTGTTTATCTGTTCGATATAATCCAGAACCTCTTCGCGTCCTTGTTTCTTTTCCGATGATGTAACGAAGATCGGGGGCAGTTCCTCCCATGTCTCACTCAACACCTTTTTATATGCGGTCACATTCTGCAGCACCTTTGATGCACTCAGCTTGTCGGCCTTGGTAAAAATGATAGCAAATGGCACACTGCTAGTACCCAGCCACTCAATAAACTCCAGGTCTATCTTCTGCGCCTCCAGTCTTACGTCTATCAATAGGAATACGTTCACCAACTGCTCGCGCTGCAGTATGTAGCCGTTTATCATCTGCTCCAGTTTCTGCACCTCTTTTTTTGAGCGCTTAGCAAATCCGTAGCCGGGCAGGTCCACCAGATACCACTCATTATTAATAATAAAGTGGTTTATTAACAGCGTCTTACCAGGTGTGGCACTAGTCTTGGCCAAATTCTTCTTGCCAGTCAGCATGTTTATCAAGCTCGACTTGCCTACGTTCGACCTTCCGATGAACGCATATTCGGGTTTTGTATCCTTCGGACACATCGACTCCATCGGAGCGCTAAGTGTGAATTCTGCTTTCTTAATCTCCATATTATTTTAATTTTGGGTGCAAAGATACAATTTTTTTTCGAATTTGTTTGGTGGTTCGCAAAAATATGCGTACCTTTGCATCGTTTTTCAAAACAGTGCTTCCGTTCGCGAAGCATTTCCACTATTTTTTTTCAGAATAATAAAGTATTAAGTACATACTATATGTATACAAAAGAAGAATTAGAGTCTATGGACATACCCCAGCTTGTGGGTATTGCCGATGAGCTTGGCATCAAGGTCTCGCCCGATGACCAGCTCGAAACCGTAGTTTATGCCATCATCGACAAAGCTGCTGAAAACAGCGCCTCTGCCGATGATGCCCCAAAGCGCAAGCGTACTCGTATCGCAAAAAAAGATACAAGCCGAGTCTATACAGTTACTGGCGAAGAAGGTAGCAACCTCGACACCAAGTCAAACCGCACACGCAAGAAGATTGAGACGCCATCACTCTTTGCCGACATGCCCGTAGCTGCTCCAGCCGAGGAACCAACACCCGCACCAGATGCCGAAGAGGTTAAGCCCAAAAAGCGCGGACGCAAGACCAAGGCTGAGAAGGAAGCCGAAGAGGCTGCTGCACTTGCTGCCGAAGAGGCTGCACAGACCGAAACAGCTCCCGAAGCTACCGCTCCCGAGGATAGCGCACCCGAGGATAGCGCTGACGATTTTGTAGTGCCCGAGGCCGCACAGTTTGCCGTTGGTGCCGATAACGCCGACGATGAGGTTATGCCAAACGCCATCGAGCAGTTGCGCGAAAAAATGTCGCACAGCAAGGTCGAGGCTCCTATTACCGATGCTCCTGCTGATGCACCAGCCGATAAGAATGACCCATTAACCGACGCTGTAGATGAAAACGGCGTATGGCTTGGCGATCCAGGCGATGGCACCGACTTTATCACTATCGTTGATATTCCCATTGAGGACCAGATGGCCACTCCTACCCTCGATATCTTCGACCGTCCGATGGCTCCCGCTATCAACGAGGCACCTATCACACGCAACAGCGTGCCAACTTCAATGCCTCGTTACGACTTTGCCAATCTTATCGATGCCAATGGTGTGCTCGAAATGCTAACCGACGGATATGGATTCCTGCGCTCTAGCGACTACAACTACCTGTCGTCTCCTGATGATGTATATGTATCGCCACAGCAGATCAAGAAGTACGGACTTAAGACTGGCGACGTAGTACAGTGCAAGGTGCGTCCACCACACGAAGGCGAGAAGTTCTTTGCTATGACCGACGTCCAGAGCATCAACGGCCGCAATCCAGCCGAGGTTCGCAACCGCGTAGCTTTCGAACACCTCACGCCACTGTTCCCTGATGAGAAGTTCACACTCTGCGGCGACCGTGCTACCACCAACCCATCGGTACGCATCGTCGACCTGTTCTCGCCTATCGGTAAGGGACAGCGTGCACTCATCGTGGCCCAGCCTAAGACTGGTAAAACCGTTCTGATGAAGGACATAGCCAATGCCATCGCGGCCAATCACCCCGAGGCATACATCATGATGCTGCTTATCGACGAGCGCCCTGAGGAGGTTACCGATATGGCCCGCACAGTGAATGCCGAGGTTATCGCCTCTACATTCGACGAGCCTGCCGAGCGCCACGTCAAGATAGCAGGTATCGTACTCGAAAAGGCAAAGCGCATGGTTGAGTGCGGTCACGACGTAGTAATCTTCCTCGATTCTATCACCCGTCTGGCCCGAGCATACAATACCGTAGCTCCTACATCAGGTAAGATCCTTACAGGTGGTGTTGACAGCAACGCCCTACAGAAGCCTAAGCGTTTCTTCGGTGCTGCACGTAACATCGAGGGCGGCGGCTCGCTCACCATCATCGCCACAGCACTGGTAGATACTGGTTCTAAGATGGACGAGGTTATCTTCGAGGAGTTCAAGGGTACCGGTAACTCTGAAATCCAGCTCAACCGCTCGCTGTCCAACAAGCGTATCTTCCCTGCCATCGACCTGGTGCTCTCTTCTACTCGCCGCGACGATCTGCTGCTTGACGAGACCACGCTCAACCGCATGTGGATTATGCGCAAGTTCATTGCCGACATGAATCCTATCGAGGCCATGAACACCGTGCGCGACCGCCTGATAACAACCCGCACCAACGAGGAGTTCCTGATGTCGATGAACGGATAATCATGAAACGTATATTATTTGTATGTCATGGCAACATCTGCCGAAGTCCGATGGCAGAGTTCGTAATGAAACACTTAGTAGAACAGGCGCAGCTGACCGATCAGTATCTGATTGAGTCAGCTGCTACTTCTACCGAGGAGATAGGCAATCCCGTGTACCCGCCCGCTCGCCGCAAACTGGCCGAGCACGGCATCAGCTGCAACGGCCATGCTGCACGCCAGATGACCCGCGCCGACTACAACCGCTACGACCTGCTGGTAGGTATGGACTCGGCCAACATCCGCAATATGACCCGCATCTGTGGCGGCAGCGATCCCGAGGGCAAGATAGTAAAACTGCTCGACCTTATCCCCCACTCCGACCGCCGCTATGGCTGCGACGTGTCCGATCCATGGTACACAGGCGACTTCGATGCCACCTGGCACGACGTACTATCATGTTGCCAGGCGCTGCTACGAAAGTAAGTCGCAACTTACTCGGATAAAACGAAAAACATTAAATTCCTAATAAATTAAAAATCCCAAAGTAAAATATCATTGCTTTGGGATTTTTTGCGTATATTTGCATCGATTTAGATGATTTTCTAACCAATGAACGATATGCATAAACCCACATACGACAAAATGTCATGGTATAAGAGAGTAATGATGTTGCTGCTCTCACTACATCTCTCACTGGCAGCAGCATTTGCCCAGTCGGACACCACACGGGTATTCACAGTGAAAAATCCGCTGATATATGAAGACGTATGGGACCTGTGGCCCTACTCGTTTCTGAACGACAACGGCGACCCCGACGGATTCAACATCGACCTGATTCGCCTCATCATGAAGGAACTGGACATCCCCTACGAGATTAGACTGAAACCGTCGTCGGAAGCATTCCGCGACCTGAAGGAAGGGAAATCGGACCTGATGCTGGCATTGGCAGTGGGATTCCACGACGAGTTCGGCCTGTATAGCAAGAATGCCGTGACGCTGTTCACCCAGAGTGTGGTGACGCCCAAGGGCAAACCGGTGGAGATCAAGGCGTTTCGCGACTTAGGCAAGCCCGGACTGAAGGTCATCGTCAACGACAGCTCGCTGTGCCACCACCTGATGATAGACTACGGATGGGGCGCCAATGCGCTACCCGACAAGTATCTGGGCGTGGCTATCCAGCGCGTCAGCGCCACGGGCGAGGGACAGATTGTGTGGAACACCCTCTCGCTGAAGTGGCTGATGAACCGCTACCACATCGACGACCTCGAGCTGACACCTGTCAATATGCCTCATGGCGAGTACAAGTTTATGTCGAACAATCAGCAGTTGCTCGACAAGCTCGACGAGGCCTATACCAGACTATATGCCACCGACAAGATACAGCCCCTGCAGGACAAGTGGTTCTATCCCGAGCGGCAGAACAATGAAGAGCCAATAGGAATGTGGTATCTGCTGGGCGGCGGCGTGCTGCTACTGGTATTCATGGCCGTATATGGCATCAGTTACCGTATCCAAAACCAGAAGATAAAACTCGAGAACATCAAGCGCAACAATCGTCTGGCGCTGATTCTGCAGACCAGTCACGTACACATCTGGACCTACAACATCAAGAAGAACCAGTTCTCCTGGCACAACGAAAACGGCCAGGTGGCCTACACGTACTCGATGGAAGAATTCTCGCAGCGATACAGCCGCGAGGACTTCGTCAGTCTGAAGTCGGCACTTGACAAACTAGCAGGAACCAGTAAAACCGATAAGGAAGAGATGGAGATAGAGCTGAACCTGCGCGCCAAGGACATCGAATGGGCACCTGCCGACGAGCATGGCTCGGGAATGGACGGCGACTCCAACGACCGCGACTACCACATAGTGCTGTCGGTATTGAGCCGCGACAAGAAGGGCAACGCCGTCGCCATCATCGGCACGAAGAAAGACGTGACGGAGGAACAACAGCTGAAACGGCTCGACGAAGAGCGCACGCTGCGCTACTGGTCCATCTTCTACACACCGATTTTGGGCATCATCCTCTTCAACAAAGACGGCCGGCTAGTCAACATCAACCCCAAGGCCTGCGACATCTTCGGATGCGATGCCGAGGAAATCATTGAAAAGGGCGTTGACATCCATTCGATGTTCAACATCGACATGCAGGATTTGGAAGACGTGGACGGATACCAGAACACACAGACCGTCGGCCACGACATGATCACCGAGTTCCGCCTGATGACCATCCACGACGATGCCGGCGATTTGCTGGGTGTCTTCGCCTTCTGCCGCGACATCACCATGTCGGTGAGCAGCAAAGACCTGGAACAGGAAGGCCAGAAGAAGATTGACGCGTTGCACGAGGAGCAGCGACAATATACCGAGATTCTCAACGCCACCATCAGCGATACCGACATCCGCCTAGTCACCTATTCGCCTGACTCCCACACGCTGACTATCTACCAGGGCACCGACACCATCCAGCATGCGTTGACGCAGACGCGTTGTATGACACTGGTCGACGAGCAGTCGCAGCGACAGGCCATGCGACTATTGAGCAATATGGATGGCTACGAAGACAAGGTGATAGAGTATAACATCAGAACCACCCTCCGCTCGAAGGAAGGAAGACCCCTGATATTGTATTTCCGCTTAGAGCCCTGCCACGGCAAC
>ONYZ01000088.1 GCA_900322175.1 uncultured Prevotella sp.
AGTCGGTAATCGAAATAAACGGCCTGAATGATGGCATTTATTTTTTGAAAATAGTAACATCTGATGGCACATCCACAAAGAAAATTATTAAAAAATAACCCTAAGCATGAAAAAGATTATCATTACACTAACCTTGTTGCTCTCGCTGGTGCCGATACAAGCAATTTGTTCCACGATACCCATTACAAGCAGCGACACAAATCAAATCCAGCAAAACTGCATGGTGACAATTCTCGGCCCCCAGCAGGAATGTGACCTCACATCTTACCTTGATCAGTTTTATCCGCAACTGCTGACAGAAGAAAACAACTATGCAGACGCCATAGCTGCCTGCAAGGGTGATGAGGTGACGTACACCGCACTGACCGACCATCCCACCGGAACAGAAATGGAAAGTTACCTGTGGACTGCAATAGGCGGTGATATAACTTCGAACGACAATGGTGAAAGCGTAACCATCAAATGGGGCAATGGCGATTTCGGACAATTGCAGATAACGGTTACCCTTTCAGACGGCAGCGAATGCACACTGACAAGGAACGTCGTCCTTATCAGTAAACCTGACCTCAACACGCAAACTCTGCCAAGCTATTACATTGACGAAAATGGTGACAAAATAATCGAAATATGCAAAGGCGGCTCTGTGGAATTCATCGACAACAGCGTGAACGTCCAGACCATTGCTACGGGTTTCCTGTGGGAAAGCAGCATTAGCACTGAGAGCACTCGAAATTACACGCTTGAAGACATAAACACAGAAATGATAGTGAAACACATTCTGACTTCGTTCTGTGGGTGTGATACCACCGAGACATTCCGCATCAAACTCAAGGACGGAAAAAATCTTGAATTGTCATGTTATGGCACTGTTTGTGGGGGAACGGCAGCAAAATACACGGCTCTCAACGTTGCATGTAGTCCTTACGTCTGGATTGTAGATGGGGGTGTCATCACGACAGGCCAGGGCACTCCATCCGTTGAGGTGCTGTGGGACAATCCAGCCAGCGGTTATGGGACAATCGGACTCGACGGTGCATTTTGCGATGAGAATGTGTGCAACAGTATTATGTCCGTAAAGATACCCATAATATCCGATAACATCGGCATAATGGGAAAGAAAGAACTCTGCCAGGGAGAATTCTTCAAATACAGTCTTCCATTGTGGGGCAGCACTTATTACGACTGGACAGTACAGCCCTCGACCGGCGTGACGATAGTCAACGGCGACAACATAAACGAGCGAATCATCACCTTCGATTCCAACGGTGTATATACTATCACCGTCAACTATGGCTGCGATTTTCTGGGTTGTGTGGGGTTTACCTCCCAAGTGGACACCATCCATGTGTTGCCAAGACTTGTCATCAATGGAGAGAAAATTGTATGTCTCAATAGTTCATATACCTACAGCACCAATGAGCCGGATGGTATTCTACAATGGAAGATACTTTCCCCTTCCGGCATAAGTCAGACATCGGATGGCAACACCCTCTCATACCAGTTTTTAGAGACTGGTACCTACACCATCACCGCCTCAAGCGATAATTATTGCAACGAGGCCGTATACTATGTCGAGGTCAATGCTCCCCCGGAGGCAATAAGCGTGGGCATGATAGAGGGCAAACACATCGTGTGCCGCAACAATTCACTTGACCTGACTATTAGCAGTGGAGCTGGTGTGGGCGAGGGCTGCCATCTGGAATGGGCAGCGCCATGTTCACAGGCAACCTTGACGCCCATTTCTAACAATATTTTCACAGTCCCATACGGCGACGAGGTGTGTAATGTCAATGTGTTTACCGTCGACAACCGCACGGGGTGCAGGTCGGAGGCTGCCGTCCATACTGTGACAGCCTTCGAGCTTGCGAGTATAGTACCCGAAACGTTATATGCCTGTCCTCAATCCATAATGCATCTCGATGCACCCCTACAGGACAATGTGTTCTATGAATGGAAGGTGCAGCCAGAAAACCGCGCAAGCGTCATTGGTGACAAAACGGAGGCATCGGTGGATGTCATTGTCAACACAATGGAAAATGGCATATATGCGCCATTCGTCCTGTCCCTTGTAAGACATTATTGCTACGGACTGAAAGATTCGGTAGCCTATAATGTCGTGGTGGGAGAGAATAATGCTGTCGTAACCATTAATCCTGCCTCATCTTGCCAAGGGGAAGCGGTAACGCTAACAGCAACATGTGCCAACTGTGGCACCTCCTTCGAGGCGGAGTCATGGAAAGTGGGTGGAATAAATATTGGTTCTTCGAATCCTATAAGCCACACTTTCACTCAAGCCGGGAATATTCCCATTGACCTCACCTACAATACAAATGACAACACCCATTTCTGCAATAATCTTCACGCAACGTCTTTAATTCACATCATACGCAAGCCCAGTTTCGTAATAGTGAGAAATGGGAACATCCTCTCACGGGAAATGAATTATGACAGCGAGAACACTGCGACAAGCCCTTACTCATATTCCTGGACATACGACGGTACGCCCGTTTCTACAACAATGACATGCCCGATTATCGGAACAGGAGAATACTGTCTGACCATTACAAACAACCTGACAGGATGCGATAATAAGGTGTGCAAGAAGATATTGGACGATTGCGAACAATCCACAATGATAACTGATGTTTGCGGTGCTGTGGTGAGAATTGAGTTGGAGGATGTCGGGTGCGAATGGATTATCACAACCGATGATGAGAATGCACAAATCACACAACTTTCCTCAACGATGTTCAGAGTGGAATACACCACCGTCGGGTACCATGTCATAGAGGCCACAACCAACGATGAATGTGATAATTGTCATTATGCTTCTAAAACAATTTTGGTACAATACATACTCAATGTTTCCGCACGATACGACTGCGAGAACTCCCGGATAGTGGTTACTGATAACTCTTATTACTATGACCCTGCTTTTGAAGGGTCCAGAACTCTCTATTTCAACTTCAACAACGCAGACTATGCAATGCTGCCTGGTTATTACTGCGAGAATAGAAGACTGTGGCTATTCCGTTTCCACGCTGTTTACCTTATATCCCCAAGCATCCATTTTCAGAATAAATCCTGATAGAACCAATTTGTGCGCCGATGTTCCATTTAATTTTTCGGCCGAGATTTCTGGAACAGCTAACAGTTATCTATGGAATTTTGGTGATAATGCAATATCTAATCATTCGCATCAAGATCACACCTATTACGGAACAATGGGAACGCAGTTCATAGTAAGTTTAGAGATAACCGATTTTAATGGATGTACTACTAGTAAAAACAGAATATATAAAATCTATTCGGATATCCTTAAGAAGGGACATCTTATATTAGAATCCACCAATCCAGTATGTATGGGAGACGATAGATTAATCGTTTATAAAAACTCTCAAACGAATTCTCATTATTCTTATAACCAAGTTCAATCTTCAGGTTATTTGTTTTCACCCACTCCCACACCCTCAAACCTGACAGGCAACGCTTATGAATATAACACGCATTATACTGGTGACTACAGCGTCAGAGTTGTTGACGTGAACGGGTGTATCGGAGAAGGAGAGGTGAACGTGGGATTCTTCGACAAGCCGCTAGTTCTCATCAAAGACATTGAGAAACATTGTACTGGCGAAGAAATACATTTTTCATGTTTTACACACAATAGCTATATTTCATACGACTGGACTCTGACAAAAGCAGGGACAACAGTATCGTTAACCAATCCCCATTCAACAGACCCATATTTCGTTCCGTCAACAGATGGCGACTATACGATTTCTTTAACCATCCACAACCAAAATTGCGAGGAAACGGCAACCATGACTTTCCATGTGTATAAAACTCCAGCCCCACCCGTATTGAGCTTTGGCGAAAATAGTTGTATCTGTAAGCCACCGGTCAACCTCGTATCCGACAGATACGCCAGCTGGAGCAACGGCTCATTGGGCAATCAGGCCAACTATTACTCTGCGGGATATGCTACCGCTTTCATTGTAGACCAGAACAGCGGCTGCAGGAGCGACACCAGCAGGATTTATATCACCCATGCACCCAATTTCGATGCATTGCTCACGGGATGCTATACAAGATGTCTTCCAGACACACTCCCTGTCTATATGTTAAGTCCGGATGGGCTGAAGTGGGTATGGTCGCTTGAAGGAGGATGGATTGCCAACGGGACTAACAATCATAATATTTACCTACCATTGCCACAATACGGCAATTACAGCATGAATGTTAGATTTGGCGATAATTGCGAGATAGAATCCCCCACGCTTACCATTGAGGAGGATGATATGTGCGGTTGCGACAGCATACAGGTAATGCCGCTGGGCAAGGATGAATGTTATATAAAAGACTGCCAGCTCTATTACACTCTGACTATGGAGGTAACGAACCAATCCTCGGCTCCTGTCATCTTCGACCAGATAAGTACTATGTCTGGAGTTACTGTCATTAGTAGCCCACTGCCGTTAACTATCGGTGCCGGTGCTACAGCCTTTGTCCAAATCGGTTTCAGGCTTACCAACCTTCAGATTTCCCACATCGCCTTCAGCCTCATCAGCACTTCATTGGACTGCGAAAGGGAAATCTCCATGCCCATCGATTTCTCGGCATGTGTTGGGACAGACTGCGAAATTAAACTCGACGAAATACTATACAACCCCACAATCAGCAGTCCCAATGCCTCGGCAGCATTTAAATTCAAACTGACATTGCCTACGGGAACCAATTCTGTCCTGGGTGTGTACTCAGAGCCCAGCCAGGTGGTAGACTACGACGCGACTTCGCTGCCCACCGTCACGGGGCTGCTCGTCCTCGATTATGGAAGGCTCCAACAGATGCAGGAATCGGGCGACTCGGTGGTTTGCATCCATGTTTTGATATGCGACGACGACAAACTGTGTCTTGCCGTAGTCTGCGTGAAGGTTAAAGACCTTTTGGATCAGATTGTGAACGGAGCAAAGACCAGTAGGCAGGATTTCGGTAGGATGTCTGACGTTGGACAGTCCGAGCCGTATTTAGTGCCCAATCCCGCTGGTAACGAAGTACGCGTGGTGGGAATAGAAGCCAACAGCATAGAGACGCTCACGCTGATAGATATGAATGGCAAAGTGTTGCTTTCTGTATCGGGTAAGAACACAATGGACATACATACCATCTCTAAAGGTTACTATATCCTTAAAATCAAATCCACTGACGGCATCTATTACCTTAAATTAATAAAGGCTTGATAGTCACCATAAGAGTTCTCGCAGCCATCCCCTCCTATTCTGGAGGGGATGGCTGCTTTGTAAGTACACGAATTTGTAATAGCGATGAAGCCATCCCAGAAATCCTTCCATTCAAAAGATTCTTCATTCATTAACTTTGCAATGTTTTTATAGCAATGGTATCGCATATAACTAATTGATATAAATACAATAATGTAATTTATATGTTTCAATGATTAGTTCCAAATCAAATCATATTTAATGTTTTTGGAAAACGAGAAGGTGCTGCATCGCATCTCAACTTTTAGGTCTGTCGTAAAAACACGCTCCGGCATCAACCCACTCTAGTTGGGATATGCAGATTGGAGCAGAGCAAACAATAGTGGAGAATAAATGATTATCTGCCGCCACCTCTGCAAGCCGTAAGCACCCCACGTCAAAAAATCCCTCCCCGAAACGCCATTAGTTACGTCTCGGGGAGGGTTGTGTTTTATATCTTTTCATTTTTGTCGTCGGTAATCCGCCTCTTCAAAAGTAAACTACAAGAACAAATCCGCTTGACTTCCGTAAGTAGCGAACCACCACACAGATTGCCGTATTCGTCCTCGAAAGAAAACCGCTGACAATCTTACCAACACACCGTCAATCTGCACCCGTCAATAAACTCCGTTGTGTCACCCCAGTGGAAAAGACTATATAAAAAAACTTACCTTGAGCGCGCTGTTCTTATGGGAAACGAGGTAAGTATGTTTATGCAAAAGTACAACTTTTTCTCATTCCTGCAAAATATTTTTTGATATTTTAGATAAATAAATTGAATATTAATATTTTGTATTTTTCAATATATCAATCTCATCTACCCAATTTTTTCCAAAAACCTGCCTTGCAAGCCTTATTTTACCCTTTGTCCACACCACATGTAACAGTACAGAAACAGGTATTTATCCATATAGAATCAGTACAGAAAGAGGACAAATCCATACCCCATTGTTTCCCGCCGCTTTATTTTTGCCCCGTCTTTCAAAGCCAAGCCTGACAGGTGCACATATCGGGCATCGCCAAGAGGACTGAAAAGAAAGTACAACAAAAATTAAAGAAAGGAAACCTTTATGGCTAAAATCTTCGGTGTAAATACCAAAATCAGCGGTAAGGTGGGGCAACTGCTCTACCGTCAGACCAGGACTGGCACGGTTGTCAGCGAACTGCCTGTCAAGCCCGTCATTCCACGCCGTAGCGCAAGGCAGATGGACCGCCGCGCACAGTGGGCCAATCTTGGTGCCATCTACAAGCAATTCGATGCCATGCTCCGCAAGGGCTATGAGAACCTGCCTCCGCAGATGTCTGTCTACAACGCCTTCATCCAGGCCAACATTGATGTGGTCAAGGTCTACATCACCAAGACCATACGGCTTAACGGCGGTGCCATCCTCGCACCATACCAGATTACTCGCGGCAGCCTCCCCAGCATTGGAATGGCCAAAAACGCCTCCAACATCCTCGTCAGCAGCGTAGCCCTCGGCACCCTCGCCATCGATGCCAACACCACCGTCGGACAGTTCTCACAGGCGGTCATTGACAATAATGACTCTTTCCTGGAGGGCGATCAGCTCACTTTCTTCCACGGCAGGCAAACCATCGACAGCGTAACCCGTACCCCTCGCGCCACCATCAAGGGCTACAAGGTCGTCCTCGACACCGCCGCCGATGCCAAGCTTTGGGACGTGGTGGACAAAATCGGATTCTCCGTGGCCGACAACTGTCTCGCCACCTCCGTAGCCATCACCAACGGGGCGGCGGCATGGGTGCACAGCCGCGAGGAAGGCGACGGCACGCTCCGCGTCAGCACACAGCTCTTCTTTGTTGAGAACGCCGCCCTCGCCTCCTATCAGGGACGCACTGCCTTCACGGCTTCGGTCAACAGCTATGGCGGCATCAACTCCGCTGCCGTCTACCTCAAGCCCGAGGTCGCCGCACTCGAAGTTACGCCCTGACTGTCCGTAATTAGCCGTCTGCTCCACGGAGGCCGCTCAATCGTCCTCCGTGGCCATCGGCTGACACTCACCGGCATCCGATAAAGATGTGTTCCGTGTAGGCGGCTTCAGCCGCCGCAAAAAGAATTTCAAAATTCAATGTTCAAAATTCAAAATTAACTTGTCCCGTGGAAGACTTAGAGATTACCACCCTGCCAGTCGCCGACTGTCGCGACATTCCAAAGCTTCGTACTATGGGCTACGACTCCGACGGCAACGCCGCACAAGTCCGCATGTCCGACTTGTTGCCGCAACAGATACCTGCCGCCAGCATCGACTTCATTAACGGCATCTTCATCGCCCGCCAGCCTTTCGTACCTGGCACCTCCGAGGTCTTTGTCAACGGACTACGATACTTACCAGTCAGGGACTACAAGGAACTGGCGGGCGACGATACCGCCGACGGCTTCGAACTACCTGGAATAGAAAGCAGCGATGAGATAATCCTCAAAGCCATCCCTGTCATCAATTAGGACGCAAAAAGAAAATACGTCCAGTGGCAAAGCCTTAAGGTTTTGCAAAAAAATAAAAAGAAAAACTAAGAATCATGCAAAAGTTAAAAATTAAACAAATCGACGGCGTAGTATCGCCCGCAATATCTGACGATTGGTCTGCATTGACCGAACAACTTGCCACCGCTGCCTCAACAAGCGCAAAGATAGACAATGCCGTCAGCGGCGCCATGGACGGAGCCCTCCAGTCCGTCACCGGCGGCAATGCTGAGAGTGGCAAGTATGTCTCTGCCGTCACCAAGGAAGGCACCGCTGTCAAGGTAGCCAAGACCGCCCTCCCAGTTACGGGTGTCAACACCACCAACACCGCTGGCAGCGGCACCACCACCAAGGCTGTCGTCAGCCTCGCCCTTTCCAATGGCAAGGTCGTGGCCACCGAGAAAACCATCGCCTTTCCCAATCCTCCCGTCCTCACCCTCGACATCATGGACTACACCGCCGAGATCACCCTCACCAAACCGCCCTTTGCCGAGAGTGCCGTCGCCGTGTTCGTCAACGGCCTGATGCAGCCGCCCGCCGACTACACCCTTGCCGACAACAAGCTCACCTTTAAAGACCCTGAGCGTTATGCCAAGGGCGACACCGTCAACGTCCTCTACCTCACCGCCTAACCCCTTCCAAGCCATGCCCCCAACCCGTCCTCCCCCGAAAGAATGCGTCCCGTGGCAAGGCCTTCAGGTCTTGCAAAGAAGCCTCGCCCCTGTGTCCATTGCAAGGCGATTGTATCGCCGAAAGAAAAATTATCCGTCCCGTGCCAAGGCATTCGTGCCTTGCAAAAACAAAAAGGAAACCCCATGCGAAAAATCACCGAAATCATCATCCATTGCACCGCCACACGCCCCGATGCCGAATGTACCGTGGAGAGCATAAGAAGATACCATCGCAGCCTCGGCTGGCACGACATCGGCTATCATTATGTCATCTACCCCGACGGCAGCGTCCACTCCGGCCGCCCCGTCGAGCAGGCGGGCGCCCACTGCCCCGGACACAACGCCCGCAGCATCGGCATCGCCTATGTCGGCGGCCTCGACGACGACGGCCGTCCTGCCGACACCCGCACCGAAGCCCAGCGGATTGTCCTGCTCCAACTTGTCCGTGACCTGATGGAAGAGTATGCCGTCACCGAAAACCACGGCCACAACGAGTACGCCAACAAAGCCTGCCCATGCTTCGATGTCCGTCAGTGGCTCAAAGATAACAACCTGTAAACACACCCCATCATGAACAACCTTTGGAACCTCATTCCCTCCCTGCTCACTCTCGTCGCCGGTGGCGGCTGGCTCTTCGACCGACGCCGCCACCGGCAGGAGGTCGAGAGCCTTCGTGCCGACAACCGGCAGAAAGACATGAATCTCTCCAAGATGTATGTCGACGAGTTCAGGGAAAATATAGCTGATCCCCTGCGACATGAAGTCAGGGAACTGAAAGACGAAATAAAACATTTGCGCAATGCCATACAAAAGATTAACGACTGCCCTCATAGCGGTGGCTGCCCTGTCCTTGACGAGTTGCAGAAGCAGCAGATCCGTCATGCAGAGCACACAGACCGGCACCTCGGCTGACACCCTCCGCCAGACCGTCACCCTCATTGTCCGCGACACCCTGCGCGAGACCACCGTCATCACCGTCCAGACCAATGCCGACGGCGACACCACGCGCCTCACCACCCTCCGCGACCGCCAGTCCGTCACCGACCGCGACCGCTCCGCCGCCACCACCGAAAACCGCCTCTCCACCTCCGAGACCACCGGCAAAGAATCCACTATTACCACCGCCCCACTGCTCCCCGCCAACCCCCTCCGTTCCATCGCCCCCTCCGAAACCTACCACCCATTCAAACATCACCTCCTCACCTTCCTCCTCGGCCTCCTCCTGATTCCCACAATCAAACTCCTTCTCCACCGCCTCAAACGATAATGTTTTCCCGAAAACAATGTCCACATGCGTTCTGTGCCGGCGGCTTCAGCCGCCGAAAAGAAAACAAAACGGCGGGTCAGTCATCCCGACCCGCCGCTTGCTTTACGAGCATTACGTTGTTTTATTTCATCTCGGCCAGGGCTTTGTAGCCCTCGTAGCGCCACTGGGCGTTCTTCTGGGTGGCGACGAAGAGTTCTTCGGCCTCCTGGGGGAAGGTCTTCATCAGGGAGTTGTAGCGCACCTCGCCCATAATGAAGTCGCGGAACTTGCTCCAGTCGGGCTCCTTCGAGTCGAGGTGGAAGCCGTTCTTGCCAGCCTCTTCCTCGGCGGGGTTGAAGTGCCAGAGGTGCCAGTAGCCGCACTCGACGGCTTTCTTCTCCTCGTTCTGCGTGCGGCCCATACCGATCTTGATGCCGTGGTTGATGCAGGGGGCGTAGCAGATGATGAGCGACGGGCCGTGGTAGGCCTCGGCCTCCTTGATGACGTTGAAGTACTGGGCCTGCGAAGCACCCATGGCGACCTGGGCGACATAGACGTAGCCGTAGCTCTTGGCAATCATACCGAGGTCTTTCTTGCGGATCTTCTTACCAGAGGTGGCGAACTTGGCGACGGCACCGGCCGGGGTGGCCTTGGAGCTCTGTCCGCCGGTGTTGGAGTACACCT
>ONYZ01000109.1 GCA_900322175.1 uncultured Prevotella sp.
CCTTGCCGGTATAGGCCTGAGGCAGCCCTATTCCTTCATTGGCTTTCGAGGCACCTATGATTCCTGAAGTCCGGTCCATGGCAGGCTCATCAGGCTCGTTGGCCTCCATGCGCACCACGTGGCTGTCCATCGACAACTGTTCCATCTGGCTGACCGTCATTACCACGAAATACAGGTCGTCCAGACTGTCAATCACCTTCGCTCCATAGCGTGCAAACACCTCCTCTGTGTCAGCCTTTACAAGAGCTGTTACCATGGGGTCGATACTGCTTGCGGCACGATGTGTGCTTTCAATCTCAGCATATCGATCCTTCACCATGTTGCCCAGCATCCTCGACATTTTCGAATAGTCTACCTGCTGAGCCATTGCCATCGTCCCCATAGTCAGGACGCATGACAGAACTAACAACTTTTTCATTCTCAATATATTTTCAAATATAACACCAATAGGATTTGGGCTACAAATTTAGTAAAAATAATTAAGACCACAACCATTTTCTCCGAAAAGTTTTGTATTTTTGCAGGCAGAAAACTATAAAAAATTGCAATATGAAAAAACAATTTCTGATTATTATCTTTGCACTCGTTGCATTATCAAGTAGTTGCGACAACAACGACAACCCCTCAGTCAATCCACCGTCGAAGGATTTCTTCCCATCATGGAACCAATGTGAGGCACTGACCCTCCTGCAGGAATATGTCGAGGACGTCACCGATCCGCGTTCCGCCAATTTCATCAGTGCCGAAGACCGTATTGCCACCTTCGACATGGATGGTACGTTCGTGGGCGAGCTCTACCCTACCTATTTCGAATATAACATGCTGGAATATCGCGCCCTCGACGATCCTTCCTATAAGGACCAGGCACCCGCTGATGTTCGTGAGGCCGCTCAGAACATCCGCGATTTCGTGCGCAAAGGCACCCCACTCCCCAACCAGTTCGACTTGAAGCATGCCCGTGCAGCTGCCAAAGCCTATGCCGGCATGACCATTGCTGAGTTCGACGCCTATGTGAAAGCCTACGCCGCCTTCCAAGCCAACGGCTTTACGGGTATGACCTACGGTGAGAGCTTCTATAAGCCCATGCTCGAAGTCTTCGACTATCTGAAGGCCAATGGCTTCACCTACTATGTCGTTTCCGGTTCCGACCGCTTCATCTGCCGTTCACTCGTCGAATCTATCGGTATCGACAAGAACAAGGTCATCGGTATGGATGTGTGGTATAAGTCAAGCAAGCAGGGCGATAATGCCGGTGTCAACTACAATATGGGTAGCGACGAAGACCTGATTCGCACCGACAGCCTGCTTATCAAGAACCTCAAGACCAATAAGGTGCTCCAGATTTCGCAGGAGATTGGCAAGGTACCCGTACTGTCCTTCGGCAACAGTAGTGGCGATGAAGCCATGCACAACTATTGCAAGGGCAACCAGAAGTATCGCACCGCCACCTTCATGCTCGTAGCTGATGACGACGTCCGCGACCATGCCGATTTGGCCGAGGGAGCCAGACGCGAGGCCAAGTGGCGCCAAAACGGCTATACCGTCATTTCGATGAAGAACGACTTCAAGACCATCTACGGCTACGGCGTTCAGAAGACCGATTTCATCTTCCCCGAGGAATAAATATAGGTAAAACTTACTTATAGTCCATCGTACTCCATGATGGCCTTTCGCCACTCGCTGGAGAAAGGTATAGACTGCTTATGCTCCAAGTCATACAGCACCAATATCGACAAGCAGCGGCTCTTCACCTCCTGCGTATTGGTGTCAAAGATTTCCTGTTCCAGATGGAAACTCTTGTTGCCAAGTTTGACGGTACGGGTGCGGACAGCAATCCTGTCAGAGCCTTTTATCTGGGCAAAGAACTCTACCTCTATTTTCACCACGAAAATGGCATACAGATCCCAGTCAAAACCTTTGCACACAGTGGAGACATAGTCAGTCTTTCCAGAGTCGTAGAACTGAAAATATATGGTGTTGTTCACGTGCCCGAACTTGTCAACGTCATTGAAACGTATCTGCAGTGGCACCACATTATGAAACTCGTTATTTATTTCTTTCTCCATTTTTAATTAGTTCTAATAACCCACGGAAACTCCGCGTTATCTCAATTATTCTGCAAAGATACACATTTTTTTAGTTTCTCCAATCATATCGTATACAAAATCTATGAATGTTACACTTTTAAACACAATTTTTCCTTCTTCCCTCTTCCTTCTTTCTTTCCCATGGTTCACTCATTATTTTGATGATTGAATTTAGAAAATCTCTCAACTTGGCTGCCAGTCAGCTTGAGAACCATTTAGACTATGCTTTGGAAGAGTTCGGACAGAAATGTGTGAGACAGGGACCAGTCCTCCTGGTTCCTCTACGTGATGGCTTGGGACTTCGGTTAGAATGTGAAAAGAAAAATCAGCGAGTCAAAACAAGGCCCACTGATTATTGTTTTGTGTACTTAAGGATAAGAGGTGCCGTACCAGGTAATGATGACTTTGCCATCGCCGCCAGCCGTAGCGCCACCCGCTGTTGTGGTATAGCCTTGTCCTTTGGTAGTATCACCCCAACCGGAACCACCACAGCCAGCATAGGTCTGTTGTTGACCAGCTAAAATCGAGACTGCTTTGAATCCACCTCCATGACCGCCAGATCCACCTCTTTGATTTCCAGTATTATTATTATAATCCTTTCCCTTACCTCCTTGTGAACCGGTAAAGGTCACATTAGTTCCATTCTTATAATTAACATCCGCATCTCCATCCGATGCTCTTTTGCCTACAGTCCAAGAGTCACCGCCGCCAGCACCTGCGACACACCTAATATAAGCACCGCCGCCACCGCCGCCAGCTACAAGGAGCAAATCGCTTTTAGCTGTAGGATTGTTCGCATCACCTGTAAACAGGTAATTGTGAAACAGGAACCAGTCCCCTGGTTCACACTGACGGCTATCACAACGACCTCGTGCATGGGAGTAGGACCCATCGCTCTTTAATCACAACAGAAAAAGACCCGGGCGAGAATATCGCTCGGGCCTTTTCGTTGTTATCATGCTAAATGGTTGCCATTTGTGTCAATGCCAGGAGCGTAGCCCAGCCAGTCGTCTGTTTCTTTCGAATCAGGCGGAGTGGATTGTGGGTCGCTGGCGCAAAGTATCATCGTATGGTGTTTTAGCTCGTAAACACTACATGTTGGTTTCTCGTATGTTTTCTTTTTCATTGTTGTGTCCTCCTATCGTTATTTGATTACTACCTTACGTCCGTTGTTGATATACAGTCCCTTCGTGGTGGGTTTGCCGTCGAGCTTGCGACCGCTCATGTCGTACCATGCATCGCTGTCAAAGGTGACGTCGCCCGTGGTGGTGTCGAGGGTACCGATGCCGGTCACTGTGCCGTTGGCACCAATCAGCTTGACGACGATGCTTTGCGGCAGTTCCTCCGTTGCCCTGTGTCTCGGGGCGCTGTTGGGCGTGTCGTTCCATATCAGGTAGGCGCACATGGGTCGTATCTTGGCGCCGCTCTTCACTTTCACGAAGTCGCCTACGTTGATGCCGTTGTAGGTTCCCTTGAATGTCCAGTGGCTGCCGGCATCGGCTGTCTGCTTATTGCCGCCACCCGTGGTGTTCAGGGTGACACCTTCATTGGGGATGTTGCCGAACGTAATGCTGGTTCCAGTTGGCATGAACAGATACGGCGTGTTGGCAGTCAGTGTGCCTGCATTATTCGCACCGTCGCCTGTTGCCTGCATGGTGGCAACCCAGGTGTTATTTTCTTTCTCCACGCCTACGAAGCGGTAGAACGTGCCGCCCTCGTTGTTGTTGCAGGTGTAGTCGAACGGC
>ONYZ01000064.1 GCA_900322175.1 uncultured Prevotella sp.
AGGTCAAAACCAAGGTCAATCCCCATAGATTCATGCCCGCCAGCCGTACAACAAGTTCTTCATATGGCCTTGAGGCCACACGAAGACCTCTTTAGTTTTAATGTGAATACTAATGTTATTTGTTTCAGGGTGCAAGGTCAGTGCAAACCGAATGCAGAAAGCTTGCTTTATGCTGAGGTGCAGCCTGACTTCGCCGATGAATCTTAATTCGTTGGCAAAGTTACGATGATTCTTGCAAATAAATGCAAGCCAAAACGAAACAAAAACCGACTAAAACGAAACAACATAAAAAATATTTCGTATATTTGCCCCCAAATAGTGCGATTATGTATAGTTTAAAGGAATTTTGGCAAATAAGAAACCTGCCCGTACCCGAGGGTGAGTGGGATGGAAACGTCATCTGCTTGGAGACCAATGCTGAGTGGTCATTCGGCGCTAACCAGACGCACGGATTCCTGTCGTGTTACATCTATACGATTATCACGCGAGGCTGGCTTACCATATTATATAATAATAGCGAAATGACGCTTCGTGAGGGCGACCTCTATACCTATTCGCCAGGCTTCGAGATAACCATCCTCTCGTCTTCCAGCGACTATAGCGCCATCTGCCTGCTGGCCGACGAACACTTTACACTCAGCCTTCCAACCGTGCGCGATGCCATCCGTACAGCCTACTTTACGGCAGTCGAACTCACATCGCCTATACTGCCGTTGAAAAACGTCGATTTTAGCCGCCTGCGCGAACTGATGCAGATGATGATTCACTATCAGCAGATGGGACTCCCACTGGCCAACGACAGCCAGCGCATGCTCTACAACCTCTTCCTCACCGACCTTTCCACCATTCAGCAGCACAGCATCCGCGAGCACCGCTTCCCCAAGCGCGTCGAAGAAATCTTCCTCGGCTTCCTCGGCCTGCTGCCTCAGCACTTCGCCGAGCACCACGACATCGGCTTCTACGCCTCCCGTCTCTGCATCACCACCACCTACCTCTCGCGCGTCGTCCGCAAGGTGTCAGGTGGCCGCACCGTTGTCGATTACATCAACCAGATGCTGCTGATGGAGGCCACCTTCCTGCTACGCCAGACCTCGCTTAGCATCACCCAGATCTCCGACCAACTCCATTTCGCCGAAGTCACCACCTTCGCCCGTTTTTTTACCCGTATGAAGGGCATGACACCCAGAGAGTTTAGAAGAGGGAAATAAAAAATACCCAAGGCATTGCAAATCGGCCTTGGGATTTATTTTTTTATCAATGCCAGCCACCAGGACCGCCACCGCCTGGTTGACCGCCGCCTCCTGGACCACCGCCAGAAGCGCCGCCCGAGTAAGAAGTGAGACTGACTGACGAACCGCCGCTTACGGTGGCGTCGGTAGCTCCGTAGCCGTCAAAGATAGTGGTGCCATTGCTCTTCGATACGCTGTAGAGCGAGTTGCCTCCAGATACAATCCATGTGCCTGAGGCAGGAACCTTGAAGGCAAAGGCCGTTCCGCTCTGTGTGAACGAGTACCAGTTGCTGGTGCTGAGCGATGCCGTGTAGCACGACTGCGTTAGCGACGATCCACTTTCGAGCGACGGATAGGCATATAGCGTTCCGCTTTGTACATAGAGCTTGTAGCCGCCTTCGGTGTTGGCATCGATGGCTACCTCGGGACTGCTCTTTGTGGTATAGGCAAATACCGTAGCCCCCTTGATGTACAGGTTGCCGTTGGAGTCGATGGCATCATTGCCGGTAGAGTAGGCTCCCACGTAGCCGCCAGAGAGCGTCATCGTGCTGGCTGAGTTGATGGCATCGTCAGACGAATAGGCATAGATAACACCGCCTGTCACGTCGAGTGTGCTCTTGGTCTCTAGAGCCTCGTGGTAGCTGGCCTTAGCGTAGGCCGTACCGCCACTGATAGTCATCGCTCCATCGGCCTTGATAGCCTTCGGCGATGTCTTCAGCGCATCAGCCAGACGCTCTGTGGTGCTCGAGCTGGTAGTCGTGCGGATGGTCGTGTTGCTGGTGCTTTGGCAGTAAGCTATCTGTCCTGTTGTGGTGGCTGAAGTAACGCCGCCGCTGATGGTCAGCGTACCGTCTACGCTGATAGCCTTGCCGCTAGCACCCGTGCTGCTCAGTGTCAGTGTGCCGCCGCTGATAGTCATGTTACCGTCGGCACTCATCGCTGCACAGGCCTTCACCTCGCTATCGTCGCTGTCCCAGGCAGCAGTTCCCTTGGTGGTTACGGTGTAGGTTCCGTCACTAACGGTTATTCCTCCATCAGCCTTGATACCTTTCGAGGCTGCTGCCGTAGTGGTGATGGTCAGCGTACCGCCCTCTAAGTATACGTTGCCGGTGTCTTCGTCCTCGTGGTCAGTGGTCTCACCCGTCGATGTCGTACCGCCCAAGTCACACTGGATGCCGTCATCACCTACACCGCTGATGGTCACCGCGCCGCTCTTCATCTGGAAATACTCCTCGCAGTTGATGCCGTCGCTTACGGTCGATGTGATGTTCAGTGTCAGGTTCTTGATAATAATGTACGATGCCGACTTGATGCCGTGTTTAGTGTTACCAGTCACGTTAAGTGTGCCTTTGCCTTGCAGTTGTAGCTGACCTTTACTATATAAGCATGCCTTCTGACTGCCATCGCTACCATCGGTCAATGTATTCTCCGTTCCGTTCTTTACGCTGAGTTGTATACGTTTCTTGTTGGTGATGTTGATGGCCGCACCGCTGGGGTTGGTCATTGTTACACCTGACAGCGATATTGTACACTTGTACGATCCGTCGAGTGTCAGCGAACCATCGGTAGTAGATCCGCTCAGTACGTAGGTTATTTCGTCGCCGTCGATGGCATCGGTGTTTGTCTGCGTGATGCTGACGTGTGCGCCACTAACCTCCGCCGATACGTAGGCGGCCACATTGTCGGCCATCGTCACCGTAGCCGTCGAACCATTATATACGATGTTCACCGTGTTTGCTTCTACATCCGACGAACTGCTGCTGACTACCATCATACTAGTTATGTCGCTGAGTGTGTATGTGTCAGAGCCGATGGCCATCGTCGTGCCATTGCTGAATGTTGCTGGCGAACTCGATGTTACGTTAGCTGCGTCATAAGTCTTCGTGCCGCTGCTTGTAGTTATCTTCAGCGTCTGCGCCCCTGCTGCTATCGTCAATACAAGGGCTATCAGTATCGAAACTATTCTTCTCATTTTACGCTCACTTTACGGGTTCCTTGTTTTGTTTTCATCACATAGATGCCGCGGCGCATCTGCTCTTTATTCACTTTGCGACCGTGCATATCGTAGATATCTGTGGCCTCGTCGAGTGAGATTACTGAGACTTCCTGAATGCCAGTTGTCTCGTTCTGTGTCGAGAAGTACATCTTGCTAATGTCAACCAGTGTAAATGTCTTGTCGCCGATGGTGAGTGTAGAATTATCAAGGTTTATCGTCACTGGCAGCGACGATATGTCCACGGAGGTCTTCGCTCCGTCTGTCGTCTCAAAGGTCAGGTAGGTATATTCCTCAGCCTGTGCTGTAAGTGTCCCTACCAGAATTGTCAGAAATAAAATGATTCTCTTCATATTCGCTAGTAGTTTTTTATTTGCAAAGATAAAGATAATCGGGGCATTCACCAAATAACTTCAACGAACTTCCCGATTCTTTCTGCGAATTAGGAGTTTCGACGGAGTACAGGGAGGGGAAATAAACATAATTTATTGTTTTTCTCGCGTCATTGTGCGGAAAGGCACTGACCGTATTGCCGTCCGCACCCGTACTTCCAAGCTCGGCAACAAGAGTTTCCATCTGGAACAGGAAATCTTCGACACCGATACGCAGGAGGTGAAGAGCCGCTGCCTGTCGATATTGGTGCTGTATGATTTGGAGCAAAAGAAGTCCATACAGTTTTCCGACGAGTGGCGCCAATCCATCAGCGACTACGACGGACTATAAAATACACAGGGAAATCATTATTAGTTTGTTATTATACAAATATATTTAGGAAGAGGGTGATTATTCCTGTATTTATCAGATCAGCGAACATCGCACCAATGATTGGAACGATGAGGAATGGTTTGACTGTATAGCGGTATTTATAGCAAACGGCACTCATGTTGGCCATCGCATTGGGCGTTGCACCAAGTCCGAAACCGCACATACCTGCACACAGTACTGCTGCATCATAATCACGACCCAACAAGGGGAAGGCCACAAAATATGCAAATAGCGCCATCATAACCACCTGAGATACAAGGATAACTATCAACGGTAGGGCCAGACTTTGCAGTTCCCAGAGTTTCAGGGATATCATGGCCATACCTAGGAACAGCGACAGACATATATTACCTACGCTGATGATGCGCTCCATGTCAAGATGCTTATCGGGTATAATGTTGCGAGCGATTGCCGCAAGTATCAGGGTACCGAAATAAGTTGGGAACGTGACGCCCGTCTTGGCCAGCAACCAACTCATGATGGTGCCTGCACCCATAACCAAAAGAATACAATAAGAGGCTTTGGCATACTGTTGGAACTCCTGCTCGTTGGTACTGATACGCTTGGTACGACCTGTTGGCGAAGCCTCGTCGCTCTCGATACCGGCCATTGCTGGGTCTATCTCTTCGTCTTGTGGCTGCATCTGTTCGTGCGTTAGTTTTTTGCGGGTAATCCGCTCAGCTAGTGGGCCGCCTATCATAGAACCTGCTATCAGACCGAAGGTGGCTGCTGCCATACCAATTGTTCCTGCGCCATGCAGACCCAAACTTTCGAGCACACTGGCAAATCCACCTGCAGTACCATGTCCGCCAGTCATTGATATACTGCCTGCAGCCATACCTATCAATGGGTCGACACCCATAAGTCGGGTAATACCCATCGGCATCAGGTTTTGGAGGGAAATAATAGCAACCAGCAGAACGAGCATGATTACCAGTAGTCTGCCGCCCTGCTTGATGACTTTAAGGTCGCTCTGGAAACCTACGCTGGTAAAGAATGCCAGCATGAAGACATCCTTCAAGGTGCCGTCGAACGACACCTCAACGTCTGCCCAGCCGTATAGCGCCAAGGTAAGAAACGAAAATATGATACCGCCACTTACCGGCGAAGGTACACAGAACTTTTGCAGAAAATCTAACCGTCGTGTTAAAGCCATACCTGCTAGAAGCGCCAGGGCGCCGATGCCGGCAGTTTGTATCATGTCCAGTTGAATACTCACCATACTCTTTATCTTTTTATTAGAATCTATACTGCAATTTAATATTGGCTGCATGCCTGTTTACTTCCGCCTGACTACAGAACGCATCAAACATATCATGCCAGTCGACACCTAAGTTCCATCTCTTGCCAAATTGCTTGTTTATCGACAGGCATCCATACACAGGCGTGCCATATAGTTCGCGTAGTGGTATGTTCTTGGTATAGTATATCACCTGCAGTCCTATCTGCCAGTCATCGGGTAGATAAGCTGTAGGGGCGAACCGCAATGAAGCATTGGTTCCGCTCTTAGCTACATACAGATTTGCACCGCCTGTAATGTTCAGCCATTTAGTTTTCCAATAGGCCGAAGCACCCAGCTCGGCAAAATTCTCGTCGTCATCGACGATGTAATAACTTGCCTCAGTCTGTACCGTCAACTTCTGCTTACTGTAGGCATAAGCCAGCTTCATCTGGTTGATAGTCTGTTCCTCATGCTGTATGTCGATAGGTTCATAGAATTTGCGATAGAAGCCCAGCTGTATCTGATTACGATTGTCGGGCAGAAATACTATATTGGCATTGGCATTGTCGCGGATGTCATCGTGTCTTTCACTAGTGCCGCCTTCCTTCATTTTGTAATTATAGAACATCACACGATTACCAATCGTAAACCGCCATTGGGGCAGGGAATAGGTAAACTGCAGATATACGTCATTGTTGAAGTAGTTCCAACTCCGGTCCATATCCTTCTGGCTGGTCATGATGAAATCGCCCTCAACACCCAGCATCATCGACAGTCGCTTGGTTATCAGGGGCGTGTTCAGTTCTACGATATACAGCGGCAGCTTCTTAGTGTAATCCACGTCGCTGGCATACTGATAACCGCCTACCACTAACAGTTCGGTACCAATGTCGTTGAAGGTGTGAAAGTATCGTGCCCTGCCCATAATCTTACGCGATGTGCTAGAAGGCAGGCTGAGAAACTGCTGGGTGAAATACGTCAACAGTTTGTTTTTGTCATCAAACCGGTTGGTCATGTGAAACGTCAGGTATTCCTCATTACCATCTTGATGTCGATAAGACGTATTGGCATATATATCAGTACTCTTACTGCCATACAGCACATTCACAGTTCCAATACCTTCAGCATTCTTCCCCAGGTCGCCCTGTCCTTCCACGAATCCCTGCAACCTTTCTGGCATCTTCATGTTGATATCAAGCACTCTCCCCATTCCGATGGTTCCCTTAGCCACACCCGTATTGTCGCACACCTGAATCTTTGCGATGTCCTTGGCTTTCATCTGACTCAGAATCAACCTTGTGTCGCCATTCATCGGACAGTTGTCGATGCGCAGGTTATAATTGATTATCACATCCTCGTAACCGGCAATCATCAGGTCTGGCACCATTTGCAGTACGTCCATCAACGACTCTTCACCCGTCAGCTCCATTCGCTGCGGATAAATAATCGTTCTGTCGGCCTTTATCTCGATGACGGGCTGCTCGCTTTCTGCGCGAGCAGCTACCGACAGTAGCATACTACATATCAATACTAGAAGATGTCGATGCATACCTTAATTGAGATCAAAAAGTATTATTAGTTCACCGCCGAAGGCAAACTGCTGGTTCATAAAACCGCCGTCGAACATGCGGATAGCTTTTATTTCCATACTCATATTTGTTTAGGTTAGTTATTATGTTTGCAAATATAAGCAAAAAATCCCAAAGTAATGTCGTTTTGCCTTGGAATTTAGGATTTATTAGTTAAGCGGGTTGAATTTCTTTCGACCTCAGTCGAGAACCGAGGCCAGGGCATAGCCGTGAGGGGCGTGCGTCCAGGCGCTTACGCTGTGGCCAATCATGTGTACCATCCAGTCCTCCTGCTTGCCCAGTCCGATGAAGGTGTTCAGCGCCCACGTGGCTGTCCACATGATGTTCGAGCGGGCTTCGTAGTCCTGTGGATTCTTCACGGCGATACGGCTGCTGTGGATAACTGAGCGCATCAGACCCTCGGCGATGTAGTCGCTGGTATTGTCGTCGAAATCGGAAAAATACTGCTCCATGATGTGATTCATAATGTCGTATATGCCAGCCTTCATCTGGTTCTCAGGAACGGTCATCGTGAACTTCGGATTCAGAATTGAGAACTTTGGCATCAGGCGGCTGTCGAACACATGGCCCACTTTGAACGTATGCTCTGCATCGGTAATCACCGTGCCGGCATTCATCTCCGAGCCCGTTCCTGCCATCGTCAGGATGCAAGCCACGGGCAGCAGCTTCTGGTCGGCAGCGGGTTGCTCCTGCTTCAGCCAGAACCCATCTGGAATGTGCCGCCTTCTATCAGTTGCATTCCATTGTTGTCCGGCTGGGCGTTACAGCCAACTGCCAGCATACAGAACAATGCCATTGGAATACATTTTCTCGTAGTTATCATTGTAGCTTGTTTTTACTATATTATGCCGAAAGTCTATACTCATTCGGAGTCATACCAGTCCGCGACTTGAATAGGCGTGAGAAATGTTGTGGATATTCGAAGCCGAGTTGGTAGGCTATTTCACTGACGGGCAGGCGGGTCTCGACGAGCAGTTGCTTGGAGCGTTCGATGACGGCATCCTGGATGTGGCGCTGGGCGGTGGTGCCGCTCTCCTTGCTGATAAGGTCGCCGAAGTAGTTAGGCGAGAGGCAGGCCTTGTCGGCGAAATAGGCGACGGTGGGTAGGCCGTTTCTTTCAGGATGATCACTGACGAAGTACTCGCGCAACTGCTGATGGAAGGCAGTGAGGATGTCGCTGTTCACCTTGTGGCGCGTGATGAACTGACGATCGTAGTAGCGCATGCAGTAGTCGAGCAGCAGGCCGATGGCATCGGTGATAAGTGTCTGCGAATGGCGGTCGATGGGGTGCTGCAATTCCTCTTCGATTCTGTCGAACAGTTCCACTATCATGCGCTGCTCACGCTCCGAGAGGTGCAGGGCCTCGCGCTGGTCGTAGTCGAAGAATGTGTAGTCGTTGATACGTCGGCCCAACTGTGTGCCGTAGAGCAGGTCGGGATGGAACAGCAGTCCACGTGAAGGCGGCATTGGTCGGCTCTCGTCCCATTCCACTTCGACCACCTGACCGGGCTTGAAACTCACCACAGTACCCTCTTGATAGTCATACTTCTCGCGTCCGTAGCGTATCGAGCAGCCGTCGCCCTGCTTCAAGAACAGCGCATACAGACCGTAGTTCAGCCGCGAGTGGTTAAGGTCGCTGGCCATCGGATTGGCGTGGTTCACCACCGTCACCAGCGGGTGCAGCGTCTCCCATCCGTACAGTTTGTTGTACGCATCCACGCTATCTAATTGGATGATTCTTTCTGCCATATTACTTCAGGTTCTGTGTGAAGAAATCGACCATCTTGTCGTATGGAATCTTCTCATTCTTATCGTCGTAGAGGTCGGTGTGGACGGCATCGGGGATGATCATCAGTTCCTTATTACCGACAGTTATGCTTTTGCCGTCTGGATTCTTGCCCGTCATTTTTTCGAAGGCGTACTCAGAGAAGTAGCGGCTGTGAGCCTTCTCGCCGTGGATGAGCAGTACGGGCGACTCAATCTCGTGCGCCCAGGCCAACAGGGGCTGGTTGAGGAACGACTGACAGCCGATGACGTTCCAGCCGTCTGTGGAGTTGCCGCTGCGCTCATGGTAGCCGCGTGGGGTCTTGTAGTAGTCGTAGTAGTCTTTCACGAACTGCGGTGCATCCTCGGGCAGCGGGTCGATGACACCACCTGCACGCTTGTAGGTACCACTTTTGAAGTCCTCGGTGCGCTGCTGGGCGATGACCTTGTGCTTCTCCATGCGCTGCTTCTTGGTGTCCTCGCCCTTGAAGTAGCCCTCCACGTTCACCTTGCTCATGTCGTACATCGTCGAAGCAACTGTGGCCTTGATGCGAGGATCGATGGCGGCAGCGTTCACAGCCATTCCACCAAAACCGCAGATGCCGATGATGCCAATACGTTCAGCATCCACGTTCTCCTGGTTGCTCAGGAAATCGACGGCTGCGAGGAAGTCCTCTGTATTGATGTCGGGCGAGGCCATGCGGCGAGGCTCGCCACCGCTCTCGCCAGTGAACGATGGGTCGAAGGCGATAGCCAGGAAACCGTGCTCGGCCATGTGCTGGGCATAGATACCGCTCGTCTGCTCCTTCACGGCTCCGAATGGTCCTGTGACAGCGATGGCAGGAAGTTTCTTAACTTCTTTAACTCCATTAACTTCTTTAACTTCTTTAGGAATGTACATGTCGGCAGCGAGTTCGATGCCATAGCGGTTCTTGAACGTGACCTTCTTGTGGTCCACCTTGTCGCTCTTGGGGAACGTCTTGTCCCACTCCTGAGTCAATGTCAGCGTTGTATTCATATCTTCGTTTGTAGTTTGTTTGTTCGTGCAGGCCGTGAGCGTCAAGCCCATCAGCATTGCGGCAAATATTGACTTTCTCATAAGATCACCTTTTTACCATTCATAATATATATACCCTTCGAAGGATTTGCAACTTTCTGTCCGTTCAGCGAATAGTAAACGCCATTCTGTTTTCCGGTGCTGCGAACACTATTGACAGCAGTAGTGTTGCTGAGCGACAGCGTGACGCTGATGTTGCTCTCGCCAGCCTTGAGGAACGTGCGAAGCTCGCTTTCCGACAAGCCGTCAATCTTGCCCAAACGGGTGTAGCTCCACGAGTTCGTGCCGTAGAAGATGCAGATATTCGAACCGCTGTAAAGGATGACGTCGCCAGGCTGCGCATTAATCTGCTCATTGCTTGTGGGCAGCGAGAAGCCCAGCGCTCCCCAAATCTCAAAGCCTCCGCTGCTGTTCAGCGTCACAGTGACAGGAGCCTGCTGCAATTTCTCGATAAGCGTCTTTGTTGCTTGATTGTCGACGAGCGTCACATCCTGTGTCTGTCCGTTGATAGTGATATACATCTTGCTCATAGTAGTTTGTTTTTCAGCGAAATTCAGTGTCGGCAGCCAGTTCTGAATCAGCGAGGCACGATTGCTATGGTTGCTGGCATTGATCCAAAGTGCATCGCCCATCCAAGTGACGTTCTTCACCAGTCGCTCCGCATCAGCAACAACACCGCTGATGCCGCTGCTGTGACTTGATACGATGAGCGCCACGTGTTTGCCCGCCATCTGCGCACCATAATTAAACAGGTACGTCTGCATGATGGCTGCCATCTGGCTCCACCACAGCGGCGTGACGATAATGATGTTCTGGTACTGCGAGAGGTCGGTGATGCTCACGGGGTCAATGGCTGGATAACTCGCCGCATCGTTGGGCACAGCCTTGATGGCGTTCAGTAGCGCCGTGCCGATAGCATAGTTGTTTGCCTCGTACTTCTGCGTCTTGTCCGCAGGCTCAATGCGCATCACGTCAGCCTCAATCTGGCTCGTCAGAGAGGTCATTATCTCGTGACAATTATTCGTGTAACTGTAGTACACCACCAGCGTCTTGCCTGCCTCCTGCACGGTGGCAGCCTTCACCTCGTCGTCCTTCGTGCAGCACACCATCAGGAGCGACATCAAAATCAATGCAAAATTCTTCATATTAATTACGTTTTGAAATCTGCTGCAAAGGTACGACTATTTCGCAAAGGTGGCACTACCCAAATCTTGGAAAGAATTACCAGAATTACGGAATCTGCTATTATCTATTGTAGTTTGTTGTCTATCTCGTCTGTTACAGGCTCCAACCACTCGTGGCTTGCACCTTCCTGCACATCCTTATGGTAAGTCAGATGTTGGAACCAGGAGTCTTTGGCGGCTCCGTGCCAGTGCTTCACTTCTGCAGGGATGGCGATGACGGTGCCGGGAGTCATCTCCTGCGGCTCCTTGCCCCATTCCTGATACCAGCCGCGACCTGCGACGCAGATGAGTACCTGCACCTGTTTGTGATGGATATGCCAATTGTTACGACAGCGAGGCTCGAAGGTTACGTTGTTTACACCACCGCCTACGTTGGCCAGATAGCTGTTGCCAATGAAATACTGAGCATAGCCCGTGTTGGGTTCGCCCTTCGGCCATGGGCTGTTCAATGATTCAAAAGTTGGTTGTTCCATATTGTGATTAAAAATGTTATTATCGGTTTGGGGGCTGAGATTCCATAACTTGCGTGCGTTCTCCATGAGAATCATATCGTGAAACGGCGCAAGGTCGGGCTCTTTCGAGAGATAATCCTTCATGTGGGCGAGGCTTTGCGTGAGCACCTTTGGAGCAACGTAAGGATAGTCGGAGCCGTAGAGTAGGTGGTCGGGTGTGGTGATTGTAAGCATCATGCGGATGGTCTCTGGGCTGTGAGCGCCTGCAAGGTCGTAGTAGAGGACGCGAAGGTTCTCCTCCCAGTCAATCTCGCCCACCATCTTGTTCGCTTGCATAACGGGTGTCAGCGACTTCATGCGAGGCACGGCCAACGGCAGATAGGCTCCGTTTACCCAATCACTCATTCTTCGTTGCCGATTTCGGCTGCAAAGGTACGGCAATTAAATAAGAAGTAGGTATTCATTTGATGTATTTCACCTTCGAAACATCACGAGGCTTGGCTTCGGGCAGCTCGTCGGGATAGCCGATAGATATGACATAAAGCAGTCGATATCCTTCAGGAATGTCGAGGCTTTCGCGGAAGGCTTTGGCTTTCTCGTCAGTCGTGAGAAAGCGTATAGGACCTGTCTGAATACAAGTGCCGAGGCCCAGAGTTTGAGCTGCAAGCATCATGTTCTGCCCCATGAGACCAGCATCAAGGTCAAACCTACCTTCAGTTGGAGTACAGACACAGATGAGGTTCGGTGCATTGCGGCACATATCCTTCACATCAGCCAATAATTTTTGGTCTTCAATAATCCGAACAGCCCAGTTCTGTCGATTCATTGCACTTGGAGCATTGATACCAGCAAGTGCTACAATCTCTAACTTCTCATGCTCAACAGGCTTGTCTAGATACTTACGGATGGAGCGACGTGCCATCATATTGCTCAACACGGGATTAACCTCCCTCTGGATATCGGCCTCGACATCGCTCATCTTGTCTGTCGGCTCATAGCGTTTCAATACGCTACCATCACGACTGACGAGGAATTTGGTGAAGTTCCATTTGATGTCACTCTTCTTATCGAAGTCAGGATCACGCTTACGGAGCATATCGTCCATAAGCTTGCCTCGTTGGTCGTTTGTATCGAAACCGCCGAAGCCCTTCTGCGCCTTCAAGAAAGTATAGAGCGGATGCTCGTTGGTTCCGTTCACCTCAATCTTGTCGAACTGTGGAAAGTTGATGTTGAAGTTGACCGTACAAAATTGGTGAATTTCCTGAATCGTACCAGGAGCCTGCTCTCCAAACTGGTTGCATGGGAAGTCGAGAATCTCAAAACCATCCTTTGCATATTTCTCATACAGCGCCTCCAGCTCTTTGTACTGTGGCGTGAATCCACATCGGGTAGCGGTGTTTACAATCAGCAGCACCTTGTCCTTGTACTCGGCGAGCGATAAGTCCTTTCCCGCATCGTCTTTCACCGTGAAATCATAAACACTTGACTGTGCTGAAAGGGTCAACACGCCCATCATTGCCATGAGGCAGAATAACACCTTTCTCATAATCGTATAGTTTTTGCGAATTAATACCAAATACACTTAAAACTGGGTGTAAAGTTACGAATAATTATGGGCTTTTCGTGTTTTTCCCCTCAAAAATTAAGAATAAATATGAAAACTGTATGTTCTTTCAAAAAAAATATTAGCTTTGACTACGTCGAAGGTACTTCCGTTTGAGTATTTCCGTAACTCGGTTGCAAAGAAGCAAAATTATGCTTTTACTCCTAAAATCGTGGCATACGTTGGTTTTTTACGGTGGATTTCTGTCTGGGTGAAACCTGCATCGTCGAGCAGCTTTTTAAGAATCTCCGGCGAATAGGCCGTCGTGCCCTCTACTATGCTTGTCCACTTGGAATCGTTATCTACAACCTCTACCAAGATGGCGAACTTACCGCCAGACTTCAGTACACAATAGTTTCTTTAATAGGCCCATAATCGTTACGTTTGATTTATAAATTCGACTGCAAAGGTACGGCGAATAATTGAAATGCGCAATACCTAAGAACAAGTGTTTTAAGCATTGCACACGTGAAAAATCCTGCAAAAGCAGGTTAATCAGAAGTAGGTGTTATGGAATGACAGAGGGCCCCCTCAGAGTATATGGTTAACTACGGACTCATAAAATATTTTTGGCTGAATTGCGTTAATTCTCCAAAATCCGTTGCTTCTTACAAGTTTTTTTACTATCTTTGCAACCGAGAAAAGTCAACTAAAGAATAAATTCTATGAGTTCAAATACCAATCAAAAAAAATGGCTGTGGCCGGTGGTTATCGGTGCTCTGGCGGCGATAGTGCTGTTGGTGGTGCTGCAGAACAATGCGGTTCGGGCGGAGCGCAATGCACGCTACGTCGGCATGATGAACGTGGTGGCGGAGAAACTGTCGAAGACCTTCAGGGGCGTGGAGATGAATGCGGAAAACGTATTCGACGAGGTGGCCAAGCACGTGGAGTCGCCGCAGGCTGTCGTCAAGGCCCTCGGCAGTAAGACCAGCCTGAACCCCGACGTCATTGGTTACTTCGCGGCCTTCACACCCAACTACTTTCCGCAGGAGGGCCGGTGGTTCCAGCCCTACGTACACCAGGGTGACTCGGCGGAGTTCGTGCTGACGTTCGTGGGCTCGGCGCGCCACGACTATACCACGTCGACGTGGTACGTGCAGGGCGTAAAGGAGAAGGAGAGCTTCTGGTCGGAGGCGTATTATTATGAGGATGACCTGAATGTGGCCAGCGGTTACTACATGACGTTTGCCACACCCATTTTCGACGCACAGGGCCGCTTGGCATGCGTCTGCGGAGCCGACATGACGCAGGAGTGGATGATAGACCAGTTGCGGCAGATAGAGGACGAGGTAAGGAACGACGAACTGCTGAACAACTATCGGTTGTCTGGGAACGACGATTTCTTCATCGTCATCCTGAACGACGACGGCACCAGCTTCGCCCACCCCGATGGGGACATTGTCACTATGAGCGACGAGGCATTCGTCGCCAGCCTTAAGAAACATCATCGCGGCGTGGCCGAACTGGAGGTGAACGGCGTGCCGTCGCGTGTCTATTACACTCCACTGAGTCGTACTCACTGGTCGGTGGCCATCGTTGTAGAGAAATGAAGAAGAATGTATTCATCACATTGGCGGGGTTCCACGTGAGGCTCAGGAGACTTTACGTGACCGCACTGGCGGCCATCATGGCGACACTGGCCGCGGTGGCGCAGACATCGGGTGCCGCCGGCAATGACCGCATCGCGCAGCTGGAGAAGGAGATGTACCGCTACTACAGCTCGAACGCCATCGACAGTTTCATGCTCATCACCGACCAGCTGATAGAGGCATGCCGTGAGGCCGGACCCAGTCAGGAGCGGTTGTTCTACAAGGCGTGGTCGAACCAGGCTATCTACAGCTTCAACAAGGTGAACCGCACGCGCGGCCTGGAGCTGGCCCACCAGATTCACGACTATGCCTACCAGCATGACAGTAAGTTCGGACTTTACACGTCCACGTACGCTCTGGCCACCATGTCGTCGAGCCTGCGACACTTCGCCCAGGCCGAGCACGAGTTCAATGAGGCCATCAACTACCAACACCGCTTCTTCCCCGACGAGAGCGCCGCTGCCCCCTACCTCGGGTTGGCGAAAATCTACGTCAATCTAGAGAAGCCCGAAAAGGTGCTCGACTGCGCCCGCAAGGCGCTGGCAGAGCCCAACGTCATCATGCAGCACAGGCTGTCAGCGTGGTCATATATCTGCATCGCGTACTACGATGACCAATACAGCCGCGATGACTTCAACCGCGCCTATGCCGAGCGCGAGAATCTGAAGCGCGACAACGGTCACGACGACAGTTTCGGCCCAGCCGTCAACTTCTACCACGCCATGAAGAA
>ONYZ01000120.1 GCA_900322175.1 uncultured Prevotella sp.
AAGAGGACTCAAACGTATCACGACGATCAGCCGATACTTGATGCAAAGGTACAAAAAGTTTTTGAAAGTGCAAGCATAAACAGGAAAAACTTCAAAAATCATTGTTTACGACTATTAAAAACGTTAAAGATTCCACCATCCTTTTAACAATCATGACGACCTATAGCCCGTCATCATGCTCTGAAGCAAAAGGGGTAAATTCGCGAGCGACTATATATGGGGGCATGTCGCTCTCGAATAATATTTCAAATAACAAACAAAAAATGAGTCAAAGTAATAACAAGATTCCATTATTGGAGAAAGGAGAGGCACGCAGTGCCATGCTCGAGTTTTTAATTTTTATCAAACGCCATCAGGGCCTTACAAGCGTTATCCAGAAAAGTGGGGTGAACGGCAAATTTCTGCTGGTTGACAAACCATACGACATTCCGTTTTCTAAGCTCATTAAAATCCTAATAGCAATCCTAGGATTTTGTGCCACTGAAGAGGAGTTTATAGAGTTCCTCAAAGCAATGATTCCCCAAATGTCTAAATTTACTGACAAATGAGTTTACGACTATGGTAAATGACGCATTTGAACTGGTAAACAGCAGTGTGCAGCGACACAAGAGCGCTGGCACTGCTGCCAGTGCTGAACCTACTCAGCTGGAGATAAATGAACTTTACAAAGAGCGCATTACACCCGAGACTAACCTGCCGCCGATGCAGCCTCTGCTACAGATGTTTGGCGTGCCATGTTTCTATCGTGGCGAAGTGGTGGCCGATGGTGGTAAGGCCAAGAGCGGTAAGACTTTCTTCCTATCGATTCTCATGGCCACCTGTCTGTCAGCAAAGGTACTAGAACTGGAGCGATATGGCATGACAGAGGATTCTCAGCCATCCGCCTTCAGTCCTCTGAAGGTTATGTGGATAGATACCGAGCAGAGTCAGCAGAGCACTCAAGAGATTCTGCGCGACAGGATTATCCCGTTGGCAGGCGGGAATGTGCCCGACCTGAACTCTACATTCTACGCCTTCAACCTGCGCGGTCTTGGATATGAAAAGCGTCAGAAGATGGTGGAGGTGGCTATCCAATCTATCAAGCCCGACATCGCGATAATCGATGGCATTAAGGACCTGATGACCGACATCAACGATGCTGTACAGGCCACTATCATCATGGAGAAACTAATGGCACTGGCCAAAGACTATAACTGCTGCATAGTATGCGTGCTGCACCAGAACAAGAGTGAACAAGACCGCAACATGCGCGGCTCGATAGGTACCGAACTTACAAACAAGGCGTTCGAGGTATTCCAGTGCGATGTATTCGGCGACAGCGGCTGCAAAGGCGATATTTTCAGGGTTACTCATGCTTTTTCCCGAAAGAAGAAAATGCATCAGAAATTATATTACAGAATCAACGAACAGGGGCTACCCGAACTGTTAGCCGACTATCATGAGCGTCCTCGCGACGAACAGGGCCGATGGATAAGTACAGATCCTGCTACAGAAGCTAACGCCGAAAACCTGCTCAAACTCTTTTCGAACGCTATGGAGGGTAAGATGCAGCGCCCATTCGCCGAGGTGATGGCTGTTGCTCTGAAGAAGTGCGGCGTAATCAATGCCCAGGCATTCTATCACTATGTGGATCAGGCTGAGGAGTTGGAAATCATCCATAAGGAGACTCATCCCGAAACCGGCAAGACGTGGATAGTGCTCGACGACGGCTCGCTGCCTTTAATTATTTAATTATTAATTAATTTAATTAGCCCCCATAGGGGCTTAATTTAATTTTAATTTAATAAGCGCATGAAATTAGAAGAAGTATTCCGCTACACCTTCAAGGCGATAAGACGCGAGATAGGTCCATCACGATTCGACCCGGACTTCGTAATGCCCTCGATGAAGATGATTGACGCATGCAGGACTGACGACTTCAGTTTCTTCCAGCCATTCATAGCTGCCGGCAAACTTACCGCCGACAATATGCACCATGCCAGCAATCGCTACTATATGGGTAAGACCAAGAGCGGCATACCCATTTACTGGATGGTAGACGAAATGCTAGAGCCGCTAGATGCCCACATCGGCGACACTTGGATATCGTATATGCTGAAAATGCCACCACCATGCACCTACAGCCCGACCTGCTGGCTCCGCTTGATGGTCGCGACGTAACGATATATCCTCGTACCGATCCTGCGATGAACAACTATATGTTCTTTCTTGACTATCTCGATATCATCCGTCGCCTCTATCCTGGCATCAATCTGCGTATCGACACCACCCTTGAGAATCATGCCACCAAGGGGCAGAAGGAACGCTGTGTTGACCTGCTGGAGTTCCTGACAGACAGCATGGAGAATAGTGCCACTTTACGACCCGAATAGTGCCATAATCCGGCACGAATAGTGGCACTTTTCTACCCGAATTACGACATCCTAAATTTTCGCAACGAAAATGATAAACTATTACGACAAGCACAAATTCATCAGCAAAAAGCAATTGGCCCAACTGGCCGGAGTCTCTAATCGTACTTTTTCGCGCTACCTTAGCAGTAGGCGTCGGATACTGGATGCGATGGGGGTAAAGCCCAATGCACGGCTGTTGCCTCCAAAAGCAGTGAAGTACATCTGCGAGGATTACTGCATAGACATGCCTCAAGAGTTACAGGATCAGAAGGTAATCGCCTCGTCACCACTCTATCAGAAGTTGATACGAGAACTGCAACTGAACACGTTTTTTGAGGGGCAATGGACCAAAATAACGGAAATTCCACATGATTTCTAACTTTTTTCATGGTTATCCTGCCATAACCCGCCAACGCCACCTGCAGATGTAGTACCTTTGTACTCGCAAACAAGAAGTTGCGAGTCCGAGTGAAGGCTGCGGCTCAGCATAGCTCGAGCGAGCTCGGCTCTGCACTCGCCTTGCACTTCACTTGCAGTGTCAATCCGGATGACCAATGTTTAATGTTTAATGTTTAATGTTTAATTTATCATCATGCCAATTTTAGTAAAAGTAACTCAAAACAAGATCAAGGACTCTAAGTCGTTTGGCAAGTGGTATGGCCGTGTAGCTTCGACCAAGACCATGAGCTATCCAGAACTGTGCAAGCACATGTCGGAGCACAATTCGGTGTATGGCGAGGATGTTTGTCTGGGTGTAGCCAACAAGTTGCAGAACTGTATGCTGGAACAGCTGCTTGAGGGCAAGAAGGTGCAGTTTGGCGAGCTCGGAGTGTTCTACCTCAGCATGAAGAGTACTGGTGCCGACAAGGAGGAGGATTTTAATCTGGGCAGCAACATCAACGGACTGTTTCTGTGTTTTGCACCAAGTCGCACCGATGTGAATAACCTATCATCGAAGATGCTGAAGAAGAAGGCATCGTTCATCAATATCAAAGACCTGACTGATACCAAGCAGAAGGCTACCGGTGGCAATGATAATACCGGCGGCGGTGGTAATACCTCAGGTGGCAGCGGTGGCATAAGCACCGACTAAGAATGATGGGGGGATCACCTCCCCCCATCACAACTGAAAAAACAGTATAACCCTTTAACACCCAATCATTATGATCAAAGTAAACTGGAGAACCGTATTCAAGATTGTGAAGTTTATCGCAACAGTCATCACATCAGTAGCCGGCACACTGGCAGTGCAGAGCTGCAGTCCACACTGGTTTTAATCTGTATAACCCGAAGGTAAAATCATGAGTAGAAAAATTAGTCTTATTATTGTCCATTGCAGTGCCACACGCAGCAATCAGCGTTTTACCGTTGACATGCTCAGGGCCTGCCACAACGCCCGGTTCCATGGCAAGGGCGTAGGTTACCACTACTACATCGAACGCGACGGTCAGCTATATCAGACCCGTTCTGAAGACGAGATTGGCATACATGCCCGCCACTACAACGCCCACTCCATCGGCATCTGCTACGAGGGCGGTCTCGACGAGAAAGGCAACTCTGCCGACACCCGTACCCCAGCCCAAAGACGAGCCTTGATAGCCCTACTCCGCAGTCTAAAGGTTGACTACCCCGATGCCAAGATCCTTGGCCACTGCGAACTAGAAGGCGTCCACAAAGACTGCCCCTCTTTCAATTGCCAAGAGTACCGCGACTACTTCGACCAACTAGCCAATTAAGATTTATGTCTGCAATCAAAATAGCTGAGCTATGATGCCCAGCTATTTTGCTACTTCAAAAATCCTTAATCCTTCCCACGTATGGCCAAGGCCATGTATGCACCGAGGTGGCTCCACGAACAATTCCCGTTGGGCCAGTATTTATCAATCTACTTTATATCGAATCAAAC
>ONYZ01000065.1 GCA_900322175.1 uncultured Prevotella sp.
ACAGGCTATTGTGCTCAATGGCCAGCGACGAGTGGATAGTCTTAATCTGACTCTTCTTACGCAAATGAGGAGAAGGAGCGTTCTCACCCAACCTCATGTTAATGATGCCTACTTGTTCTGAAATCTCTGAAATCAGACGAAGCATCTCTGACGTTATATCGAATGGTGGTTTGTACATACCTTATATGTTTTCGTTAATGAGTGACTTGATTTCTTTTTTCTTGCTCAACTTTTTCTATACTTATGATTTCCTAACAAGAGATAAACATAGTATTCTCCTGTTGGCGACATGTGACTCCAGCCATACCATTCATTTACGAAATCCTTTTGGTCTTGGTAAGTGCCCTCAATCCAATTGGCATGTTTTTCGCTAGAAGTCTTGTACATAACAATCATACGCTCCCACTTATATCTCTTATCTCTTCTCTCATGTTGCGAAGCACGTACTCTATAGTCAACGGTAATGCCAATCTTCACGTATTTGTAATAACGCTTATATTGTCCAATGCTACGATTAAAATGTTCCCAGCATTGATCACACCACCCAGTAATATGTCTATCGTCAATTTGCATACTTATAGTTTTTTAGACCGTTCTTCTATCTCTATTATATCCTTATACGAAATATTCTCTTTTGACAGACGAGAATATAGTTCATTAGCCAATGTGACTTTCTCAGGATTGTATGGTTTCATAAATCTCTTTGGATTTACTTTCTTTTTCAGTTTCTCTACCATTTCCAAATCTACAAAACTAACACCTAATTCTTCTTCTGCCTGACTTTGCAAATCATATAAAGTATCTTTATCATCAGGAGAGGTTTTCATTAGTTTCTGATATATTGCATTCGCCTTATCCACTTTTTCTTTATCATATTCCTTTATAAACTTTGAAGGATTACATAAGCGCTTTATCTTATTATATAGTGTCTCATTAATCTTCTCCTTATGTTTAATTTCCATGTATAATAATGGAACCTCTATCACAACAAGCAAAAGAAAAAGTATAAAAAACCATTGAGTTTCGAGTTGAGAAATCTCGTGTTCACATTGATCAGGATTTATTTCCTCTATTTTATAAATAATTGTTGGTGTAGTACAAACAAAAACTCTATAATCGCTTGTATGAATATAGCCGTCACTTTTACAAGTAAGATTAGAACCCAAACTACTTTTAGGTAACACTCCCCCAAACTTTTTTTCTATTGAATTAATATTTGTTGAATCTACTCTTTTCTCAAAATAATAATAATCATTAGATAATTCTTGAATTTTAGAAATTATATCCTCGCGACTACCTTCATCAATCAATTTGTAATAACTAGAATTCTCATTGTTCAAGTAATAATCTAGAGCGTCTTTAATGGCGCCTGAAATATTAGGTGCATATTTATCTGCTGTCCTCTTGTATCCAATAGCATAGGGTAACATTGAATACATATAAATATACTCTCCCCCACATCCAATTGTTGTTATATTCCATTTAGTAGAAGCGACAAGTTCTCCCGAGCTTGATAATATATAAGGCAGATAATATAAACTTTTTAAATCATTGAAATCTTCATCATATTCTTTTCTTATACCATCTGAGGAAAGATCTCTTGTTATTTTATTATACTGACTCAAAACATCAGCAATACTCGGTATAGATATAATTACACTTCTAACAGGCCCATTAGTATGATCTAAAAAGAAAAATTTATCTTGATGTTCAAAAATAGCCTCTAATTTGTTATTTATCTCAAGGAAAGCATTAACTTTTTTTTCGTTAACATAATCTTCGACAACAGAAGGCATAGTAAAGACTTCTATTAGAAATAAAATAAAAACTCCGAGTATAACCAACTTCCTTATCATAGGCAGAGAAATATTACAGGTTTTCGTTAATGAGTGACTTGATGACTTTATCTATTGCGTCAACTGATTTGCGCAACTCAGAGATTGATTTATCGGCCTGCTCTGCGATAGTAACAAACTGCAACTGAAGCTCCATAGGAGGAATAAAAATGGGAATACTATTTACCTGTCCAGCTGCTATACGCGCCCTTGTCGTTCCATGAATATTTGACGTAGCTATTTGTAGAGTCCTCTCGCAATTAATGTATGAGCAGGCAAAAATATTATTCAACAGTTCTGACTTAGGAATGTAATGAACACAGTCAGCTTTGTTAATAGACACGTCAATATATGCTGGTATTACGCAGGCTCTGAAATTAGGCACCCCCAGAGTGCCAATAACTATCTCACCAGGGCGACATGTATATCTCTTCAATTTCTCATAATGTTCAAGGCTTATATATGCTTTATCCGTATCGTCAAAATATCCGAGACATATATTCTGCAAACGTATTACACGAATACCTGAATCACAATAATGTTCAGTCTTCAGATTTGAACCAAAGGGGCCATCACTTAATAATCTGGACGATTCTCTCATAGACATAATTGACCAGCCTTTGGGATTCGTTATCGGGTCCCCAAACATCTCGATAAATTGCGATTTAACCATTTCTTCTGTGGCAGCAATCATTTTGAGATATGACTGCTTCACTTCGTATGCTGCCCAAAGTTTCTCTGCCAAAACTTTTTGCTCTGCAAGGGATGGAAGGTTAAATTCAAAATTGGCCATATGTTCCCACTTAACTCTGGGAGACAATGCACCATTTGAACCCTTAATAGCATGTTCAAAGAAATCATCATTCTGAATGATAAAAGGCAAAAGGTCTGGATAAACTTTACCTTCTATTGGTTCTATTACTGTAATATCCCCAGAACATATACCATCAATTGTAGCCACACATGCTTTATGCTGATAAGCTCTGCGCCTACCAAAAAGTATTTGGCCCTTCTTAAAGGATTTGGTAAATGTTGTTTCTACATCCACATCATAGTTCTTCAGGAGCATGTCGTATGGCGCAATATGCTCAAGGCCCACAATAGGTTTTCCTTCAAATGAACTTTTGAAAGTTTCCCTACATTCTCTTGCTATTTGATCAAATCTAACGACACTCATACTAAAGCAAATTTATTAGAGTTTCCAACCCATTGTTAGCTTGTTCGCTAACTTGATTCCAATTATTTATAGAATCAGATAAAGCTAAGACTTTTTCTCTTTCAATCTTAGGCATTGCATATATAGAAATTGTCATATTACTGCCATTATCAAGTACAGTCTGATTATCAACGACTTTACAGAAATGTTCCACATTTTTCTTTTCGAAGAAAGCCTTACTAATCTTCTCTATATGTTGCGGTTCCAATTTGCTTTCTGCATTTTTCCTAACCACCTCGTTGACTGCATTGACAAACAAGATTTTACCCTTCATTCCATCAGATTTGTTTCTATTGCAAACCATAATCATCGCCTCCATAGGTGAATTATAGAAAAGGTTTGGTCCCAAGCCAATAATGGCTTCAAGCAAATCTGATTTTATTAGATTTGTTCTCATTTCCAGCTCAGAAACCTTGGATAATAAACCTAATGGTAACAAAATGGCGCATCTACCATTTTTCTCATCCAAAGAAGCAAGTATATGCTGGATAAATGCATAATCAGCACAATCTTGTGGTGGCGTTCCAAGGAAATTCCTACCCCACTTATCATGGCTAAACGCTTCTCGATTCCAATTCTTAATGGAGTATGGAGGATTATCAAACTGTTGCACTCTACCATTCTTGATGAAGGCTGGGCGCTCGAGGGTATCGTCATTCACAATAGAGAAATCATGAATGCCATGCAGATACAAGTTCATACGGGCTATAGCTGAGGTACCTGCGTTGATTTCTTGACCATAGACTTTCACATCACGCCACTCTTCGCCTTTTTCTTTCAAATAAGTAAGGCTCTTGATCAACATACCACCTGAGCCACATGTAGGATCGTAAATGCTCTCATGAGGCTGGAGTTGCAGGATTTCGGCCATCAGTTCTACTACAGTACGATTGGTGTAGAACTCCTGAGCCGTATGGCCTGCATCGTTTGCAAACTGGCCAATCAGGTATTCATAACCTGTACCCATCTCATCAGCAGGGCATGCTGCCAAACTCAGCGTGAGCTTGTTGAAGCTATTTAGCAGGTTACGGATAATGCTATCGGGCATCTTATTCTTATTGGTCCAAATGGCCTTATCGCCAAACACACCTTCGAGGCCTCCTACTCGTCTGCCATCAATATCTTTTCCAGGATTAACCAATTCTATTGCACGGAATGCATCAACCAAAGCCTGGCCAATATCTTCGGTAGTATTGAAAACTACATTCCAGTGGGCTTCCATAGGGATTTGAATAGGAGAATACTGAATCATGGAATCGGCAAACTCCTTACCACCCTCTTCTTCATATTTCTGGTATTCCTCATCGCGAACATCGCAGATGCGCTTGAAGAACACAAGCGGGAATATATAGTCCTTATAGGCCGAAGCATCTATCTGTCCTCGAAGGTCGACAGCTGCCTGCCAAAGGTAACGTTCAAGTTCGTCTAATGTTATCTGTTGCGTCATACGGCTTAAATACTTTTGGCTGCATTTCGGCCATTTTGAGCAAGCTCAATGGCACTCGATTTGCACAAAACTTCACGATTTAAAATATCACGGAACTTCTTTTCGGCATCAATCATCTGCTGATAAGCGGATTTAAATTCTGCCAGCACCTCAGCGTAGGGCTTAATCTCCTCCTTATGATACTTTACATACTTGTTTGGCGACAGGTCGAAATCCTTGCCAGCGATAGTCTCGATATCTACTACGATAGATTTATCTTCCTCTTCATCGTATGCCGTATAAAGGCGATAGAGCTCATCTACATCATCATCGCTCAGAATATTCTGAGCACGCTGAGGGGTGAGAATCTTTGAACCATCCACCATCAGCACCTTGCCTTGATGCAAAAGAGGCTTTTGATCTCTGATAATTAGTATACATGGAGAAAGACCCGTGCCATAAAACAGCTTATCACCAAGCGTAATAACAGCCTCTACATAATCGCTCTTAACTAATTCTTCGCGAATCCTGCCTTCTTCATTTCCTCTGAATAATACACCCTGCGGCAGTACTACAGCCATACGACCATTGATACTGCGCATACTGCTAACCATATGCTGCAGCCATGCATAGTCGCCAATAGTCTCAGGTGGCGTGCCCCAAAGGTTGCGCCCATAGCGGTCTGTCTTCCAGGCTTCTGCGCCCCAGTTTTTGAGTGAGAATGGGGGATTCGCAATCACACAATCGAAACGAGCCAGATGCTCATTAGCCAGAATTTTCGGATCGCGCAAGGTGTCGCCACACATGATGTTGAAGTCGTTGGCACCATGCAGGAAGAGGTTCATCTTGGCCACAGCGGCATTGGTCACATTCTTTTCCTGACCAAAGATGGCACCGCAACAGCGCTCATCGTTCTTCATATGGTGAACAGCCTCGATAAGCATACCACCCGAACCGCAAGCAGGATCGTAAACAGTTTCGCCTGGTTTTGGATCAAGAATGCGAACCAAGAGCTTTACTACCGAACGTGGTGTATAGAACTCGCCAGCCTTAGCCTTCGACAGGTCGGCAAACTTCTTAAGCAGCATCTCATAGGCGTCACCCATCAGGTCGGCAGCATAGTCGCCATTACCCAGACGGCGTTTGCTCATATGCTCCAGCAGATCGCGCAGTTTCTCATCGCTAAACACGCTCTTATTGCTCCAGTTAGCTGTTGAGAACACACTAAGCACACCATAAAGCGTCATAGGGTTTGCCAATTCTATCTGGCGCATGGCACCAATTATAGCGCTACCAATATCTGAGGTACGCTGGCGCACATCGTCCCAATGACATCCTGCCGGTATCACAAAGCGGTGCTGTTCGGGTAATGCTGCAAATTCTTCGTCGCCATCAGAGAGCTTCAAAGCAGCATTTGTCTCTTCATCATACACATCGCTGATACGCTTGAAGTAAAGCAGTGGTGTGATATATTCTTTAAAAGCATCCTGAGATACTGGTCCACGGAGAATATTACAGGCCTCGTACAAAAAGTTGTATAACTCCTTGCTGGTTCCTATCTCCTCAGCATCCTTAGCTGCCTTTGTTATTTTCTTAGCCATATATTATCTTTAAATAAATGTGAGTGCAAAGATAATAAATGTTACTGAATTACGCAAAAACAAGCGCAAAAAACTATGGTTTTCCAATAAAGCCAAACCCAGCTGTCCAAAATTTCAGGAGTTTCATCGCATTGAGGGGCAAAACTACCATTTTCACATAAAATAGCCAAACGCTTTTCAAAAATCAGCGAAAATCAAGAAAATTATCTCTTTTTCGCTGATTTTTAAACAAAGAATATCGGATTTCAATCTCCCACTTTCTATGCATGGGCAGGAGATACATTTGAACAGCTTTGTATAGAGCATCTGCCTCGTAAAGAGAGAGGACTGACAGAACAGAAGTGCTGCCAGCCCTCTTTTTCGTACCCACAATTGATGCCTGGTACCTGTACCCCCTATTCTGAAAGCATGGTCACCTCGATGCAACGCTTGGCGGCGAGGAGGCGCTGGGCCATACGCTGAATGTCGGCAGCGGTAACATCGCCTACCATCTTGCAGTAGTCGCGGTCGAAGTCGGTATCATCGTCCAGTTCGTGCCAGATGATGTAGCTCCAGTAATCGTTGGTGATGGCGGCCTGAGCATACTGCTTGGTGAGGTACTGCTTAACCTTCTGAACAGATGTGGCGGCAGGACCATACTGGGCAATATTCTGCAACTGCTGATAGATGATAGGATTGAGCTCATCGTATCGGCTGGGATCGGCGTTATACGAAATCTTCATAGTGGCATTGGGACGGTCGTCCTTATCCAGGTCGAAGTCGACACTTACACCATAGGTACCACCTTTCTCCTCGCGAACAGAGTCGGTATAAGCGATAGAGAGACAACGCTTCAGGAAGTCGAGCTCAAGGTCGCTCTTAGGTGTAAAGTCGACATCGGCAGTGAAGTAGATGCTGACGTTGGCCAGTGGTGTGGCCTGCTGCTTAGCGAACTTGACAACCTTCTGTCCGCCAACAATCTGAGGAACGTTGGCATAGTTGGTCTGCTCGTGCTTGCCAGTAGCAGGCAGCAAAGCCAGATACTGACACAGATACTTACGGAGCTGCTGCTCGTCGTAGTTGCCGATGATGACAGTCTTGAAGTTGGCTGCATCGCTGAAACGCTCCTTGTAAATCTGGAGAATGCGGTCGTAGCTGATGTAGTCGAGAGTAAACTGAACCACAGGCTCAAGACGAGGATGATGACCATAAAGTATGGCACGGATAGAGTCGTTGTAATCTACCTTGGGCGATGCGTTGCGGTTGGCAAGGAATGCACGCTGACGATTCATCAGGCTGGCAAAAGCAGCTGTGTCCTTACGTGGCTGAGTGAAGTAGAGATATGATAGCTGGAACATAGTCTCCATATCTTTAAGCGATGCACTACCGCTGATGCTTTGACCCTTGCTGCCTACAGATGGACTGACGCGAACACTCTTACCAGTAAGCATCTTGCGCAGGGTAACGGCGTCAAACTGCCCTACTCCACCCTCGGTAACTCCGCTGGTAATCATAGCAAAGTTGGGGATATCCTCATCGCCATAGAGCGATGTACCACCTTCGGCATACATACGCATAGAAACAGCATCGGCCTCGTAGTCGGTCTTCTTGGCGTAAACCTTCATACCATTGCTCAGAGTAATCTCGGTGAAGCCGTGACGATATGGTTTCTCGCTCAGGATAGTACCGGGGTTTGATGTAAGATGTGAGAGGTAAGATGTAAGAGACATATTGTTAGTCTCCTCAACATATGGCGCATAGGCCTGCTGCTGGGCGGCCAGGATAACCTGCTCTACCTGCTGCTCCGACGGAATCTCGAACCCCTCCTTGTCGGGAGCATACATCACAACTACCTGGTTCTTATCGGTGATGAGTTCCTTGACGGCAGCATTAACCTCGGCCAGAGTTACCTCACGGTCGAGCTGCTGAGTGTTCTGGAGTTTAAAGTCGACACTGAGCAGAGGTTCGCCCTCAAGGAAGTTGTCGACACACTCGTTGACATAGTGCGAATTGCGGTAGTCGCCCTGCATCTTAGCGCGGCGCTCGGCAGCATTCAGACGCAGTTTCTTGGCGCGATCGAGCTCACTCTGAGTGAAGCCGTGCTGACGGGCGCGTTCGGCTACACCTACTGCACTGATGATACCACCTAAGATATTGTCCTGCTTACAGCTGATGCTGAGCGAGAAGGCATCCTTAGTGCGACTGAGGAAGAAGGTTGAAGCACGCCCTGTAGCACTCTGGAATGGGGGGACTGGCTGCTGGCGGAGTTCTACCAAGCGATCGTTGAGCATAGTGCTAATCAGGCCGTCGATATAGTCATCGCGCAGGTATTTCTCACTGTTCTTCTCGCTATCGGGAGTAGCATCGCGCTTCTGATAGATGTGGCAGAGCACGATGGGCTGCTCCTTATCCTTCTCGATATCGACAATCATCTTTTCGTTGTCGTCAACGGGATAGTAGATGCGCTTGGCAGCATTCTTGGGCATGGGGATGGGCGAGAAAATCTTCTTGATCTTCTTCTCCATCTTGTCTACATCGATATCACCAACAACGATAATAGCCTGAAGATCTGGACGGTACCACTTCTGATAATAGTCACGCAGGTTCTGATAGGGGAAGTTGTCGACAATATCCATCGAACCGATTGGCATACAGTCCTCGTACTTAGTACCTTTGTAAATCTTGGGCATGGCCTGCTCCATCAGTCGCTGTACAGCCATACCGGCACGACGTGTGCGCCACTCTTCGTGGATGACTCCACGTTCCTTGTCGATTTCAGCATCCTCGAGCAACAGGTAGTGACTCCAGTCGTGGAGAACCAGCAGACATGAGTCTACGATACCCTCACGCTTGAGCGGTGCAGAACCGATGTGATATACAGTCTGGTCGATAGAGGTATAAGCATTGAGGTTGGCACCAAACTTAACGCCGATAGTCTCGCACCAGGGTACGATGCCCAAGCGTTTGCCCTTGCCGGGGAAGTTCTTTGTACCATTAAACGCCATGTGCTCGAGGAAGTGAGCCAGACCACGCTGGCGGGGTTCCTCCTGTATAGAACCCACACGCTGGGCAATATAGAAGTCGGCCAAACCTGCCTCCTTAGCATTGTGACGGATATAGTAGGTCATACCGTTCTTAAGCTTACCCTTGCGGATGGTAGGGTCTTGTGTCAGGCCCTGGGCTACCGCCGATACCGACAGCAGCGCCAGAGCAAAAAGAGAACATATTTTCTTCATATTTCGTTATTACTTAATCAGCGAAGCAGGAGCCTCGGGAGTGAAGTCGTTAGTAGAATTGTTTGTGTCGATATACTTGCCATTAGCATCTTGCTTACGGATAACAGACTTGTTGAATCGGGTCTCGTCCTTATCAACCTTACCGCAATATGTCCAACCGGCATCGATGCTTGCATCAAGAACATTCCACTCGCGAACAGACTCTACGCTGAGGTTAACACCATCAAGAATCCATGAGTTGGGCACCTTGTAAATACCCTTCTTATACATGGTCTTAGAGAAGTCGCCAAACACGAAGAGATACTCAGCATCGTAAACATAATTCTCAAGCCAATCCTCCTTGCTGGTATTCATCTTGGCAATGGCCATAGAGTTGAAACCACGGCTATGGAACTGGTAGATAGTAGCGGTATAGCAGTACCACTTGTCAAGGTTTGGAGCCTTGCCATCAGGATCGGTGAAGTTGGCGTTAGAGCTCTCATCGTAGAACTCAAAGTCGGCACCACTCAGGTCGATGCTGTTAGGCTGTTCGGCTGTGTGATTGATAGCGTTAACGGCCAGAGTGAGCGATGCGCCTGGCTCTACGGGAACACTCTTACCTGTACCAGGAATCATGTAGCAAGCCTGAACAGAGAAGTCGGTCGACATGATGTCTGGAGTGTAATCCTGCTTCTGAGTGGTAAGGAAGGCTGACTCCAGAACAGCGATACTGTCGGCATAGAGAGTGACATCGCTATTGTTGGTAATGCGGATGTACTGATCGCCGCTGTAGCTCTTGCCCTCGGCAGTGCTTGTGCCTGTGAAGAAGATCTCGCTGATAACAAAACCACCCTGAGCGGTGAAGGTTGAAACCACCATCTGTACGGTAGGACTAGTCTCGCTGATCTTTACGTTCTCTGATGTTACCTCGAAGTCCTTCTGACCGGCAACGTTGTTAAGGACAAAATCCATATGCCCTTTGAAGTTTACATTGTATGTACCTTCTTCAAGACCGGCAATGTTTACCTGATATTTGTTTCCGTCATTCACAAAGTTATCGCCACTGGCAATGGTGGTTTGCTGGGTGGCCACATTGGTGAGTGTGAGTGTGGCGTTAGAAAGCACTACATCCTGAAGATTGGCAGGAATCTCGAGAGATACTGCTGTCTGGGCAACTACTGGTGTCTTGTCGCCGGAACATGATGTAAACATAATTCCTACTGAAAGCATCGCAATGATGCATGCAAATAGATTCTTTTTCATACTCTTGATTTTTTATTGTTATTAATTTAAAATGTTATTCCTAATGATGCATGGAGTGTGGTTTGCTGCTCGCCTATCGAGCAGAGCACTACCCCGCCCCCTAGTTTTGCAAAGGCACCATATCGGCTGTCGGCCCAATGGTAGTCGGCTCTTACGCTAGCGTCAACATGAGTGTAGCTAGCATTGGCATAATCGTAGCTATGATTTATCATCTGCACAAAGCTGGAGGTCATATTGGCAAATGGCATATAAATGCTATGTGTAAGATTGGCCTGATATAATGCAGCGGCAGCGTAGGATAGCGTTAACTTGTCGCTAGTCTTATGGATAAACTGCGCCTTAAATTCGCCATAAATCAGACTATAGTCCATCTTGCGCTCTGGGTAGACATACTTCTCATTGCTGCTATTATATCCGCTGCGCAGCATCAGGCTAAGATTATTCTTGCTATAAAGTGCGCCTAACGAAGCATCGATAAGTTGGTTTTTGTACATAGTAAGTCTACCAATGGTAGGAAAATAGCGGGCATCGGATGTGCCACCTATCCATTCGTCGCCTGTGCGCTTGGTGTAATCGGCACTGGCAAAAACAGCAATCACAGGTGTGCGCCAACCTATAGTCAGAGCAGCATGATCATTATAAAGATCAGTTAGCGGCATAGAGTTGTACTCTGCCAATTTTCTATGATACTGGTGCTTGCTAAGGGTAAGGTCGGCATACAATCCACGATTATCAGTCGGAGCTGCACTGAGCATCAGAGCCACGCCGCCACCATCGTAATAAAGGCTGCGTTTGTCGCCCGAGAATCGGCTGTACTCAGTACCCAGACCAGTCATCTGATATTCGGGTATCACACCCTCTTCGCTATAGAATGTTACGCTGTTGGTCTGGCGGTAGATATTGCCCTCGAAGGCAGCACCAACAGTATAGCGTCCCATCTGGCGACCAGCGCCAAGACGGAGAGTAAGGTCGGTAACGATACCGCGCATACGAGGATCGAGATCGCGATATTCCTGTTCGGCACGAAACAGCATCTCGGCTCCGAGCAGCCACTTATCCAATCGGGTGGCATATCCGCCTGCAAAGGCATAACGCTCGCGATGTGTATCGCCGCCAAGTGTGTCGGCCAGCACATACGGCTGAAGCAGTCCGTAATCAGAGGTTGAATTCCATTTTACATCTTTCTGAATACCAGTCATATACGACGCAGCCCCCCATACGGCTGCACTCTGCGACAGACGGAGATAGGTATCTACACTAGCGTATGGCAGAGTATATCCGCAGCCCAACTGCTGAACAAAGGCTTCTGACTGATGCTGATAATCGATGCCTAGAGCCAACTGCGAAAAAGACGCAGAATAAGCAGCACCATGAATGGCAGGATTTCGTTCGGCATCGGCAGATATCTGTCTAGCCAACCGGGTATGCTCAACGAGTGCCGAGTCGGTATCCGCAGCCACCGCCGCTATCGGGCTGAACAGCATACATATATATAATAGGTGTAGTCTCATATCAATCGAGGAATATAATATTGAGTTTTGCGGTGTTTGTATCGTAGCCCACCAATTCTACGTAATCGGTCTGTGCACGGAACTGGCGTATGTGTTCTGTGCCAGCAGCATCGGTGTATGTCATCACGCCTTCTATCAGAATCTCGTAGGCACCGCGTAACAGTTCTACGTTGAGTGTGGCACCGCTGAAGGCAGCAGATGTGGTGGTCTGACGGGTATTGACATTGGTGAGTTTGGCCTGAGCCTGAACTCGGCTTACGTTTATCTGCTGGCTGCACTCTAGCGTAATGCTAGCTGTAGCAAAGATGTCGTTTTCTTCCTTGTGGCAGGCTACCAACAGCAGGATAGCAGCCATATAACATATCATTCTCTTCATATCTTAACGTTCATTTCTAATCCAAAATACGCTGTCTCGTGGCGACGGATAGTGGTGCCGCGACTTTCGTAGTCGGGGGCATAATTCCAGAGTCTGTTGCAGAACATCGCCACATTCATACGGTCGTCGAGCAGTTTCTTAGTAACCTTGAAGTTGAGGTTCATACTGAACGGCACACGGTTCTTTTCGAACTGTGACTGAGAGTAATCCCTGACCAACCAGCGCAGATAGGTATCGCTGGCATATTCGTCCTGCCACTCGTGTATGCTACCATCGGGGGCGATATACTGGGTAGGATAATTGCTCACCTCCTTACGCTGCGAAGTTGTAAACCACAGGCACTGAGCCGAAACTGAGAAGCCAAGTTTAAGTTTAGGCACATCGGTATCGAGCGTAAAGTTGGTATTGAACTGTTCGCGCACCGAACCGTCATCATTTGCATACAAACCAACATACTGTATCTGGCGATTATCGATTACTACACTGGGGCGATAGCTGTCAACAATCGAGTTATTATAGGTGGTGCGCAGGTAAGCGCCATTGATGGTAAGACGGGTAAGTATCACTGGGAAACGGACCGTTTCGAGAGTATACTCAACACCTTCTTTCAGCGTCATACTGCCATTGGTATAGTTGCCATAACCAGCAAGTTCGTTAACGGTCTGGTACGACAAATCGCTAAGTTGCGGCTGGGCGGTTAGCGCATCGGGATCAATGGTAGAAGTATCGTACTGCTTGTAGCTATAGGTGTCGTAATAGCTCTGGGTGCGGAAGCCAGATGTCATCTTCTCGCGGAAAAGAGTAACCGCAAGACGGTTTCCACCAACACTGATGTCGGTTGAAACCTCCCACTTAAGATTGCGGGCGGGCTCAAGAGCGGTGTTGCGAGGATCACGAATATAGGTCATCAGATTGATGCGACGAAAATCTGGATTGTCGTGATAATAGTTCAGCTGTACAAAGTCGATATAAAGCATATCTGGGAACAACTGCTCCATAGTTGGCATCTTGGTGTGCTGCCCTACACCACCTGCGAATCTGATGAAAGTAGGCTTGCCGAATATTGTCAATTTGGGCAATGTATAGCCGATATTGGCACGAGGGTCCCAATAGGTCTTGCCGTGCATCGTGTATGATGATGGCAGGTTGAGCATCTGGGTGCCGCGGATTCCGGCCATCAATTCGAATGTACCAATAGCGGTGGGCCACTTCACATTTTCTTCGGCATAAGCAGCAATACGATGATTGGCAGGGATATCCTTCAATTCACGTTGCCGCGAAGATATTCCTGTATAAACTGGCTTATAAGGATCGAACACTTGTCCACGCCCTAGGTTCTTATCCAAGTTCCAGTCCATACCCATCAGCAGAGTGTTCGACACTTTGTTGCTGGGCACCTGGAGACAAAGATTGAGTTTGGCGTAGACATTCAGCGGTTTGCCGTCGACCTCGTGATGACCTACATATTTATAAGGTAATATATAGGCATCGTTTTCGCCTTCTTCCTTAGACGTGGGAGCAACTGTCATACGCGAAAGTTGTACGAATCGGGTACGCTCCAACAGATTGTGCTCATAGGCGGCCGAGGCTGTCAGACCAACAGACTTAAGCCACATCTGACGTTTCATCTTCATCTGCAACTTTGACAACAGTGCATATCGGTTATAGCTAGACTTATAGCTATCTTCCTGATGGTAGTTCAGGTCTGGATCTTGCTTGTCGTTGTCAAACGAACCGGTATAGTCAAGATTGGTTGACAGGTTGATGCTATAATCCTGATGCTCCCATCCCTTATTCAGTCGGGCAGATAGAGTAACACGTTTGTAATTCTCAAGTCGATTGCGTGGGTCGGCTTTGGCGTTAAGATAGTCGGCACTGAGATTAAGACTGAGCCGACGCTCCTTCCACTCCATATCCTTGGCCACATACATCAGCTTTGACCCCATATCGGCCTTCAGTCTGAAGTTCAAGTCGTGTCCACCTTTGCGGCGTTCTATCTTAACAAGTCCACTGGTTAAGTCGCCATACTCTACCGAGGGAATGCCTCTTACCACTTCTACACTCTCAATATCGTCGGTAGAAATGCTACGCATATCCACTCCTGCATTGGTATTATCGCGATCGGTTGTTGCAGCATCCCAAGCGCCTGCCATATACTGCATATTGGCATTAGTAGAAATTGGTGCGCCATCGATTACAAAACTGGTTCCGAGTGATGATGTAGAGTAGTTGCTATTGCCAGTAGACAGTTCACGGATATGAATATTGTTAGGCGTACTGAGCACAGGGTCCTTGCTACGACCACCTGGCAACAACTCGAGTAAATCTGCAAAACTAGATGGCTGTAGATGTTCCATCGCGTGTTTCTCAATCCTAGACGCACTGGTAAGTCCCCTACTCTCCTGGGCAGTTACTACAACCTCGCCAAGCTTGCTTACTTCGGCTTCCAACTGTAATTTCAGGTCTGCGGTATTTGGTCGCAGTTCTACTACCAGTGCCTTATACCCGATATATGTTATCTTGATCTTATGCAGGTAATTACTTTTAGGTATAGCAAACCGTCCCTCGGCATCAGTAACCGTAAGTGGCTTACGCTTAATCTCATCAGTAATAGTTGCTCCGATTATGGCCTCGCGTGTATCCTTATCCATCACCACGCCTCGTATAACTCCTTGAGCATTAGCGCTTTGCAGTATCACTACTACTATTATTGTTAATATAAATCTTTGCATTAATATACATCATTTTATCCAAATGCAAAGTTATCACCTTTAAGCGAGGTGTACAATACCTTATAATAGGTATTTTGTGTAGCATATGATAGGTATATACACTACATATAATATCACAAAAAAGGAACCCCAATCATGAGGTTCCTAATCAGTTATAATGGTAATACCAGATTACTTCTTCTCGTCAGCTTTCTTTTCGTCGGCCTTCTTATCGTCGGCAGATGGCTTAGCTGATGGCTTGTAACGCTTGTTCAGACCGTTGATTACGTCCTGAGTGATGTCGAAACGCTTGTTAGCCATCAGGATATTGTCACCACTCTTGGCCAGAATCATGTCGTACTTCTTATCGTTGTTGTAAACCTTCAGGAAGTTCTGAAGTGAGTCGCGCAGAGCCTCGTTGAACTTAGCTGTCTGAGTGGCCAGTTCGTTCTCAAGACGTGCCTGAAGCTCCTGCAGATCGCGCTGCTGACGCTCAATAGCGGCCTGCTGACTAGCTGCCTGCTCACGGCTTGTAAATCCATTGTTGTTAACCTTCTGCTGGAAGTTAGCCACAGCTGCCTGGAGGGCATTACCCTTCTGGTTAAGTGTATTACGGGCGTTGTTGCTCTGCTTCTGGAGGGTTACGCTGTAATCCTTAGCAAAGTTGTACTGAGTCATCAGCGAGTCAACCTCAACATAAGCAATCTTAAGTCCGTCAGCACTTACCGCAGCGGGCTGTTCGTCCATCTTAGGACTCTGGTTGTTGCACGATACCATCATAGCTGCGATGGCGAGTGCAGGAAAAATGTACTTTTTCATTTTCTGTTTATAATTATTTTTTTTGTATTTTTACATTCTTACATTTTATAATTCTTAATTTTTCTCTGCCACAGCAAACTTACTCTTGCGACGCATCTCGCGATCCTGGTCCATCACACAATGTATACCTCGGTCTTTCATCGCCTGTGAGTCGTGAATATGCTGCGACGAGAACTCGCCATTGGGCTTAAAAAGCACCTTAACGAGCAAAAATGCCATGCCTATAGCAATTATTAACGCGGTTATGAGTATAGTCTCAATCATTTTTTATATCTTTGCGGCTGCAAAGTTAAGCATTTTATAGCGAAATCAAACAAAAAAAGCATTAATAATGAATAAAAACGATTTAAAACCTGCAGTTGTGTTCGCAGAATTTGCGAAGATTAACGAAATTCCGCGTCCTTCGAAGCGCGAAGAGAAGATGATTGAGTATCTGAAGTCATGGGGCGAGAGCCACAATCTGGATACTAAAGTTGACGAAACTGGCAATGTGATTATACGTAAGTCTGCCACCAAGGGGATGGAGAACCGCAAGACAGTAATACTACAGAGCCACATGGATATGGTATGCGACAAGCTGGTAGATGTAGAGTTCGACTTCGACAAGGATGCTATCAAGACATACGTTGACGGCGAGTGGCTTACCGCTGAGGGAACCACACTTGGTGCCGACGACGGTATCGGATGTGCCATCGAACTGGCAATTCTGGCCAGCGACGACATCGAGCACGGACCCATCGAGTGCGTATTCACCCGTGACGAAGAGACCGGACTGAGCGGTGCAGAAGGTATGAAGGCCGGATTTATGACTGGCGACTACCTTATAAACCTCGACTCAGAGGATGAGGGAGAGATATTCGTATCGTGTGCCGGTGGCCGCAATACTACTGCAAAGTTTACATTCGCCCGTAAGGATGCTAGCGATAATGCATTCTTCATGAAGGCTCAGATTAAGGGATTGGTTGGTGGACACTCAGGAGACGACATCAACAAAAAGCGCGCCAACGCCATCAAGATTCTAGGCCGATTCCTCTATCAGGAGATGAACCGCTACGAGGGCATCGAACTAGCCGAGTTCCACAGCGGCAAGTTGCACAATGCAATCCCACGCGACGGACAGTTTGTTATCGCTGTGCCTAACGATGTAAAGGAGAACATAAAGGCTGACTGGAATGTGTTTGCAGCCGAGGTTGAGGATGAGTTCCACGTAACCGACACTCAGATGGTATGGAGCATGGAGAGCACCGATGCACAGAAAGTAATCGACCCAGATGTTGCTCGCAAGTTTGTTTGGGCCATCCAGGCAGTAGACAACGGTATCTACGCCATCTGTCAGGACGAGGCTCTAGGCGGAATGGTCGAAACATCTAGCAACATCGCCAGCATCCACTCGTCTGACGACACCATAGAGATTCTGTCGAGCCAGCGCTCTAACGTAATGTCTAACCTTGACAATATGTGTGCAACAATCCGCGCCGCATTCCAGCTGGCCGGTGCCGAGGCTACATCGGGAGACGGATATCCTGCATGGAAGATGAAAGCCAACAGTGAACTGCAAAAGATAGTACGCGAGAGTTACGTAAAACTCTTCGGTAAGGAACCTATCGTTCGCGGTATCCACGCTGGACTAGAATGCGGTCTGTTCTCGGAGCGTTACCCACAGTTGGATATGGTAAGCTTCGGTCCGACACTGAGATTTGTTCACACTCCCGACGAGCGCCTGCTGATACCAACCGTACAGATGGTATGGGATCACCTGCTTGATGTACTAAAAAACATTCCGCAGAAATGATTCGCACGCGCGCGTACATTATTTATATAACGTTATGCTTGGGTGGGCTGCTATTCGCCTCGTGTGGAAAGCAGCACACCGCCGAGCAGACGGTTAAGGCTTTTGTAGCCGAAAATATGAAAGAAGGAGTAAAAACCAGTGGAATGGACTTTGCCGATCTTGGTACAACTCGACACATAACAGACTCGCTTATCGCAAAAATGCGAAAAAACGGCGCAGAACTGTTTAAGAGCGGAATTAAGTATGGCCAAGCACCCACTGGCGACATTTACTACCTGAGAATGAGATACTTACACGAAGGTGACACTCTGCAGAACACCTTCTATCTGGACTCTGAACTAAAGGAGGTAATAGCCTTTAAATAACTTTTTTCGAAAAAACTTCGCTAAAAATTTGGTAGATTCGAAAAATAGTAGTACCTTTGCACCCGCAATCGAGGAGATGCCCCAAGGTTTAGTACTCCAGGGTCCTATTGGAAGGATGGGTGAGTGGCTGAAACCAGCAGTTTGCTAAACTGCCGTACGGGTTCCCGTACCGGGGGTTCGAATCCCCCTCCTTCCGCCGAAGGGAGTCTCTGAGAAAGCGTTCTTTAACATAGTGGTCGATTGACCTTCGGTCTTTCTCCCTCGCGACTCGGCAATTCAAGCTAGCTTGATTGCTCTCGCTGCTCGGTCGATTCATCTAATGGTTAGGATACAAGATTCTCAATCTTGGCATAGGGGTTCGATTCCCCTATCGACTACA
>ONYZ01000043.1 GCA_900322175.1 uncultured Prevotella sp.
GGCTCGCATTGTCTGTTGTCTGTCTCGCGGGAGGGAAGGGCAGTTTCTGTTGTCTAAGCAACATAGGGGTGCTGGTCTGAGATTGGGGAGTACTATAGTATTTGTAAACGCCATCAAGATTATTGGTCCCGCAAAGATAGCACAACTAAATAGGTTCTCAATTGATGAGCTACCCCTTATTGTCTTCCAAAGAGATGGTAGGAAGCAAATGAACTCTCTTGGAAAGCAAGGATATGTATGCACACATTTGTCAACAGTCGGGAAAAAGAGTCTTTTGGAGAGAATTGCCCAATCTTTGAATATTAAAATAAAGGTAGAAATCGAAGAACCTGCGAATATAGATTTATGACAAAACTTGAAAAGCTATACAGCATTATCGAGAACTCCCGCGAGGTGGGAGTTAAGTTAAGTAAGGATGTTCTTCAGCAAGTGGAAGAGCTGGAGGAAGGTATTATCAAGGAGGAGATATTGCCTGCTTTGGGCAATGACATCGCTCCCCGTTTGGAACCTATCAAGCGTGACTTAGTGCTCGTGGTGGAGTATCATCCTGGCGAACCTATCAGCGTGGCTCTGAGCCGTAAGACGAAGATTAGCGAAATTATGGGTGCTAAGACGCTTATCCCTCGAAGTAGTACGCCAGTGAAGAGCGAAGAGGAACCATCGGAAGTGGAACCGCACGAACCAAAGAAGCATATTGAAAACGCTACAAAGGGGATGCGTGTGATATTCCCTGATGGAACCGTAATCTGGCATCGTCAGGCTATCGATACCTTTATTGATGCTCTGCGAAAGATAGGTTTGGCGCGTATCCCTGAGGTGGGCATTGAGCATGGAAATGGTTTCAATCTTGTTAGCAAAGAGAAACGTCCCACTGTGCCTGGCCGCATCTGGCAGCATGAGTGTGATGGATGGTACATCTACTCCAATATCAGTAACGGCACCAAGAAAGATGACTTGGTGCGTATCTCAGACTACTATCATCTTGGATTGAAGGTTGAGGAAGGTAAACCAGAATAAGGAGGTGTTATTATGGAAGGAAAAAGGCCCACCCAGAGCGTGCTATTCTCAAGTTTTACCTTTCGGTTTAATTGTAATTTTACATAATTTCCACTAAAAATTTGGGATTATCTGAATTTTTGTGTATTTTTGCCCCAAAGAAAATGAAATGACAATGAATACTGCAGATTACCTACAACTATTGCGCCAATATAAGGAGTCGGCCTCAAAAAAATATGGCATCAAGCGCATTGGTATTTTCGGTTCTGTCGCCCGTGGTGAACAGACTGAAAACAGTGATGTTGATATTGTTGTTTCCCTTACTAAACCACGTTTGTTCACTCTCGTACATATAAAAGAAGATTTACAACAGATTTTTGGACGCCCTGTAGATATTGTTCGCGAGCGTGATGATATGGACCTACTATTAAAAAATTGCATACTACGTGATGGAATCTTCGCTTAAACAAGAAATTCTCTATCGGCTAAAAAAGATTGAAACTGCTGTTCAACGTCTCATTACCCAAAACGAAATGGTAAAGACGGTGAATGATTATTATTGTACTCCTTGGGGAATGGAACGTCTTGAAAGTTCGTGCATGCTGCTTATTGCAGTAGGAGAAAGCATCAAAGGCTTAGACAAAGACACCAATAAACAACTTTTACCATTATATCCTGAAGTTGATTGGAAAGGTGCTATGGGATTACGAGACATCATAGCTCACCACTATTTCGATATAGACGGTGAAACAGTACTTGATGTTATCAAATCCGACCTGCCAACATTGCTGAAGACGTTAGGTGTGATGCAGGAAGACATCGCTATGGGAAAAATATAACTGTTTATTCTCCATAAAGGTGGTGTTGCCCGTACTATTCCCTGATGATCCTACGCTGGATTATCACAACTTGGAAGGCTGTGTTCATAATGGAAGCGAGGCCATGAACATCTTCCCAGAGATTCAGTACATGACACCAGAGGAACAAGCTAAAACAAGGAAGTCATTGCTAGCATATTGCTGCCTGGATACATTCGCCATGGTTAAGGTGTGGATGAAGCTATGCGAAACGATAAAATAAAATAGGGGGAGCGAACATCACTGTTGGCTCCCCTATACTAATTACTTAAAAACTAAATTAATCAATAATTAACCTTAATCATTAAAATCTTTCTCTGTCCTCCGTGCTATCGCAGCACTTATTGGACTATTATGTTTATTTTTATGGTGCAAAGGTAATGCTTTTATTTGGAATGTGCAAAAAAATCTGCAATAAGGGTGTAACATTTTGGGTTTTATGCCTACTATAATAATAGAAAGGTGCAAGAAATTTAGGTAGAATAAAAAAATAAATAGTACTGGAACTTTGAGCGCCTAATGGATAAGGTGGCCCCATTTTTACAGAAAGATAAGGGCTTAGATCTGAAAGAGCACATGGTAGAGATTGAAGAGATGGCGCAATTGGGTGCGGTAAAATACAAGACAGAACACTGCTTTCTGATTTCGATAAGTTCTTGGATAGTTTAGACAAGTAAGGGACAGGTACTTGGGTATGATGACTGCTATGACTCAGGTACCTGTCCCCACGACTTATGGGTACCTGTCCCCACGACTTATGAAAATTGCCATGAAAACAGGCACCCATACCCAGGTGCCTGACCCCATGACTAAAACAAGGTGCCGACGACTGCCGCCAGACTTGTCATGTCGACCTCATTTAATATACGTTTGCGCCCAGCGTACCGGTCTTGACGACCATGACTACTGAACAATCATGAGAGAATTGTTTTTTTATTCTGTTACTTTCTTCATCTCGAAGGTACATTCTGGCGCAGGGCGGTCCACTTCATCACACCGTTCTCGATGGATTCAATCTCCCACCATTCGCGCAACTCTGTTCCGGCATTAATCCAGCGGCTGCAGAGCAGATTGCCGGCCACGAAGTACTCGTTCAGCGTATTGGCACTGGGCACCCAGTTTTCACCGTCCTTTACATAATATACGTATGTGCCGTCGGCCTTGTACTCCCAGCGGTGCTCCCACATGCCGATGATGTCGGCACTGTAGTCCTTGTCAACCTTCTCGAATGTGCAGAACATATATGGAGCTGTCGTCATCTCGCCAGCTTCGTTGATTTCTGAATGAAGGAGTACGCACTGCATTACATCGGCGGTGATATAGCTAACGATAAACTCGTCAAGTACAGCTGTTTTATCGTCTTTTTGGCCAGCGAGTGCGATGTGATTGTCATCGATAACGGCAGTAAGTTCAAACTTTTCTTTCCAGAAGGATTGCATCTCAGGCTGAGAGTTTAGCGATGCGCTCATATAGACCTTGGTGAGCGATTCGAAGTCGTAAACGGTCTTCAGGTTTGTCACCGCATCCTCGCCATCAATCTCTGAGATCATCCATTTGCCCAGGATGAACTGTTCTACCTCGGCCTGAGTGGGAACGTCTACTTTCTTCATCTCGAAGGTAGCTATGTAGGTGGTGCCGTCCTCGCGCTGGCGCAGAGCCTTCCACTTCATCACGCCGTCCTTGATAGACTCAATCTCCCACCACTCGCGGTGCTCCTCATTGCCGGCGCCGGCGTTCTTCCAGCGGGTGCAGAGCAGGTTGCCGTCCACGAAGTAGTCGGCGTAGTCGTCGTCGCTTATCTGCCACTGGCCGTCCACTTTGTGGAAGTAGTTGAAGGGGTTCTCGCCATCGTCAAACTCCGAGCCTTCTTCACCAGTGCTATAACCCTCCCACATGCCGAGGATGTCTGCGCTGTAGTCGACTTTAACTTTGGCGAAGCGGACAACATCATCGACCTCAAGCGAGCTGCCGTTGGCAGTGATTTTCACATGCATGTTGGCGGTAAACTCATTGTCGTTGATGGCGGTAATGGTGAACTCCTGACATACCGTTTGCTGTTCGTCGGGGTGATGGGTAATGGTTACCTTATTGCCGGCGACAACGACATCGGCTTCCGACAGATAAATCCATTGTGCCTCAAAATCAGGTCGAGCGCTGAACGAGGCACTGATGTAGGCCTCAGTGGTTGATATGAAGTTATACACCATTTTGTCGTTGGTCGGCAGAGCCTTTCCATCGATGGAGGCTGCAATCCACTTGCCAATAATCTTCTCGGCCACGTTGAGATCGGGCTCAACGGGATTAACGGGGTTGTCGTCATTTGACGAACACGACGTGAACACACTCGCGCCACAAACGAGGATGGCGGCGAGCACCCAGTTAAGATACTTTTTCATATTCTTTAATTACTTTTTAATTGTTGTGGCTGGTGTGGGAGTCGAACCCACACCAGCCTAGGAAGTCGCGATGTTATTTACATGTTACTTATTGGTTGCCTGAGCTTGTGCCTGGCTTACACGCATTTGCATCATGAAGGTCTGCGCGAACTGGAGCAGCTGGCGAACGGTGACGATGGCACCAGCCATAGGCTCAGCAGCGTGGTCAACGATGTTGATGGCATACTCAACAGACTCCTTGTCGAGCAACTGGGTGAAGGGAACGTAACCCTGCTCGTCGGCAAAGTTGAAGGCAGGCATTGCCCAGAACTTCTCGGTCTGCAACTTCATCGGAATCACCTGGTTCACACCCTTGCAAGTTATCTGGGCATTGACGAGCTCGTTCAGCTGCTGGGTGTATCCCTCGATGGTAGCCTGATCAGCGTAGTTACGACGGGCGTGAGCCATCTCTCTCTGCAGCTGCAGAGCCTTGCCGCAGTCGCTGATAGAGATGTCGGTCGTCAGGTCGTCATTCAGGGTAAGAGTACCTTCTAAGCTGCCGCCTGACATCAGGGCTACCAGCACATCGAGGATCCTACCTGATGTAGTGAACTGTGAGAAGTCCGTGAGGTCAATCTCCTTGTCTGTATATTTACTTGTAGCCTCCAGCTCTATCATGCTCTTGTTGTTATGTCCAAAAGAGAACTTCATACTGCTTTCGTTAGCAACGGGATCGTTAGCAATGTCGAAATAGAGGTCGGTGGCGTCAGCGCGATGCTGTCCGTCTGGAGTATCATGCAATCCACTCATGAGGACACCTGTGATGCCAATGGCATCGGTTTTAGGATTCATAAACTCCGACTCACCGCTCATCGTGACATTGTTCTTGAATGCGCCCTTAAAGTTTTCCTCCCAACCTCTTTCAAGATTTCCGCCAAGCGTAAATACAAAATCAGAGGGAACGAGGGTCACAACAGCCAACTCGTCAGTACTCAACCGCTTGGCTATCTGCTTATAGGTGTCACCACTTGCCTTCAAGGTCAGCTTGCCTGCCCCCAAAATCACTTCTTTTGTTTCTGGATGAACACCGTTGATAATCATCTCGAAGTCATCAGCCTCCTCTACGTCGAAGCCTGAACCATCTGCCTTCATCGTAAAACGGTAGTTGAATTTCGTCAGGTCGATAGTGGCATACTGCTTGTAGCCCATCGCTGCCAGTTCGCTGCCTTCTTCAACAGGTTTTACACTCTCTTGAATCTTCTGGACAAACAGAGGGGTGATAGCCTTCTCGAACTCAGGGTTGTTCAGCACATGTGTGTTGAAATCCTGATTCAAATTGTTGGCAAGATCCCACGAAGCGAAGTTCAAGTTCTCAGCGATATCCTTCAGATTCTCGCGGGTGTGCTTGATAAACTCCTTGCGGTCCTTCTTGGCCTGCTCCTGCGAAGGGTTGTCCTCGCTGTCCGAACATGATGTGAACACTGTTGCGCCGCAAATCAGGATGGCGGCGAGCACCCAATTGATCATTTTTTTCATTTTTAATTAAATTTTAAGGTAAATACTGAGTAATATTTATTGTTATTCGACTTCAAAGGTACTCAAAAAAACCGAAGTATGCAAGCCAGAAATCGCCACGTGCGAAAAATTTGCATTAGCTGAAACTTTTTTTGCATTAGCTGAGAGTAGAAATGGCTCCACAGCTAGCTAATTGGCGCATTTTAAACATCAATTCGCGCATTTTAAACATTGGTAAATATGGATGAAATGATAGAAAAGACTAAACTTTTTGCTGAAAACTCGCCCTATTTTACTGAAAAAGTAGTATTTTTGCACGCAATTACACCAATAATAAAAAACGATATGCCCGAACAGATAACTCCATTGTCGACACTGTATCTCCTGCTCCACGGCGCAGGAACTGCCATCTCAGTCGTGTTATGCCTCTACCTGCTGCTGTGTCGGGGCAAGGCTATCGCGCCCGACATCACACCGCCTGCACGACTGCGTCGCTGGGCTGCGACATTATTCGGTGTCATGGCCTTGGCCCACGTTTGGTGGATGCTGTTCTACATGTTCTCGGACGACACCTGCTCGGTGGTTTACGGGCTGCTCGTCGCTATCGACTGCATGGTACTGCCCTTTGTCTTCGTCGGCACCCTGCTTAACATGCTACAGGACCGTCGCCGGCCGTTGTGGCCCATTTTCGTCTTCATGACGCCCTGCGCGGTGCTCGCAGTGCTGCAGACCGCCATGCCATCCGTCGACCTCACGACCCCGAACAAGGTCTATGGGCTGATCCTCGTCGTGGCCTTTATGATATATATGGTGGTGGCCGTGAGACAATATGGACGGTGGCTGCGCGACAACTACGCCGACCCGGAGCACAAGAAGGTGTGGGTCAGCCTGACGCTGCTCATCGGCCTCATGCTACTGCTCATGTGCTATGAATATACCGACGACTACGTGATGAACATCATCGCCCACATCATCGGATTCCCGCTGGCAGGCCTCCTGCTGTGGCGTGTGGAGACATTGAAAGATCTGAGCACCGATAATTCTGTCTCCCCCTCGGCCCAAAGGGACAATTGCCTAAGCGAGTGCTCGGCCATGCCGCCTTGCAAAGCACAGAACCCCTCTCCCGAGGGCGAGGCTTCACATATCGGCCAACTTCCCCCTATCGGCCAACTGCTGGCAAAGCACTGCGAGGACGCGCAGCTCTTCCTGAAGACAGACCTGACCTTGTCGCAACTCTCGGTAGCCGTGGGCGTGAACCGCTACTATCTCAGCCAGTATTTCGCCAGTCAGGGCACAAGCTACTATGAATACATCCACGACCTTCGCATCCGCCACTTCGTAGCCCGCTACCGCGAGCTTGCCGCTGCACAGAAGCCCATCGTCGCCCAGCAGCTGGCCCAGGAGAGCGGCTACCACAGTTACAGCACCTTCAGCTCCGTCTTCAAGCGACGCATGCACAAGAGCGTCACCGCCTGGATACACGAAGAGGTATTGATATTTACATCCTAAACACAAAACATCAAGAAATAAGAGGATGTGCCTATTTTGACACACCCTCTTGTTGTTGTTTTAGTGGACTATGAATTTCTTGTTGTTGCGGATGAAGATGCCTTTCTTTTGCTTGGTGTTGCTGTGCTTGCGGCCTTGCAGGTCGTAGATGGTATTGGCTGACTTGCTGTCGGCCGAATCTGTTACGATGTCCATGCCTGTTGGCATCAGGGCCTTCTCCTCGTCGGTGATTCCCTGGATGGCAACTGTGGGGCCGGCCCAATTGTCAACAACTGGCAGTGGCTTGCTCTGTCGGTCGGTGAAGGGGCGCATAATACCAGTATTGCTTTCGAGGTGTGGGCGCTCGCTGCCACTGGCAGTGACTTTCTGCCAGATGCCGTCAGTTAGCTGATAATAGCCTGTGGGCACGCGGGTTACTGACGATGTTGCGAGGAATCCACGCAGATTGCCTGGGCCGTCGGTAGTCTTGGTTACAGCATCGCCATATTCCATAAGTGCTGCATCGGGCTGGTCGGCTAGGTACAGGAAAGGTACGCCTGGTTCGGCCTCGCTGATAGGCTCCAGACACAGATTGCTATAGTCGGCAGTGATGGCTACAATCTGGTAGAGACTGACGCGAGGTGATGAAGACACTGTGTATGGCAGACAGGCGCATCCAAACTGGCCAGGTGCGGCGCTGACGCGATAGAGTGGGTGATAGAGCAGGCGGAATGATGTGGCTGCCCATGAGCCTTCGCGATGGTCGCCCTGACTTGACGTGTTGCCAACCTGGCGCCAAGCTAAGTCGTCGGCGTCTTGCTTAGAGCCTGTGAAGCCAATGGCTATGCTGCCGCCCTCTTTGATATACATAGGCACAGTAGACAGTGTCTGCCATCGCTGACTATTAGCAATGTTAGGCAAGTCGAGACGGTCGGTGGTAAGCAGATGCGAGGAAATAGAGTCGGTACCATTACTTATATAGGCATGCTGGTCTGACAGACAATAGTGATCGGTAGCTGCTTCACACTCTATGGAGTATAGGCCATGTGTCAGGCTGGTAACATTCTGTCGAATAGCCATGGTCTCTGTCTCATTGCCTTCCTTCTTTATCTTCCATACGGCACTCCAGTATGTTCGGCCATTGTTGCTCTTCTGCTGCTGTGTGCCGTCTCTATAGGTGCCCACTCTGGTCTGCCATCCTGTGGCAGTGGCATTAGAGAAGTCGGGCGACTGGATTTTGTCGGCAACCTCTGTCATGGGCATAAACTCGGCTATGGCCTGTTGCAAAGCCTGGCAACGCTCCTCAACCCATGTGGTTGATGGCCATGTGCCAGCGGCAATCTGCTTCTCGGCTTCGTCGCACAGTTCCTTTAGACGGTCGTCGTCTGGCAGCGACAATGCAATGAGTTGTTTGGCATCGTCGAACAGTTCGGCAAAGTGAGGGATGCTATTGTATGAACGTATAGCTTCGTCGACAGCCTGCTGTACTCTGGCTATATCCTTGGCAGGTTCTGCATCAGTAGTGGCTAGAACGTTGTCGATGGCAGTGGCGAAAGCTGCGCCTGCATAGTCCTTGAATGCCAGGGCTCGCTTGCGCTGGGCTGCAGCTCCATCGGCCAATGCCTCTTCGGCAGTATCAAACAGACGGCAAATCACGATGTTGTCCAGCTGCGACTGGCTGCCAAGGGTGTGGAATGATACAAGTGCTTTGCTGTAGGTACCGCTGTTGGCAGTGAAGAATTGTGTCTGCCAGTTGGGCGTGGTGTTGCTTAGTGAGCCTACGCTGCTGTCACTCTGCTGACTGTTGCTGCTCAGCGCAAACGTACAGTTCTTACTGGTCAGGTTGCTGGCGTCGGCAGAGAAATAGTAGTATGCGCCGGGCTGCAGGTCGATAACGGTCTTCAGTGCCGACTCGCTATCAGCTGCTCCGTTGCCATAAGCCTGCAGGTATGCGCCTCCATCGCTGCCACCTGTATCGATGGCCTGGAACCAAGGCTTCTCTATTTTTACGCCCTTGCCGTTAGTCCATGCAGTGAGTCCCATGTCGAAGCGGCCGTTGGTCAGTATGTTGCCGCCGATATACATGATCTTTCCGTCTACATCGACAACTTCGCCTGCACTGATGTCGCTAATGGCTGTCATCACTGGGTTGGTGGTACGAGTACGACCATTGGCATCTTTCTCGACGATGCGGAACTCCCAGCCCAAACGTGCATCGATGTCATTGACTGTGCAGTAACCAGACTGCTCGCCACCAATGATGTCGGCTACCACAGTCCACTCGTCGCTCTCGCTCTTGCGACATTCTACATGGATGTATTCATTCTGTTCGCCGTTGTATTCATACCATCTGATGGCGGCCTTGCTGTTCTGGCTGTTGTAGCTTACCGTAAGGTCCTTGGGATCGTACTGAGTAGGAGCATTGGGCACATAGTCGTACTTGCCGTTGTATGCCAGTCCACCGTCGAGCTTGGAATACATCTCGCCGGCAGGAGTCAGTGCTCCATTAAGATATACTTTTGATATGTCGCGCTCTCCGTTCCAATAGAAGTAGCGCTCCACATAGTCGTAGCCGTTAAGGGCATTGCATATACGCTTCAGGGCATCGCGAACCTGGGTCTTTGTGACGCCATCGGCAAAGGCTCCGTTTCCGTTCCATGATGCACCCCAGCACCATTCTGATATCCATATAGGACGGTGTACGGCATTTACCCAGTTGCGAAGGTTGCTGAAGTTGCCTTCGGGCCAGTAACAGTGCATGTCGAGCACGTCGCAGCGCCATCCTCTGGCATCGATGCTGTCGAGGAATGTCTTTAGGAATCCTGTTCCGTTCCAGTAGTCGCTGCCGTCCCATGATGAAGGTGTGCACAGGCGCATACCTGTACGCATAAGGTCGGGCCATACAGCCAGGATAGCGTTAAGATCCTCTGGATGGTCGTCGCTACTGTTCCGAGGTTCGTTGCTGGTCTTTAAGTGGCAAGTGTAGGTGGGCTTGCCACAGTCGGAAGGTGAAGGCCATGTAGAGTATATCTGGTGAGAGACACACTCCTGATTGGGTAGCATGTCGGTGCCTGCGCTCCATGAGTATGTACTGGTGACATTCAGTGCATTGCAGGCTGCAGCATCGCCTCCTGCGGCAGCTAGTTGGGGCTTGCCTGCATCGTACCAGCGGAACACGCGATAGCTGGAAATGCTGCGATCCATGATAGCTGGCAGTGCTGACACCTCCAAGTCGCGGTCGGCAGCAATGAAGCAACGGCTATAGCCTCGTCCTTCAGCCTTCAATGAGAATGTTACCATGTGTCCTCGCTTCAGTCGGAAACTGCGAATGCGGTTGTTGAGCTGATTGTCGGAGAGTGTGTTCATGAAACCGTTGGTGCTCTCGAGTCCGAAGTCGCTACACTCCTCGCCCTGAAAGTTGGTCTCGCTGTAGACAGTGAGGGGTTTCAGATCGCGTCCGTAAGGCATGATGATGCAACCACGGTTGTACATCTTCAGTTGGCAGTTCTGACCGACTACAGCTTTTTCACCGCCAATCTCTACATGCGATGCCAGTAGGCTTTTGGCCTTCGAGGGTTTTACGTCGAGTAGAATGAGTACGGCATGCTCCGTATTCTCAATGTTCACAATACCATTGTCGGCAAAGGGCGTAGCACTGCTGACAATGTAGTCCACATCGTCGGTAAGTGTTACCTGACCTGTAACCTGTTCTACGGTTTTAGATGTGTTGACGCCATAGGCTGTCGTTGCAACCATGAGCAGGCATACTGTCATGGTGATTAGTTGAGCATATAATTTCTTCATTTACATTAGAAATTTAGTTAGTTTTATCGAATTATATATTTCCAGTTGCAAAGTTAAACAAAAATCTGAAAAACAAACATTTATTTGAATAAAAACATGATGAATATTTGCAAATGTCGCAAAAAGTAACTAACTTTGCCGCTGAATTGAATATATAACTTAAAAGAGTAATGAAGCTTAAACTGATTTTAGCTATTGCTGCTGTGGGACTCGGAATGAGTGCCCAGGCCAAGGATTACCAGTACACTACCGTGCCTGGAGATATGATGAAGACCCGTATATACACACTCGATAACGGGTTGAAGGTATTTCTGAGCGTAAACCCAGAGAAACCGCGTATTCAGACTTACATAGCCGTACGTACGGGTTCGAAGAACGACCCTGCTGAGACTACAGGACTGGCTCACTATCTGGAGCACCTGATGTTTAAGGGCACCAAGAAGTTTGGTACCAACAACCCTGAGGCCGAGAAGCCATTGCTTGACGAGATAGAGCAGCGCTACGAGGCTTATCGCAAGCTGACAGACCCTGAGGCTCGTAAGAAGGCATATCACGAGATTGACTCAGTGAGTCAGGTTGCTGCACAGTATTTCATCCCGAACGAGTACGACAAGCTGATGGCTGCCATCGGTGCTGAGGGTACTAATGCTTACACATCAAATGATGTGACTTGCTATACTGAGGATATTCCATCGAACGAGATAGACAACTGGGCCAAGATTCAGGCCGACCGTTTTCAGAATATGGTGATACGTGGTTTCCACACTGAGTTGGAGGCTGTGTATGAGGAGTACAACATCGGACTGACAAGTGACAGCCGTAAACTGTTTGCTGCGCTGTGCAAGATGTTGTGGCCTAACCATCCTTATGGAACACAGACCACCATCGGTACACAGGAGCACCTGAAGAATCCTTCGATTACAAATATCAAGAACTATTTTAATAAGTGGTATCGCCCTAACAATGTGGCCATCTGTATGGCTGGCGACTTGGATCCTGAGAAGACCATCGCCATCATTGATAAGTACTTCAGCAGTTGGAAGCCTGGTGCTGATGTAAAACAGCCAACGTTTGCACCACTGCCAGCATTGACACAGCCTAAGGATACCACAGTTATCGGACAGGAGGCAGAGCAGGTATGGGTGGCTTGGCGTGCTGAGCAGGCCAACAGTCTGCAGGCAGATACCTTGAATTTGCTGTCGAGTGTGCTGAGCAATGGTCGTGCAGGACTGTTCGACCTGGATCTGAACCAGACCATGAAGGTACAGCGTTCTGGCGCTGGTACCGAGCTGATGCGCGATCATGGTGGTTTCTTGTTGCTGGGCTATCCCAAACAGGGGCAGAGTCTGGAGGAGGTTCGCAGTCTGATGCTGGCCGAGATAGAGAAACTGAAGAAGGGTGACTTCCCCGACAACCTGTTGCCTAGCATTATCAACAACTACAAGCGCAATCGCTATCATGTGCTGGAGAGCAACGATGGGCGTGCTGATATGTTTGTAAACGCCTTTATAAATGAGGTGGACTGGAAGCAGGAGGTAGAGAGCATCGACCGTGTGTCGAAGATTACTAAGCAGGAATTGGTGGCTTTTGCCAACAAGTTCTTTACCGATGCATACGTAACCGTATTTAAGAAGCAGGGCGTGGACAACACACAGAAGAAGATAGACAAGCCTGCCATCACAGCTATCCCAACTAACCGCGACATGATGAGCCAGTTTGTGAAGGATGTGCAGAATGCCAAGGTGGAGCCTATCCAGCCAAGATTTGTAGACTTTAAGAAGGATATGACAATGGCTAAGACCAAGAAGGGGCTGCCACTGCTGTATGTAAAGAACACGGAGAACGGACTGTTCCAGTTGAACCTGCGCTATGAGTTTGGTCGCAAGGCCGACAATCGCTATGATGTAGCTACAGACTATATCGACTATCTGGGTACTAACAAATACACTGCTGCAGAGTTGAAGCAGAAGTTCTATGAACTGGGTTGCGATTTCTATGTAGGCGAGGGTAGCGATGCTATCAACGTGCGACTGATGGGACTGAGCGAGAACATGCAGGCTGCCCTGGCTCTGGGCGAAGAACTGCTGCAGAATGCTAAGGTGGACAAGGAGGCTTACGACGAGATGGTGGGCCAGATAATGAAGCGTCGTAGCGATGCCAAGAAGAACCAGCGTGGCTACTTCAACTGGCTGTATAACTATGGTGTGTTTGGCAAGCGCAACTTCAGCAGAGACATCATGAGCGAGGAGCAGTTGAAGAACACCAACCCACAGGTGTTTGTTGACCTGCTGAAGAACCTGAGCAGCTACGAGCACAGCGTGGAGTACTATGGACCAATGAGCGTGAAGGAAGTGTCTGACATCGTGAGCAAGACCCATAAGATGCCAAAGAAGCTGATGCCTGTGCCACAGAACAAGGAGTATGAGCGCCAGCAGACACCTACCAACGAGGTATGGATTGCCCCGTTTGATGCAAAGAACATCTACATGCGTATGTATCACGATGAGCATCGCAACTGGAATATAGATGAGGCTGCTGTAGTAGGTGTGTTCAACGAGTACTTTGGTGGTGGTATGAATGGTATCGTGTTCCAGGAGATGCGTGAGGCTCGTGGACTGGCTTATAACGCATCGGCCTACTATGCACGCCCTGACAAGAAGAGTGGCAAGGAGAGCTACATGACCCACATCATTACTCAAAACGACAAGATGATGGACTGCATCAACCACTTCCACACCATCCTGAACGAGATGCCTGCCAGCGAGACTGCATTCAAGATAGCTAAGGAAGCACTGACCAAGCAGTTGGCTAGTCTGCGCACCACAAAGATGAGCATCATCAGCAAGTGGAACGCTATGAAGGAACTGGGTCTGGACTATGATCTGAACCAGAAGATATATCAGGACCTGGACAAGGTGACAATGCAGGATATGGTGAACTTCGAGAAGAAGACAATGGCCAACAAGACCTATCGTTATATCATCCTGGGTGATGAGAAGGAACTCGATATGAAGTCGCTCGAGAAGATAGGCCCTGTTCGCAGACTCACAACAGAAGAAGTGTTTGGATATTAAACATGAAAGATTAAACATTAAACATTGATTAAACAAATACGTTTATGGCTAACACAGTTGAATTTAAGTATGCCCCAATGTTTCAGGTGGGCGAGGACAAGACGGAGTATCGTCTGTTGTCGAAGGAAGGCGTATCTACCGCCGAGTTTGAAGGTAAGCAGATAGTAAAGGTTACCAAGGAAGCACTCACTCTGTTGGCTCAGCAGGCTTTCCACGATGTGGAGTTTATGCTGCGCCGCGAGCACAATGAGCAGGTAGCTAAGATACTGACCGACCCTGAGGCTAGTGAGAATGATAAGTATGTAGCACTGCAGTTCCTGCGCAATGCTGAGGTGGCTTGCAAGGGTATCCTGCCTTTCTGTCAGGACACAGGTACTGCTATCATCCACGGTGAGAAGGGACAGCAGATTTGGACTGGTTTTGAGGACGAAGAGGCTTTGAGTCTTGGTGTGTTCAACACCTTTACTCAGGACAACCTGCGCTACTCGCAGAACGCTCCTCTGAACATGTACGACGAGGTGAACACACGTTGCAACCTGCCTGCACAGATTGATATCGAGGCTACTGAGGGTGCTGAGTATAAGTTTGTGATGGTTGCCAAGGGTGGTGGCTCTGCCAACAAGACCTACTTCTACCCAATGACCAAGGCTACTATCCAGAACGAGGGTACACTCATCCCATTCCTGGTAGAGAAGATGAAGAGTCTGGGTACAGCTGCATGTCCTCCATACCACATCGCATTCGTTATCGGTGGTACATCTGCCGAGAAGAACCTGCTGACAGTTAAGCTGGCTAGCATCAAGTTCTATGATGGTCTGCCCACAACAGGTGATGAGACTGGTCGCGCATTCCGCGATATCGACCTGGAGCAGAAGCTGATTAAGGAGGCTCAGAAGATTGGTCTGGGTGCACAGTTTGGTGGTAAGTATCTGGCTCACGACATCCGTGTAATCCGTCTGCCACGTCATGGTGCCAGCTGTCCTATCGGTATGGGTGTTAGCTGCTCTGCCGACCGAAACATCAAGGCTAAGATCAATGCTGATGGTATCTGGTTGGAGAAGATGGACAGCAACCCAACAGAACTCATCCCTGAGGAGCTGCGCAAGCCAGGCGAGGGTGGCAAGGGTATCGAGATAGACCTGAACGAGGGTATCGATGCTGTGCGTGCTGAGCTCTCTAAGTATCCTGTAAGCACTCGCGTAAACCTGAAGGGTACTATCATCGTTGCACGTGATATCGCTCACGCTAAGCTTAAGGCTCGTCTGGATGCTGGCGAGGGTATGCCTGACTACTTCAAGAAGTATCCAGTGCTGTATGCTGGACCTGCCAAGACACCAGAGGGATATCCTTGTGGATCGATGGGCCCAACCACAGCTAATCGTATGGACCCATACGTAGACGAGTTCCAGGCCAATGGAGCATCGCTGGTAATGATAGCCAAGGGCAATCGCAGTGACGTAGTGACCGAGGCTTGTAAGAAGCACGGTGGTTTCTATCTTGGTACTATCGGTGGTGTAGCTGCTGTGCTCTCTCAGAGCTCTATCAAGAGCATTGAGTGCGTGGAGTATCCAGAACTGGGTATGGAGGCAGTATGGAAGATCGAGGTTGAGGACTTCCCAGCATTCATCCTGGTTGACGACAAGGGTAATGACTTCTTCAAGACCCTGAAGCCATGGACACCATGCGCTCGATAATTAGCATATTACTGATGAGTTTCTGTCTGACTGCTTCGGCGGTCAGACAGAGAACTCATCGTATGTCTGATGGTAGTGTACTCACATTCAAGGTCGAAGCACCACGTACTAACAGGGTTCTTCAGACTATTCGTTTAGACTGGGATCCTAACAAGGTATACAAGTTGCCCGTAGTGTTAGTATCATTTGCCGACTGCGACTTCAAAGAAGAGCACGATTTGCAGTTCTATAAGGACTTGTTTAATAAAAAAGGTTTTAACCTTGGTCATGGTCCAGGCTGTGTGGCCGATTATTTCTATGACCAGTCAAGAGGACTGTTTAATGTAGAGTTCGATGTAGTAGGTCCTATAAAACTGACTACAAATCAAAAGGCGTCGCATGATTCTAATTTTGGTACGAACCAGTTCAGACAGGCTATTAAAGATGCTGCTAGTCAGTTGAACTATGCCGACTATGACTGGGATGGTGATTATAGAGAAGAGACGGTCATTATCATATTTGCTGGATATGGCGGAAACGAAACGTCATCGGCTGCAGATAATTGCATACGCCCAAACACAGATAATCTTTATTTCTCTATTGATGGTATAAGAATAGGTGGCTATTCGGCCAGTCCTGAAATGTGGACTAACAATCAGTCCTGTGGTATAGGTTCTATCTGTCACGAGCTCTCGCATGTGTTAGGTTTGCCTGATGTCTATCCAACAAGTGGTGCAGAGTATTCTGTTTGTGATGAATGGAACTTGATGGATGGTGGAAACTATGCAGACGACGGATGGTGTCCGCCTAACTACTCTGCACAGGAAAGAGAAATTGTGAACTGGCAGAGTCCTGAAGAACTGACGGAGAACTGCACCATAACCGACATGCCATCATATAATAGCACAGGTAAATCGTATAAGATAGTCAATAGTGAGAATCCTAATGAGTATTACACTCTGGAGAATCGCCAGTGGGAAGGATGGGACTATATGCTGCCTAACCATGGACTGCTAATAACTCATGTAAAATATGATGATAAAGCCTGGAGAGAAAATAGAATTAATACACTTCGTTACGATCATAGGTTTGAATATTTGCATGCCGATGGACTGGACTACAACAATTATTTCGCAATGTACAATAAAAACGATCTGCATGGCGCAGATGGCAGATCGAAAATGCTAAAGAACACTACCTATCCCTATATGGATGCTGTGATTCCTGTATTGTATGGGGTAAGCATCAGTGATGTAACCGAGAACGATGGCCTGATATCCTTTAACTGCGTGGTAGGTGGAGATGGTATATCAACCGTAGTAGATGAACAAAGTGACGATACGCATTGGTACGACCTACAAGGCCGACGACTGAATTGTAAACCTACACACAAAGGTGTATATATCCATAACAGAAAAAAGGTTGCCCTATAATCCGAGCAACCTTTTCTCTTAACTCTTAATTCTTAACTCTTAATTCTTAACTCTTAATTCTTAACTCTTAATTTCTGAATATCAGTCCTTCTCCATACTCATCGATGATGATAGGCTTCTGGCGATCCACCTCGTCGGACAGAATCTTCTTAGACAGATCATTGAGTACGAACTGCTGGATGGCACGCTTAACAGGACGTGCACCATAGTCTGGATCGAAGCCCTGTTCAGCCAGATAGTCGATGGCCTGTGGCGTGCACTCTAGTGTGATGCCCTGAGGAGCTAGCATATCAGTCACCTTCTTCATCTGCAGACGAACCACGTCGGCTATCTGATCCTTGGTGAGTGGGGTAAAGGTGATAATCTCATCGATACGGTTCAAGAACTCTGGACGCATGGTGGCACGAAGCTGTTCGCGAGTGGCGTTGGAGGTCATGATGATGATGGTGTTCTTGAAGTTGGCTGTACGACCCTTGTTGTCAGTCAGTCGACCATCGTCCAATACCTGCAGAAGGATGTTGAACACATCAGGATGAGCCTTCTCTATCTCATCGAACAGTACCACAGAGTAAGGCTTGCGTCGGACAGCCTCAGTCAGTTGGCCACCCTCATCGTAGCCTACATATCCTGGAGGCGCACCTATCAGTCGGCTCACGCTGTACTTCTCCTGATACTCGCTCATATCGATACGAGTCATCATAGTCTCGTCGTTGAACAGGTATTCAGCCAGTGTCTTGGCCAGCTCTGTCTTACCTACACCTGTGGTGCCAAGGAAGATGAACGAGGCGATAGGACGCTTAGGATCCTGCAAGCCTGCACGACTGCGACGAACAGCATCGCTGACAGCAGTGATGGCCTCGTCCTGACCAATCACACGCTTGTGCAATTCCTCCTCAAGATGCAACAACTTCTCGCGCTCGCTCTGCATCATACGTGTAACAGGAATGCCTGTCCAGCGGCTTACTACCTCTGCGATATCATCGGCAGTAACTTCTTCGCGAACTAGCGAGTTGTCGCCCTGTGCATTGGCCAGCTGACTCTGGATATGTGCGATATCATCCTCGAGTGCCTTCAGCTTAGAGTAGCGTATCTCGGCCACCTTGCCATAGTCGCCTTCGCGCTCAGCACGCTCAGCTTCCAGCTTCAGGTTCTCGATATCCTGCTTGTCTTGCTGAATCTTGTTGATGAGTTGGCGTTCGCCTTCCCACTTGGCACGGAACTGTGTCTCCTGCTCCTTCAGCTCAGCGATATCTTTATCCAGTTGGGCGATCTTTTGTGTATCACCCTCGCGCTTGATAGCCTCGCGCTCAATCTCAAGCTGGGCCAGACGACGAGTGATCTCATCTAGTTCCTCTGGCACAGAGTCGCGCTCCATACGCAGTTTGGCGGCAGCTTCGTCCATCAGGTCGATGGCTTTATCAGGCAGGAATCGTTCTGAGATATATCGCTCTGACAGTTGTACTGCTGCGATACAAGCATCGTCTTGGATACGTACCTTGTGGTGATTCTCATAGCGCTCCTTCAGTCCTCGAAGGATGCTGATGGCACTGAGCTCATCAGGCTCATCAACCATCACAGTCTGGAATCGACGCTCAAGGGCCTTGTCCTTCTCGAAGTACTTCTGATACTCATTGAGTGTGGTAGCACCAATGGCGCGCAACTCACCACGAGCCAGTGCAGGCTTAAGTATGTTGGCAGCATCCATAGCCCCCTCGCCACCACCAGCACCTACCAGTGTGTGTATCTCGTCGATAAACAGGATGATGCGTCCCTCGGCCTTAGTCACCTCATTGATTACGCTCTTAAGTCGCTCCTCAAACTCACCCTTGTATTTGGCACCAGCCACCAGTGCACCCATATCGAGCGAGTAGAGTTGCTTGTCCTTCAGGTTCTCAGGCACATCGCCTCGAACTATACGTCCAGCCAGACCCTCTACAATAGCTGTCTTACCAGTACCTGGTTCACCTATTAATATAGGGTTGTTCTTGGTGCGTCGGCTCAGTATCTGCAGCACACGACGTATCTCATCATCGCGACCTATCACTGGGTCGAGTTTGCCTTGGCGTGCAAGGTCAACCAGATTCTTGGCGTATTTCGCCAGACTCTGATAGTTGTCGTCGGCACTCTGCGACTGTACCTTCTGTCCCTGTCGCAATGCCTGGATGGCCGAAAGCATATCCTTCTCGGTGCATCCTGCATCCTTCATTATGCGCGATACAGTAGAGTTGACGCTAAGTAGGGCGAGTAGGATAGGTTCTACTGATACGAACTCGTCGCCCATCTTCTGTGCTGTCTCTTGCGCACGCACGAGTACATTATTACTATCACCAGAGAGATATGGCTGACCTGCGCCCTGAACTTTGGGCAGATGCTGTATCTCCTGATCAATGAGCAATTCGATCTGCTGGGCGTTTACACCAAGCTTCTGGAAGATGAAGTTGGTTACGTCCTTAGCCTTTGCGATTACTCCTTTCAGGATATGAGCCGGCTCTATAGCCTGCTGACCGTTCATCTGTGCAGTGTTAACAGCCTCCTGAACAGCCTCCTGTGCTTTGATTGTAAACTTGTCTAATGTCATATTTAGCTCCTTTCTTTAATTTTTTTGATAATAAGAACATAAGAACATATTTTTTGTTGCTCCATTGTGGGCGCAGCTATTTTTGTTCCTATGTTCTTATTATCTAAAAGCGTGCCGATGATTAAATTCTGACAAATTGTCGGTGTTTCCTGTCTATTTGGCAGATGTGTAGATGAAAATCCATATAAATAGGGATTGCACAAAAGAAAAAAAGTGTGTACCTTTGCAGCGCATTTCGGAAAATGCGCTGCGAGTGAAGGCTACGGCTCAGCATAGTTCGAACAAGTTCGACTCTGCGTTCGCCTTGCACTTCCCTTGCACTATTTATAAACATAAGTTAGTAGATTAATGAATAAGAAGATTGTTTTCGTGCTTTTGGCACTGGGTGGCCAGCTTTCTAGCATGGCCACTCCTCTCTTGAGTCTTGATACTGAGGCTCTTAGTGATTCAAGTAAGGTAATCGACCTCGACGAGGTAGTGGTAGTTTCGCAGCCTAAGGAGCAGGTTCGTCTGCGTCTGCAGCCTGTGAGCAGCAATGTGTTTGGTAGCGAGCAGCTTCAGCAGCTCAACGTTCGCGATCTGTCGCAGTTGTCGCAGTATGTACCATCGTTTGTGATGCCATCGTATGGTTCACGCCTCACATCGTCGATGTATATCCGTGGTATCGGTTCGCGTATCAACAACCCTGCAGTAGGTGTGTATTACGACAACATCCCACTGATGACAAAGTCGGCATTCAATAACCACTTCTATATGCTGGATCGTGTAGACGTGCTGCGTGGTCCCCAGGGTTCGCTCTATGGCATGAACACTGAGGGTGGACTGGTGCGTATCTACTCTAAGAATCCTATGAACTATCAGGGCACTGACGTTAAGTTGGGTATCGGCACTGGTCTGTATAGCAATGTAGAGGTGGCCCACTACCATCGTCCATCAGAAAAGCTGGCATTCAGTGTGGCTGGATTCTACAGCGGACTGAAGGGCTTTATCAATAATCAGAACTTCGATAAGAAGAATGACCTGACCAACGAGGCTGGTGGTAAGCTCCGTCTGATCTATGCTCCAAATAAGCAGTTGAAGTTTGACTGGACTGCTGATTATCAGTATGTAAATCAGAATGGTTTCGGCTATGGCGAGTTGGATATAAATAATAATAAGGTGCAGGATCCTGCTACCACCATCATGAATGGTTATAAGCGTAACATGTTTACCACTGGTCTGAACATTGGTTACGAGACAGACAAGTTCCTCTTCACATCTACTACAAGCTATCAGTTCCTCGACGACCTGATGCTGATGGACCAGGACTATATGACTGGCGACTATCTGCAGCTTAATCAGGCTCAGAAGATGAATGCCATTACTCAGGAGTTTGTGCTTCGTTCGCACGATAACAGCAAGTGGCAGCATGCTACGGGTCTGTTTGGATCATACCAGTGGCTCAATACCAATGCACCAGTACTCTTTGGCGATGGTATCACTGGTCCTATCGGAAATGCTATTGCCAATGCAATGAAGAACTCTATGCTCCAGGCTATGATTGGTCGCTATATGGGGCAGGGTATGAGTGCTGAGGCTGCTCAGGCTGCTGCACAGGCCACTGTCGACAGGATGGGCGTAACGATGACTGCTGAGATGGCTGTGCCTGGTGAGTACAAGACTCCAAGTTGGAACTTCGCCGCTTTCCACGAGTCGAACATCCTGTTTGGCGACAACTGGAAACTTACACTCGGCTTGCGCTTTAATATAGATAAGGTGAAGATAGACTACGATGCGCTGGCATATATGAACATGACTGGTGGTACAGCCAGTGCTACTGCTACATACCACCTCACTTCGCACGTGCAGGATGTTCGCTCTAAGAGCTACACCCAACTGCTGCCAAAGATCGCACTTACCTATACCTTCGACGATCATATGGGCAACATCTACGCTCTGGTATCAAAGGGCTATCGTGCTGGTGGATACAACATCCAGATGTTCAGCGATGTGCTGCAGACTGAGTTGACTGCTCATCAGCAGGACGCGATGCGTGGCGACTACGACGTGGAGCACACTGCTGCCGACTACGATGCTATCAACGAGACTATCGCATATAAGCCAGAGGAGAGTTGGAACTATGAGATTGGTACACACCTCAACCTGTTTGGTGGTAGCACTCACTTCGACCTGGCTCTCTACTACATGCAGATTCGCAATCAGCAGCTTTCTATCATGGAGCCAAACAGCAACTATGGTCGCATCATGGTTAATGCTGGTAAGAGTCACTCATGCGGACTCGAGGCTACTCTGCGTGGAAAGGCTATCGACAATGCTCTCGACTGGGCTGTAACTTACGCCTTTACTCATGCTAAGTTCGATGAGTACCAGCACACAGTTGGTGGCTCGACATCTCCAAATACGGATACATTCGCTGGCGATTACGATGGCAATTATGTGCCTTTCGTTCCTAAGCACACTCTTAGCGCTATGGTTGACTGGCACATCGGCAAGTTTACCATTGGTGCCAACATGAATGGCCAGGGTAAGACATGGTGGGACGAGGCTAACACCTACGCCCAGAAGTTCTATGCTGTGGCTGGAGCACATGCTGATTACGACTTCGGACCAGTGCTGGTATCACTCTGGGGCCGCAACTTGACCAACACTAACTACAATACGTTTGCCGTCGAATCGAGTGCAGTAGGTGGAGCTCACTACTTCGCTCAGAAGGCAACACCCATCCAGGTTGGCTTAGATGTTAATATCCACTTTTAACATCTAGCCCATCTGGGCAAAAAAAATCCCTCACCATTTGGCGGGGGATATTTTTTTAATCTGTAAGTCTCGAAATTACTTACGCAGACCAAGAGCCTTGATGATAGCACGATAACGATTGATATCGTTATTGTACAGGTACTTCAGCAACTTACGACGCTTACCTACCAGCATGGTCAGTGAGCGAGCTGTGTTGTGGTCCTTGTGATTCTTCTTCAGGTGCTCTGTCAGGTGAGAGATACGATAGCTGAAGAGTGCAATCTGAGCCTCGGCTGAACCTGTGTCGGTTGTACCCTTACCATACTTGCCAAAGATCTCTTCCTTCTTTGCTTTGTCTAAATACATAATTTTAAGATGTGATTAAATGTTGTGCATAAACATCTTTCAGACGCGATTCTTGCCAATCACAGACTAGTTTACGTCGTCAGATGCATCGGATTTTCCGAAATGCGGCTGCAAAGGTACGAATAAGTGAGCAAAAAACCAAATAAATTTAATATTTTTTGTGTTTTTTCGGACGAAAGTGCCTTAGAACGGAGTTCAAAGGTACAACTTTTTTTTGATTCTGCAAATTTTTTCGAGAAAAATGTGTACCTTTGCACCCGCAAAACAATTTAATTAATATGCAGGATATCAGAAATATTGCAATTATCGCACATGTTGACCACGGAAAGACAACACTCGTGGACAAGATGATGCTGGCTGGACACCTGTTCCGTGACGGACAGAATCTCAGCAATCAAGTACTGGATGCCAACGACTTGGAGCGCGAGCGTGGTATCACCATCCTTTCTAAGAATGTAAGCATTAACTGGAAAGGCGTAAAAATCAATATCATCGACACCCCAGGACACTCTGACTTTGGTGGCGAGGTAGAGCGTGTGCTCAATATGGCCGATGGCTGTCTGCTGTTGGTCGATGCCTTTGAGGGGCCTATGCCACAGACACGATTCGTGCTGCAGAAGGCTCTGGAAATCGGACTCAAGCCTATCGTGGTAGTTAATAAGGTGGATAAGCCTAACTGCCGCCCTGAGGAGGTCTACGAGATGGTGTTCGACCTGATGTTCTCGCTCAATGCTACTGAGGATCAGCTTGACTTCCCTGTAGTATATGGTTCGGCCAAGAACGGCTGGATGGGCGAAGACTACAATACTCCTACTGACAATATCACCTATCTTCTGGATAAGATTATCGAGGTAATCCCTGCGCCAAAGCAGATTGAGGGTACACCACAGATGCTCATCACATCGCTCGACTACTCTAGCTATCAGGGTCGTATCGCTGTGGGTCGTGTGCATCGTGGCACCTTGAAGGATGGCATGCAGGTAACTATCGCTCATCGCGATGGCTCGATGGAGAAGACTAAGATTAAGGAGCTGCACACATTCGAGGGTATGGGCCATGTACATATCGACAAGGTGGAGTGTGGCGACATCTGCGCTGTTATCGGACTGGATAAGTTCGAGATTGGCGATACCATCTGCGACCTGGAGAATCCTGAGCCAATGACTCCTATCGCTATCGATGAGCCTACGATGTCGATGCTCTTTATGATCAACGATTCGCCATTCTTCGGCAAGGAGGGTAAGTTTGTTACCTCGCGCCACATCAACGACCGACTGGAGAAGGAGCTCGAGAAGAACCTGGCTCTGCGTGTTACACCTTTCGAGGACTCGACTGACAAGTGGATTGTCTCTGGTCGTGGTGTGCTGCACCTCTCAGTGCTGGTCGAGACTATGCGTCGTGAGGGCTATGAGTTGCAGGTTGGTCAGCCACAGGTTATCTATAAGGAGATAGACGGTGTGAAAAACGAACCCATCGAAGAACTCACTATCAACGTGCCTGAGGAGTTCTCGTCTAAGATGATCGATATGGTAACCCGTCGTAAGGGTGAGATGACATCGATGGAGAGCCAGGGCGAGCGTGTAAATATCGAGTTTGATATCCCATCGCGTGGTATCATCGGATTGCGTACCAATGTGCTTACAGCCAGTCAGGGCGAGGCTATCATGGCTCACCGATTCAAGGAGTATCAGCCATACAAGGGCGAGATTGAGCGTCGTGTAAACGGCTCGATGATCTCGATGGATACTGGCAATGCCTTTGCCTACGCTATCGACAAGTTGCAGGATCGTGGTAAGTTCTTTATCGACCCAGGCGAGGATGTCTATATGGGTCAGGTAGTGGGCGAGCATGTTCACGACAACGACCTGGTGGTAAACGTGTGCAAGGCCAAGCAGCTTACCAACGTGCGTGCATCGGGTACCGACGATAAGGCTCGCATCATTCCAAAGACAGTGATGAGCCTGGAGGAGTGCCTGGAGTACATCAAGGGCGACGAACTGGTTGAGGTTACACCTAAGTCGATGCGTATGCGCAAGACCATACTGGATCACGACCAGCGTAAAAAGGCAAACAAGATTTGATAGAGATACTGAGAATATGAAAAATAGTGGGAGTCCTCATAGCGAAGACTCCCATTTATTTTTCTTGTTTTTTACACGTTTGCGTGCGATAGGTCTAAGGTGCTGTAGACGGTACTCGCGTGGTGTAGTGTTCTGAAATCTGAAGAACGACGCGTAGAACGACTGGCGATTGGCAAAGCCAACCATTTCGCCAATCTTCTCTACCGATGTGTCACGATATCGCTCGTCGGCAAGCAGAGTCATTGCCTCGTTGATGCGTAGCGTATTCACATATCCATTGTAGTTGATGTGAAACCTGTCGGCCATCACTGCCCTTAAATAACGCGAATTTGTTCCAGTGTCGTAAGCCAGTTGACTAGCAGAATACGTCCTGTCGCGATACTTCTTGTCCATCACGATTATCTGCATTATCTTCTCACTAAGCTCGTCTTTCCTGTCTTCACCCAGCACATCTCCATAGTCGGCTGGCATCTTTTTTACCTCACTAATATTATATTTTCCCATAAGCGGCTGCGAAGGTACAAAAATTCTGCGACATATCGCCCTAAGGGGCAGGCGCTTAACAGTTATTTAACATATGACTAATAAAGCGTTCCCATTGGTGGAACAAAATGTTCCCGGCTTGGGAATGTATTGTTCCCTCGTTGGGAATGAAATGTTCCCACGTTGGGAACATTTTTTGCGAATTTGATGTTGGAGTTTTCTAACTTGATTGGTATTTTTTACAGAGTTTTCAAAAAATCTCTCATCCCTCACTTGACCACCTCGAAACCCGCATAAACAGGGGATTCTTGAAAAATCATCCCTCACTTGATCCCTCACCTCATCCCTCCCTAGTCTCTCACATCGTCTCTCACGTCAATTCCTGTGTCTACTAAAACAGGAATAAAGTCACAAACTGACAACCTGTGTAGGAATAAGAGACAAAGAGTGTAAACCAACTTAGTAATAACAAACAGAAACTGTCAACCAAAATCAGTACATGTCACACTCATCAATTCAATGCCAGACTATGAAAAGTGAGGGTTGATGTGAGGGATAAGTGAGGGAAAAGTGAGGGATGAAAATCATCTCTCACATCCTGAACCACCTGTGTTTATGCGGGTTTTGAAAAATTATGTGAGAGATGAAGGATTTTTTATACGAAAGCCACAAGAGTAATCTTTTCTGCTGAAAAATTATTCTTAGCCATACCTTATTTACTTATCCCAGATCCCAGTATCCCAGTTATTCAGGGGCGGGGTAGGACTGTATTTATTCTATAGCTATGAGCTCTCTACCTATCCTGTGGAGACCTTCTACTATGCGGCGGCGTTGTTCTGGACGAGGTTTCTTTATACCGTTGGCATAGTGGCTTAGTTGATGCTGGTTGATGCCAGATACTCTGCTAATGGCAGCGATTGATGCATAAGGTGAACACATCTGCAACAAGGCTGCAGCGTCAAGATGGTATTCAAATTCATAATCACCATCACGAAGCCATTGTGGTATATCGTCACCATCGGCAATCATTCCTTCAACATGGAAATTAAGAGTTTCACGAACCTCATTTATAAGTTCATCATACGACTTTGCAGTAACAACCACTACACCAGGTACATTTTCACTAAGTGATGCGCCAAAATTCTTATCGCACCAAGATACATCTACTACTATTTTTTCCATACTCTTAATTTTTTTATTTCCAACCTGCCTGTTTCCAAATACTATTCAATAGAAATTGGCTTAGTACCTCATTCTTATGACCTCTGATAGTAACTTTCCCTTTCTTTGTGGGATGTTTATATTGTCGATGGTCGCCTTTAATTGCTACAAGAAACCATCCGTCAGCCTCAAGCTATTTTATGACCTCTATAACCTTATACGATTTCATTGCTAATCTTGATATGATGGTGCAAAGGTAACAAAAATAATACTATTAGCAAATAAATATCGAAATAAAGTATTATTTTTAATACTCTTTAATATAAAATACATCCTGATTCACGGTTTTCACAGACAGGGAGATTATCTCAAATAACGGTATTATTTGTTAAAACCAGCTTAGCTTTGCAATTATTTTTCCAGGTATGCGGGAATTTCGCATACCTCCATACTAATTTCGCTGCCGACATTGATTATTGTGGAATAAAAAACAAAATGAGTATGGATATAGATAAGGTACTTAGATGGTTGACAATCTTTGCTGGTCCCATTGGATGGAGTATTACATCGATTTACTGTTCAGTGTTGCTCAGACGTCAGTATTGTGAAATCAGGAGGAATAGAAAGCAAATAACAAAATAAGTAACAATTATGGAAGAGAATAAGAAAAATAAGCGAAAGAGCATATTACTCCAAGCATTTCCACTTGCAATCGATATTAGACACAGATTTGCTCCATCGAAAGATGTGAATGACTATCTCATTTGGAAGAAAAAAACAATATAAAAAGGAACGCGCTTGCGCGTGTAGTTTGTCAAAATGCAGCAGTCGGGGTAGCCTACTACCCCCCTCGCGACATAAATGCCGCCACGGAGTTAGCATACTACCAAGGTAGGAGCATAATGCCGCCAACACTTGGAACCATACCTAAAGCAAGCAAGCTTGTGGTTGTATGCTTAGGGCTAAACATATTTGCCCTTTCCTAACATAACCATATTCTAATAGTCATTGGATAATACTGTTTTTTTATGAAACTCAAATTCTTCTTGTGTCAAAATATCTGCATCAAGTAAATCTTTCATTTCTTCAAGAATTTCATATTTTGACTTATTTTTGTCCCAGGGTATCCACTTATTACTAAGTGTTGATTGTTTTTCTTTTCTGTACAACTCTGAAGTTATAATTCCGGCATCTAATATATACTTTAAATTGTAAAGAATACCTATCTTTACGTCTACATCTTTTGCAAAAGGAATAGCGGATTTTGCCAATTTGTTTTTCAACTCCGCCAACTCTTCTTCTGATAATAGACCTGATTTAATTAACAATTCAAGATTTAAAATCCCAAAATCCCGAAATATAACCATAAATAGGTTTCAAGTTGCAGGCACCTCGTCTATTTTTTCATTGTCATGAGTTGTGCTATGATCGGCATCTACC
>ONYZ01000040.1 GCA_900322175.1 uncultured Prevotella sp.
CGGACCTTCAATCATCATCGCTTACGCTCCATGTATCAACCACGGTCTGAAGGCCAAGGGCGGTATGGGTAAGAGCCAGGCCGAGGAGAAGAAGGCTGTGGAGTGCGGTTACTGGCACCTGTGGCGCTACAACCCAGCTCTGGCTGAGGAAGGCAAGAATCCATTCAGCCTCGACTCTAAAGAGCCTAACTGGGAGAACTTCCACGACTTCCTGCTCGGTGAGGTTCGTTACCTGTCAGTTAAGAAGGCTTATCCTAACGAGGCCGAGGAGCTGTTCGCTGAGGCTCAGCGCATGGCTCAGCTGCGCTACAAGACTTACATCCGCAAGTCACAGGAAGATTGGAGTGAGTAAACCTTAGTCCCCTAAGTTCTTTGCAGAGCAAAGTGGCAAAGCCGAGCGCTTGGACGAGCTAAGCGGCAAAGCTAAGCGAGGGGGGGGCGGTCTGAACCGACCGTAAATGTTTATTTCGACCACGAATTAAACGAATTATACGAATTGGAGCACCCGACGACCTCGGATGCTCCTTTTTCTTTCATACGAATGTCCACGAATTGACCACGAATTAGGACGGTGAAGCCGTCCCCTCTCATTCGGCTGGCTCTTCTCAATCTGCAGCTGCGTGTTGATTGGCATGCGCGATGTGAAGAACGGCCACAGTTCGTGGGAACAACGAAGTTTACAAGCAAGCATTATTTCCTCGGCTTGTTAACGTCGTCGTTAATCACCTGATGAACTACCATCATTCTTTGTACAAATCACGCAAGTTCTTGAAGCGGGTCTCGGCGGTGAAGCTGTAGTAACTGACAGGATTCTCGAAACCGCGCTTCTTGATGTCGTGAGCTACCGACTTGTAGTTACCCGAAGTGCCTTCGTGTACCGCTCCAGCGTCGAAGAGCGTCTTCACCTCTGGCAACAGCTCCGGAGCATGGAGGTCTGTGACTTCACTCACCAAAAGTCCCATCAGTTCACAGTCCACATCATGCGACTGGCTATAATCAGCATAGTAGCGAAGCAAGTCGCGGAATGCTTCTATGACGGGCTGGCGCAGGTCGGGATTATAGAACGCCATGACGCGCATGGCCGCAAAGGCTTGGCACTGCAGATAGCCATAGAGGCCAGGCTCCTTGGCGTAGGCAAGCAATTTGTCGAGGTGCTCTTGTCCCAGTTTACAGATAGTGGGGATGAACAGGTCTTCGCCTGCATCGCAAATATGATATTCGCTGAAATCGGGCGACTGGCGCATCACCTCAAGAACTACGTCAAGACTACTCTCGCCATTGCCCACGTCTGCCAGCAAGATGAGCGACGAGCCAATGACACCATTGAGTCTATCGCCCGGATCATAGTCGTCAGTGATTCCATCGCAGGTCAGTCCGATATGATACATAATAAGACGCTCCAAATCCTGTCGAAGCGAGTCGGCAGGCAAGGCCAGTATGCTCTTCACGAGTTGAGGCTTCAGGCCAAGGGCGTTCTCTGGCTTGCATAGTTCCTCTCCCACCCAGAGATTCTCCATTTCGAGTGTCTTTGGATAGTCCGGATGCTGGTAAGTGTATGTACTCTCGTCGAAATCATCATCGTCTTCCAAGTCGTCATCAGCCTCGTTGTCCTCTTCGTCCCAGTTGTCTTCATCATCATAGTCATCGGACTCGTCAGGATTATCAGCCCCATCATATTTCCTGCCCCACATGTCCTCGCCAATCTGCATCAGACTGCGATAGTTGCGCACGCTGGTATCGGCCTCGCCAAGGTCGAAATACTTCGGGTCGTCGGCCTCACCACTTTCTTTCATCGCCTGATAGCCCCACGGACCGCCGCAATCCTCTGGCGGGCAGGCACCCTTTCCATCTGTGCATCGAGGGAACAGCAAAGCTGTGCCGGAGGAAGCCTCTTCAATGGTAATATCGTGAATCCAATCGTCACCAAAATCATAGATATAGACAAACTTGTCAAGGTGCTTCGACCTTAGGAAAGCCCCCACTTTGGTGGAACGTGCATCCTTTAGTTCAGGTCCGAATCCGAACATACCCATCATTCCACTGTAGTCTTCGCCACTTTCCGATATCTCCACCGTCCACTCACGGTCGTAAGGCCTGTGCTGGAACTTGAACAGATGCTCGTTATACCAGCCAAAGGCGGCTTGAATGATGTAGTGCAGTTCGTGAAACGTGATGTCCGACGGAATCAGCACACGACGCCACACGGGCGGTTTCGTAATGTTGCGCAACTGTATCTTCAGTTGCAGCATCGAGGAGGTGTTCTTGTTCATAAATAAGTATCGATTAGTATTTTGGCTACAAAGGTAACAAATAAAAGCTAAACAATGCTTAGATATAGGATTATTTTACTACTTTTGCACAAAAAAACAAGTATAGCATGAAACAAATTAACGACTTGATGCCGCTGGCAACACTTGAAGACCTGCGGACTTTCTGTCAGGACTATGCCCGCAAGGATAAGAAGTTCAATAAAGAACTGACCAAGTTCCTCAACGAACGGTTTATTGAGGACGAGGATTCTGCCGCAGACTTCATCGCCCGGCTGGAAGATGCTTTCGGTGAGGAGAAGAATATCGGCGACCGTTGGCACAGCTACTATGTGACGGACTGGGATGAGGTTTACAGCGTATCGACAGATGTGCTGAAGGATGCAAGGCGGCTGTTGGACATGGGCAATGCCAGTGCGGCCCTGCAGATTGCCATGCGCATGTTTGAACTCACCGATACAGAGGACTTGAACTACGTAGACGAAGATGACGGCGACTGGTGGCTTACAGACACACTTGAGAACTACGGCAAGCTACTGGTGGAGAGCATCGCTGCGGACAGCGTACCTCAGGAGGAGAAAGACGAGGTGATAGACAAATTGAAGAAGATGGTGAAATCGGAAATCTGGAACTTTGGCTACTGCGATATGAGCCGTCTGCTGCAAGAGGCATCTGCCGCCTCGCAGTCTGACGATGCCATGCTGCGTCTGCTCGACGAAATGATATCAAAGCCGGGACTCTACGACAGCGACCGTGCCGAATATGCCCTGCGCAAGATTGGAATCCTTGAGAGAAATGGACGGGCGGATGAAGCCAAGAAAGCCATCAAGCAATATCTCTATCTGCCGGAAGTCAGAAAAAGTGAGGTAGGGAAAGCCGTAGAACGGAAAAACTACACGGAAGCCGTCCGGCTCATCAAGGATGGGCAGAAGATAGCGGTCGATAATAACCGAAACACCAGGGAATGGAAAGAACTAGAACTCGACGTTTACCGACGGACAAACGACAAGGCGAAACAGATTGAACTGTGTCGTGAACTCTTTGTACTGGATAGGGGGTCGATGGATTACTATTACGAATTGAAGAAGCTGATTGACGCGAAAGAATGGAAGGCCTTTCTCGCAAAACTGTTGAGCGAGACCGATATGCAGGCATGGTATAGCTCCTGCATCGAGGCAGATATCTACGTCGAGGAGCAAGACTCAGAACGTCTGTTCGCCTTGCTCATGGATGCCAAACACCATACGTTAGATATGTTTGACAAGTATGCCCATTACCTGAAGTCAACTCACTCCGATGAACTCTTAGCCGAGTATATCAGCATGGTGAAAGACTATGCCACACGCAACATGGGTGCCAAGCACTACAGCCGCATACGTCAGGCAATGGAAGCCATGCTGAAACTGAATAATGGGAAAGCCGCCGCCCACCAGTTGGCCGAGCGCTTCCGTGATGTCTATCGTCGCCGCCCGTCGCTCATGGCTGAAATCAGTAAGTTTTGAGTTCTTATAATAGGCAACAGGGATCAGTCGATATGTAGGCATGGAGGCGAATGACAACCATATTGCACGGTTAGAGGCGGAAATCCAGTATCTGAAAGGACTGCTGGATAAGAATGGGATTCCATACGACTATGAGGCGTTTGTGGAAGCAGCCAGACGGGAGGAACCTGTGGAGATTGAGTTTCCCGTGCTAACGGCAGAGCATGCTGTCCAGTTCTATTCATACTTTCGGGGACGCAAGGACGTGTATGTCAAGCGTGGGGCGAAGAAAGGATACTATACACAATGTAACAATTTCTGGATAGCAGGTGTTTGTCCCAAGAAAAACATGGAGAAGGTGAAATGTCAGGATTGTCCTTCTAAAGATTATACGAAGTTGAAGGTATCAACTATCTTAGACCACCTGAATGGCAAGAAGGAGGATTGTACGGATGTCATTGGTCTGTATCCGCTTTTTCCTGACGGAACGTGCTGGTTTCTGGTGTTCGATTTTGACAATCACGATGAGGATGCGGCACCTTCAAAAGGCTGGGAGCATGAGGTGGATGCGCTGCGCGCAATTTGTCAGTCGGTAGGAATAGATGCGCTGGTAGAGCGTTCCCGTTCTGGGCGAGGTGCACATGTGTGGATTTTCTTCAGCGAGGCCATTCAAACCACGAAGGTGCGCAGGTTTGGCGAGGCGTTGCTTGCAAAGGGAGCAGAATCGGTGAGTCTCCGGCATCAAAAAGATTCTCGAATGCGTCATTAAGTGCTGTGTATATGTTCTCGCCAAAAGCATTTCGAAATGTCATGCGCTTGAACATAAGACTGTCTCGGATGGCGGAAATGGTGTTGTCGTATTTCTGACGCTCGCGTTCAACCATCGGTTTGTTTCCAAAGATTTCCCAGTACTTCATGATGTCGATATAGTCGGTCACGAAGTCTCCAATGCGCTCGACAAGATAGGCATTCAACTCTTCTTCGGTGAATTTTATTTCCTCACTCATAATGCTTCAATTTCAGCGTTTGACAGCCCTGTTACTTCGGCGATTTGCTCAGTGGTCATCATGTTCATGGCCTTGAGTTTACGGGCGAAATCAACATTTTTCTGCTTTGCCTGTGCTTCCATCTGAGCGAGTTGTTCTTTTGTCTCTCTCAGTTCGTTGGCCATGTCCTTGTCGCGGCGCACTCTGTCCCAGAACATGTCATAACCAAGAAGTTGCTCGCGAGTGTATGCAGATTCCTCTACGAGGCGGATAGCCTTGCTGATTTCAGGATTGTCAAGCAGTTCCTGCGGCACTTCATCCGTATATGCGTTTATCTCTGTCAGGAAACGGAGCCAGAGGACTTGCATCTTCTTCTCTGCCATCGTCTTGGGCTTAAATTTCTTCAACTCGACAAACACGAGATGGAAACCGTCTATCACTTTATTGGTGTACTTGTCGTGTACGAGGTGGTAGTAATGGTAATATTCCTCCATCTTCGGCTCGAAAAAATCGTCAATGAGGTTGAGCGAATAGACGGGCTGTAACTTACTGAATGATTCACCCTGCTTCAACTGGCCCACATAGACCTTCGACGAGTTGAAAAGTACGCGCTGCATGAAGTTGGTGGACCAGTACATCCGCATTTCGACGATAAACCGCCGCTTGTCGTTGGTCTCGCAATAGACGTCAACGATGCTGTCCTTACCCTCCTCGGTGCGGGGTACACGCTCAGGCGAGAGGTAGTGGATGTCGCAGATTTCCTTGCCCTTCTCCAATGGGAGCAGGGCATTGAGCAGACTCATCACCAAGTCAGGATGCTCGCCGAATATCTTCTTGAAAGTCAGGTCGGCTTTCGGGTCTAAGTACTTTGCCATAGTTGCGTCGTTTAAGAATTATGGCGCAAAATTACAAAGAATTTGGGAATTATCGTCCATTTCGGCAAAAATCTTCACCTTTATTTATGATACTTAAGCATTTATAGCTTCAGGTTTAGGCACATCATCGTAAGATCGTCGTTTGGTTCAGCACCCGCACGATGCTGTTCTACATGGTCTTTTAGACTATTGACTACCTGATACGATGTTTGATAGCGAGTATCGCGCAGGCACTTCAACAACTGGTCGTCGCCAAACTGCTGCTGTTGAGGATTCTCGGCTTCGTTCAGTCCGTCGGTATATATAAACAGAGGTCGATTAGCTATGCTGTCAATCTCTTCACCCACAAAAACAGCCTCCGGCCACAAGCCAATAGGTACGTTTGACGACATCTCAAGGAAGTGACCGCCATCGGCATCGCCACCAATCACGGGCGAGTTATGGCCGCAATTGCAGAAGTGGAGATGACCCGTAGTAAGGCTGACCAAACCAATGAACATGGTAACAAACATACCGCTCTCATTATTGTCTGACAACTCACCGTTCAGTCGGGTGGCTATATTCACGGGCATCATCTGCTGTTTAGCCAATGCCCGGAACAGTCGGATAGCCTGCGCCATCAGCAACGAGGCCGGAACTCCCTTGCCGCTCACATCGCCCACGCAGAAGTAAAGGTTGTCGCCCTGCAATAGATAGTCGTATAGGTCGCCACCCACCTCGCGGGCAGGCATCATCTCGGCATACAAGTCGAGCCCCTCTATCTGCGGGAATGTCTGGGGCACCATACTCATCTGTATGTCGCGGGCAATACGCAGTTCACTCTCAATACGCTCCTTGGCGGTAGTGGTTTCTTCAAGTTGGTTATAGGCCGTTTGCAGTTCGGTATGGGCAGCCTCAAGTTGTGCATGTGCCTTGGCCAAACGCTTCATGGTGATGCGGCGATAGATGATATAGACCACAAAGAATAACGCCAGCAGTATGAGGGCTGCCAGCAGACTGATGTTACGCTCTTTCGACAGTTGATAGTCCTTACCAGCTATCTGGGCCTGCTGGCGGGCTATCTCCATTTCCTTCTGCTGAGTATCGTAGATGGTGGCCAGTTCGGCAGCATCGCTACGTTTCTGCGCCATTATGGCCGTATCGAGGGCCTCCAGAATCCTGGTACCTGCGGCAATAGCCGAATCCTTACGGCCTGCTTCGGCATTAGCACGGAATTTTGGGAACATATACTGCCGGATGTTATCAAGCGAGAGCACTATTCCCCACTCTGCCAGCATTCGGTCGAGAAGTATAAAGTTATCAGCAGCCTCGCCATAACGATGGGCAGGCATCAGATAGTCGGTAGCATCATAAAGACCATCAAGACTCTTACCAAACTTGGTGTTAAGGAATTTGCGATACGACTGCGCCGCCTCTCGCGCAAACATGCCGTGTTGCAGCACCACCGCCCGATACAGGTATAGACGGCCTCGCAGGTCGTCTACGTAATCTGGATCGGCATCGGGCAATAGGGCATAGCGCGTGGTGAGCGAGTCTACGCGATTGAGCCAGCGGGGTACTTCCTTGTAGTGGTGGGCATTCATGTAATAGATGGCTACATTACACACATCGTTAGCAATAGTCTCCAGCGTACCGCGACTCTTATCCCTGTTGGTCTGGCGCAGTCCATAGCCGAACGCCTGCTCGAAACACTCTTCGGCCTCTGACTCACGGCCTAGACTGAGTTGTGCACAGCCTATACTATTATAGAGTTTGGCCATGACCATATCAGAGCCTTGGTGGGTTTGCTTCATCTCGTCGATGATACTCAGTCCCAGACGCAAGGCGCCCTCGTAGTCGGCCTTCATCATATAGACACTCGACAGGGCAGCGGCAGCTGTGAATCGATAGTCACGGTCGTCATCTGTCACCAATTTATGTTCAAGGGCTCGCTTGTAGTAATACTCCTCAAATCGGGGTTTATCCAACTCGTAGTAAACACCGCCTCGCAGAAAGTCGGCCCGCACAGCTGTGATAACGCCTGCCGTTTCCAGACTGTCAATACCTGCCAATCGCAATTCGGCATTAGATGTGTCAAGAACCTTATTTACCAACGTATCGATGTGTGTCTCTACATAATTATTTGAGGTGCCAACTATAGTCTCACCTTGTTTTTCATGCCTACACGAGGCAACCATCAGCATCGTTGCCAGCGCTATACAGAGTTCTATTCGTTTCATTATGCTGCAAAATTACACATTTTCCATGATATTATCCCGATTTCATCCGAAAAGTTGATGATATTTGGTATTTTCGCCACTATATACGGTATCTTTATCTACTCGAAAATACTCATGAACCAGAAAATTCCGCATCCCAGCAATAACACGTCACTTTTCACATAACTTTCAAGAAAATATTCTTTTTTTTGATCAAAGGAGCGGTTCTTGCCTTGCAACTAGAAATCAATCATCAAGTGTTCTCCACCATCCTAGACTAAGCAAAATTACCTACTTTTTGCATCTTTAACTATGAATTAGGATTAAATCTGAAAAAGAATTCGTAACTTTGCCTGCGAAATTAAAAGACAGCAGCATATGACACCACAGCCCATAGACAACTACCGTCTGACGAGCCTCGAAGAGCCCACCGACGAGATGCGTGCTCAACTAATGCATGAGGCAGCCGAGGAGGCACGTGAATCAAACCGTATAGCAACCGAACGTTTCTTTGAGGAAATAAAACAGGCCGCAACAGCCTATTAAAGAAATGAGTACATCTGACTATCGTCCCGTCCTCATTGTAATTGCCGGTCCCAACGGGTCGGGTAAGACTACTATTACCTCGAAGATTTTACGTCACGAGTGGCTTGAGGACGCCATCTATATCAATCCAGACCAAGTGGCTCAGGACAAGTTCGGAGACGGGAACTCTCCCGAGGCAGTCATGCAAGCCGCCCAATACTGCGAACAGCAGCGCGAGCAATGCCTACACGACAGACAGAGTCTCTGCTATGCTCTCTCATATATCTGTTTCTTATCACGGTTTACGCTTTCAACGGCCCACGGACGAAGCGTGCCTTCCTCCACAAGGTCAACCTCGCAGTTCAACAAGTCTTCGAGATCCACCTTCATGCCAGCGACTCAGTCTGCGACAGCCCTTGTGCCAGAACATCTTCCTTAGTAAAGATGTACTTTCCGCGTATCATCTGTTGGTCAACCCAATGTTGTAAACTATCTGTTTGCATAACAATCGACTGCAAAAAATAAACTATTTTTGTTTATGTTCGCTTTTCGGTTGCAAAAATACATATAATTTTGTCATTAACCAAGAATTTTAATGTTTTGTTTAGACCGCTTATCTCTTCGCCGAGGCACAGAAGATAACCTAGTTCCGCTACAAGACTTACATCCGCAAGTCATAGGAGAATTGGGAGGATTAATCCCCCACTCTATATCTATAAAAAAGACGCGCCCAAACGGACGCGCTGCTTTTTCAATGAGTAAATTTTGTTATTTCATGAACTTGTCAATAATTAACCTTGTGTTTGAAGGTTGGTCTGTTACACCAACATAGACTTTTTGCACTCCCATGCCACTAAACCAATTTTGGAGTATTGCTTCCATTTGGTCTTGATGCTTAGGATCATACGGATTTACTTCAAGCAATAGAACTTCAAGATTCTCCAGCCCCGTCCTTGATACTATCAAGCCAGAGTTCGGATTAGAAAGGGTCTGAGGCAAGATATAACTGTAATTGTTACCGTCTTTCTGTTTATTGGGCGCATAGAACAAATAACCATCTGTCAAAATAACAATGATGTTACGTGCGTCCTCCCTGATACAATAAGTATCAACCTGTTTTTTAAAGAAACCCCATATATCGCTACCAATCCAATTTTTATCCTGCATAGTCGCTTCATAGATTTTGGTAAGACTTGCATTAAATTTGTCCTGAAAATCTAATAACATCTGTTTCTTTTCGGCAGGCTGAGCCTTACTCAAATCCATTTCGAGGTCTTGCGAAAGTAGAGCTATCTTAGAATCGTTTGGCGTAGGATAGAAAAATACCTTAATACGATCGCGCGATGGAAGAATCTTCTGTGCCACAGCATGATTTTTCACCATCTCAGTTAAATAATTCACAATTTCTATATCCCTATCCATTTGGGATGGAGTCATTTGACGCTCCAACCTGTCGGATAAATCGAGATAAACCGAGATGTTTAACGCTTTCTTGGATTGGACTGTTATTGCGTTACCATCACTATTGCTTGATTTTTTACCACCGCCACCACAAGCAGTAAGTACAGTAAGTGCCACGAAAAGTAGCACAGTAATGGGGAAGATTGTTTTTGTATTCATAATATAAGTGTTTTTAATCAACAACTACAATGGCTCTTATCACGTCATTGAAAAGATCAGTTGCATCCTGCTTTTCTTTGTCTGTCTTATGCATACCTGCAAGATACTGTTGCCAACCTGCAAAAAAGTTGTTAAGTTCAAGCCTGATTTTTGCCAAATCGTACCTTGTACCTACACTCATTTGAGTATCTATTTCCAGTATTTTGGTTCCAATGGCAGCAATTTGGCTTTTTAAATTGCTACTATTAGTTGTTTCACCCTTAAGTTCATCCTGCAATTTTGTAATTTTACTTTCTATCTCCTTCTTGCGAATTTGGTTGAGATCAAGATTTTCCCAAGCTTTAACAAAATAACTGAATACAAATCCCCATATCAGATAAGAAATAAATCCGAGGAATATAATCACCCAAAAACGAGGATCGTGCATAGCCAACGGGATATTATATTCTGACACAGAATCGAGTGACATCATCGAGTTAAGATTATAAATCTTTTCACAAATCTCAAACGACAACAACGAATCAAAGACAAAGGCTACTAGTATTAGGAGTGGTATCTTAATATATTTCAGCCATCCTTGCTCCCTCTCCCATCGATTTAGTACAAATCCAAAAGCAAGGAAGATGATGGGCATAAATAAGATGAATAGTAATTCACCCCAACCATCAACCCACGCATTCGGGATGGCAGCAGCATCAAAAATAGCCTGAGACAATTTAAAATCACCACCACTATCTAAAGAGCTGATATCAAATTCCTTAAAGAAAGCAGAATAAGCGACTGAACTATAAAATATGAAGAAATAAACGGTAAAAGGAATTAGCAATACCGTGGTTATTATTAAGGTAATCCACGCATCACGGTTTCTTTTGTATCGGCTATCTTCAAGATCTGCCAGTTTATTCTTTTGAGCCTGAATATCAGCAGAGATTTCTTTTTGTTTTTCTTTGCTGGCCACAAGTTCTTCTTCTTTATTAATGCGTTCTGTTTCAAGTTCTGACTTTTTCACAGAGAGTTTCTTCTGCAATTCCTGCTGGAGTTCTGTGTCAGCCTCCTGTTCCTTTCTAATACCCCAACTTACAGACTGAAGACAAGGAACCAACGTATGGGGATTTCCTTCAGAAAGACCAGCTACACGAAAACCATATTGGTTATATGTCTCACCATCCCTTCTGATATGAGTAATATCTAACACAGTTTGAGCCAATGGTGCAGTATCGGCATTCTGCACTAATTCTGGCTCAGGTTTCGTTGCAAACAAGTTCTTAACAGAACTGCCGCCTAATTTATCCATTAATTTCATTGAGTATGTCGTTTTTAGATTTATTCTCTTTTACGCTTTCAATAAAATAATCTACAATGCCATCTGCATTCTCGGGCAAGAAGCCATAGCGGACAACGCACTTCTTTATGACATCGCGCTCCTCAGGTTCTATCTTGCCATCTGCCCAAGCCATCCGACTAAGGTCATAAAGACATTCCACTTTCTCTGCTATAGTTTCAGGCACTTGGGGAGCAATGTTTGCCGTCAGAACTAATTGGTTAATTTGCTCTGGCGAAATTCCATGTTCAACACCAATATCATACAATGTCTGAAGCTCTGTAAAGTCAAGATAACCATCAGAGAGAGCAAGACAGTAGAGATTAAAGAAATGTCGTTTCATGACATCTTTCATGATAGGATTTGTTGTTTGTTTTTCTTCCATAATACGTATCTATTTAATTTTATATTCTAGGATGCAATGATAAAGGATATCATTTTTATCGTCTCTAATGGAGAGGGATAATGTTCCACGCCTTTTGGGGATGAATGTAACATTCCATTGGGCCCCATTTTGTTTCCATTGTGTATTCTGTTCATCGTCAATCATATAATCGTTTCCATTGACAATAGCTAAATGACATTCTCTTTTCTTTATCACACATATAGTATATTTTTCGTTCAGACTCAGCCTACTAGCAATTGGAATGTCGACAAACTCTATGCTATTGCCAAAATTAGCGTATATTTTCGGAAAGTCACAAGAATTTGTATGAATAAAATAAGATAGCAAATCGGTACCCTCGAATCCGTATTCTACATAGCTTGGATGAAGGTAAGGCAAATGCTTATAATCTTCTAATGACAAAATGTAGTTCCCCAACATCTGGTCAAGAGGATTCTTTGGATAGTGAGTAAAAATCATCCAGCAAGGATCCACGTCAAACCAAGACATATCATGATCACTCTTAACAAAGTTCCCATTTTCAACCGCCCCAGCTCCCCACGTCGGTTCGATGAATATTGCGTTTGAACGATTTAGTCCTTGGGTTATTTGAATATTTGCTTTATTCTCCTGTCCCTTTTCGTAGATGATAACCTCAGGAAACGGACTCGGATTGACAGGATATGGGTCTTTATTAACCACAATCCAACAATGATCCTCAATAACCCTCTTATAATTTTCACGTCCTCTACCATGTCCTGTAATGATTCTAACATCCATACCTAATGCAGATCCTAATCTGTAGAACAGCTCACAATAAGCCTGACATACACCTTTATTTTTATTCCAAGCGGTATCAGCATCATAAATGGTATAGCTTGTATCATACTGAATATGTTCCGCCATCCATACATAAATCGCTCTTGCTTTGTCATAAGGCATATAACATCCCTTTACAATAGAATTGGCGACATTTGTCCAATCATACTTAGTTGGAGAAACCAAGTAATGTTGGATTTTTGTTGGTTCAGAAGATCTTTTCATATAGCAATCAGCTCTTAGATATCGGTAATCTCTATAGTGATAATTAAAATTATGATGTTCAGTAAGGACAATAAGAAAAGCGTGAGCAATTTACTTCGCTTACGTTTTCCGAGGCATTGGGGATAGCCTATTACCTTAAACGAGTAAAAGCCCACGCCTAACGGCGTGAACTATCTACTTCGGTTCTTGGTAATTTTCGTCTAATTCCCCAATTATCGGAAAACAAGAATCAAAAGTGGACGTTCTGTCTTATGTCCGATTATCTTTTATTATTCCATTGGCATATACATTTTACGTTTAACATGCTGCAAAGATACATTTTTTTTATTATAATATCCAAATTTCATCCAAAAAGTTTTTTTATTTTTTTTTTTCATCACCTTGATTATACTTATACTCGCCGGTTCACCTTAGCAAACCTTTACTCATGATAAGTATCATTATGAGCCGAAAAAGTAACAAAAACTGTTCACAAAATGGAAGGCTATAATAGCCTTTCGATTTCCTCAGCGCTAAGGCCAGTAATCTCGGCAATATCCTCAACGGCATACCCTTTAGCCTTCATACGACGGGCAGATTCAACAGCCTGCTTGTAAGCGGCATTGTCAATTTCGGTGTAGGGATTCTTGCCCGACTCCCACTGTTCCCATTCGACGTCGGCGAGGTAACGCAGTACCTGCTCGCGGAGAGGCTGAATGTCGTTAGTGGCCGTCTGCCAGAGGTCAGCGTCAGACACCTGCGCATATCCGTGAACAAGCACATTGCGCATGCTGACAATGAGGCGCCACGGCAGTTCTGTATGAGTCTCGCGGAAATGGCGGGTCAGCATGTTGTCGGCCTCGCCGATGACTTCGACGTTCTTCATCACGGAGTAGTAAATGCGTATGTCGGCCACAAATTGCTCGTAGGTGATGCCGCTGACAATCTGCTCTACGTTTTGGGCGTACTTCAAGATGTCTTCTAGTCGTCCGCGGTCTCTGCTATGCTCTCTCATAAATCAGTTTCTTATCACGGTTTACGCTTTCTACGGCCCACGGACGAAGCGTGCCTTCCTCCACAAGGTCAACCTCGCAGTTCAACAAGTCTTCGAGATCCACTTTCATGCCAGCAATTTTCATCAAGCCGATAGGACGGCTTCGGTCGTACTGCACGAGGATATCGACATCGCTCCATGGCCTCTGCTCGTTGCGCGAGTATGAGCCGAAGAGCCATGCCTTCACGACGGGTTGCGTCTTGAAGTATTCGGCAATTCGCTGGCTCATCATCTGGGTACTCATAAGCGTTTAAATTGGAATTACGGTGCAAATATACACATTTTCCCAAATATTATCTAGATTTCATCCGAAAAGTTGATGATAATCGGCTTTTTCGCCACCTTATTATATTTATAATCGCTGGCTAACCCTGTCAAGCCTATACCATACTACATCCTTTTTAGAAACTTTTTAGCATCAAATGAAAAAAGTTTGAAGCTAATATGTAAATATGCAATAAATTTTCAAATTTATCAGCGGTTCATGCTATTTTCTCGCATATTCTTAGTAACTTTGCACCCCGAATTTTTAAAAGGTAAAAGATATGCATTATACAGCAAACATATATGACCCAGTAGGTGGTCTTGACACAATATTGAGTGCAGCATCTAAGTTTAATGCTGATCGATTTCTCTATGCCCTAAAGTATAAGAATTGGGATGAGAGGAAACTGGAACTTATGGGCAATGAAGTTGCTACATATAGAGGAAAACTTGAAAGCGAATATAACAGACTTGTTGAGTTTTCTAAAGTTTTCAACAAAGAGTTCGCTACTATGAACAATAAATGTTTTAGTAGTGCTCTAACTATGCTACATAAACTAAGAAGCGGCATCAGCGAAACCAAAAGACTGTTTACTAAGTTCTGCCCCAGAGCCCGACAAGAAAGTCTCCGTCGAACAATTGCTAACAAGCCTGCATCCGCATACGACTACGCATACATAAGCGCAGATACTTATCAACTGCCTCTGTTCAGATTTGAAGAGTATCCGGCTTGTGTAAGCGGACTCTACAATGAGATGGAGAAGTTTTTTCTATTACTGACGCGATGCATACAGTTATGCAAACAAGTATTGGATGATGAAAAGAAGATTAAGAATGACAACAAGTACTGCAAATATCTCTTCGAAGAATTTAAGAATAAGGTGTTGCGCGAAATAGCCGACATTATTATGATGATCTCTCCCAATTCTGATTACCTGTCAGAAAAGAAGAATCCTGCCATTGCCAGTCGCAATAACTACGAAAACGACGAGGCATGGGCACCTGTAGGATTTCATAATTTCACTAAAACAGATGTAAAACTGCTAGTTATCAAGCAGGTTTTTGAAGAGGAGGAAGCATGTAATCTTACAAAAATGGAAATACTGTTGTTTGGAAAAGACCAACATAAGGTGGAAAAGTATCGTCACATCATCACGCATTTCGATGAGTTGATTCCGGAGAACTATCATCGTAAACGTCTACCTGGCAAGAGCATTCAGATGTTCTTCCAATTTGTCGGCATTCCATCCGGACTTGAATTACAAGCGACCGATTACTTCAATGAAACGTATCTTTCGAATGCTGAGAATAGATTTAATACGGTTACCTACCAAGCAATAAATGGACATAAAAAAGAAGTTTTGAAAGACGAGAACGGAGAATATAAAGCATTTACCGATAACATCAAACGACGCTTTTACAATGTTCTTACGCTGCAGAAAGCATCAAATTATTGATTGACATCGTTTTTGGGCTTTATTTCTTGCACATCGACCCATTAGAGAATGTATCTACTCAACTGAGAAGATACATTCTCCGTTTATAGTAACAAGTGTAATGAATCAAGTTCCTACAAATTACTTGATTTTGCAATTACATTTTTTGACCGCATCTTTATTGCTTCGTGATTCAGAATAAAGTTTGCATCATCCTATAATCAAGTTAACCTAAGATAGCAATAAAGTACACGCAATAATAATCAAAGATTAGGTTTTTCGTTCCATTTTTCATCGATTTCCGAATCAAGCCAGAAATTTGTCTAAGTAGCTAAATATCAATACCTTTGCACCACCAAAAAACGAGAAAAATGGTCAAGCGTTGGACCGTAGGCCGGTCTCACTTTCTCGGTTGTGCGGAGGGACCCTCGTGTGAGACCGAGGCTTTCCCGGAAAGTATACAGTCATGTATAATAATAAGAAAGGTTTGAAACCTAACACGCATCTTGGCGTGGATTTGAAGACAATGCTTCGCAAGGATCGACAGGCGAAGACTGGTAAGGACTATCTGGGCGTGCTGCGCCGCGACGTATTGTGCGAGGAGTTTCTGTATGACGAGCACTTCACATTCGTTGAGTTGCCACCCATGGCGCCGGTTAAGCGCAATCACAAGGTGTATGATGGTAAGCACATCTCAATCACCCGACGCGACGATGGCACTCTGCGCCCCAACTTCAAGCCGATGCATGCGAAAGGCCGATTCGCCATAGCACAATATGTGTTCGAGGTGTACATCGAACTCTGCGAGGGACTAGGCCTAATAGAGGAACGCTAACCCCAGAGCAGACAGTACGGCCACGCAGGTGTGACAGTTCCAGTTGTTCCAGTTTAAATTCGAGGAGCAAAATACCCTCTTTACTCTTTATAACTAATTGATATATAGATAGTTATATAGTATAATAAGGATAAATGGGGGTATCCAAATATTAATTGGAACAATTGGAACTGGAACACCGAGCCACTTTTAACCACATTATTAATTCTCTAAATAGCAGATAATCAATGAGATACGACATTTCAACTAAATCTGCGCCTGCGATGCCAGTACTCGGCCGAGGCACAGAATGTATCAAACTCCTGCTCTCGCAGGCATCAAAAGACATGCACGAACCACTGGTTCCGATGTTTTTCCCCGTACTTGGCGCACATATCAGCGGCACAGAATTTCAGTACCCCGACAACAGTTGGAAGGAACCATGCGGCATGATGGCCAATCTGGTAGCCAATAGCGGCGACAACAAGGGCCAATTTCCTAACCTTATTCAGGCCGTATGTCGCGACTTTGCCAAGCACGACAAGGAAGAAATGGACCGACTGGTAGAGTGGTCGAAACAGAAAAACGCCAAGGGTGCCAACAAGGACAAACCTGCCCGCCCCGAGGTGGCCATCTGGTTTCCTCCTACCGACACCACCAACCCTGCTTTCATCCAGAACGCAATGGCGCTCGAGGCGCAGGGCGGTCGCACGCAGTATTTCAACATGCCCGAGGTTGAGATGGCCGACCAGCTGTGTGGCAGTCATAAAAAACTGTCGCAACTGCTGCGCAACGTGTATGACCGCGCCCGTGCTGGTGCCTTGCGTGCCACGGCCGATGGTGTATCGGGCAACCCTATACTGCGCGCCAACCTCACATTTTCGAGCACACCAGGAGCCACACGCCGATTCTATAAGTACGAACTGTTCAACGGCACCTTCGGCCGTATGGTCTTTTCATTCAAGCCGCGTGGCGCACGCAGCGGTCGCATCCCCCGACAGGGCAACTACCCCGACGAGTTCTACCAGCAACTAGATGTGTATATCGAGCGTCTCGGCATCAGCAAGGGCCGCTACGTCATCCGCCCGCTCAACAAGCTGACCGACCGACTGGCGCAGGATATGGCCACGCTAGCCGACCTGACCGACGACGATGTGCTGTTCGAGATTTCTCACCGCAGTCTGGTATCGGCATGGAAGGCGGGTTGCGTGCTCTGGATTCTGAACAACCAGACGTGGACCAAGGCGATGAGTGACCTGGTAGAATGGCTGGTGTACCACGACCTGTGGAGCAAGATGCAGATATTTGCCGACATGCTGAGCAAGGGCGAAGAGGGAGCGAGCGACGGCCAGCGCCGCGGGCCTAAGAACATGCTCGACAACCTGCCCAACACGTTCAACCAGGCCCAGCTGGAAGCTCTCCGCGTCAGCATGGACAAGCCCAAGGAGGGCACTGGCAACCAGCTGCGCAAGTGGCTGCATCGCAAGTTCATCACCTATTGCGAGCTGACGGGCCTATACACCAAGACCGAAGAGTTTCTGAAGAAAATTGAAAATTGATAATTGACAATTGATAATTATGGATAAGATACAACTACAAGAGCTCCGCGACCTGCCCATTGAGGAGGTCGCCGAGCGACTTGGACTCCGCGTTAAGCGCCACAAGAGTCTCTGTCCGTTTCATACCGACTCGCACCCCAGTCTGTCGTACTGCACAAGCAAGAACATGTACCGCTGCTTTGTGTGCGAGGCCAAGGGCGGCACCATCGATCTGGTAATGCGCCTCCTGCACCTAGACTTCCGTGAGGCCTGCCGATGGCTGGCCGACAAGCACAATGTCATCCTAGACGAGTGGAAGCCTCAGACATCTGACATCAGCCATCAGACATCTTTAGATGCTTCTCAATATGAGCGATTCTTTGAGCATCCGTGGCTTAACGAGGCGGCGCGCAAGTTCCTGTTCACCGAGCGCATGCTGGATGAGCGAGTGGTGCGCTGGTGCCGACTCACGTCGTGGACCGACCGCAGGGGCGTACCCTGGTTGCAGATACCTTATTATAATAAGGAGGGCCAACTGGTGGGTGTGCAGAATCGCAACTTGGTGAAGGGCGCTCTACCCCGCTTCCGATTCCCCCAAGGCTCCGAGTGCGGCATCTACAATCTGCCTGTGCTCAACCTTCTGAAGCCCGGCGAACCACTCTTCATCACCGAGGGCGCGTCCGACTGCTGGTCCATGCTCTCAGCCGGCCACAAGGCTATCGCCATCCCCTCAGCCACCCTGCTCACACGCAAGGACATCGAGCTGCTACGCAATCTAAGCACCCCTCCATCACAGGGAGGGGCTTGGGGTGGGTCTTTCCACATGTATCCCGACAGCGACGAGCCAGGCGAGCGCCTCTTTATGCAGCTACAGCAGGTGTTGCCCAATCTGGTGCATCACCAACTGCCCCCAGACTGCAAGGACTTTAGCGACTATTATTTAAAGAAGACTACCGCATGAAAGCAATGTATAAATCAGAACTGGCACGGCTGGCAGGCGTAAGCTCCAACACGTTTCGCCGATACCTGAACACGCGCAGAGACGTGCTCACCCAGATGGGCGTTTCGCCATTAGCAAAAATGCTCCCACCAAGAGCCGTCGCATACGTTGTAGAAGACTATTGTATCGATTTGCCAGATGAAATGCAATAATTTTTAGAAAAGTATCGCCGATGTCCACCAAAAACCACCAACGGGCTCCGCCGATGTTGTACCTTTGCAATGTCGAAACAAAGGAGAAAACGAGCGCGCTAGTTAGAGAAAAAAATCTCCCTAGTTAGGCAGTAAAAAATTGATGTTAAACCCTTTAAAACGTAATTAGAATTATGGCACTTAAAGTTAAAGCTACCGAGCAGTTGATTAAGATTGGCACCTACGCTGGCACCTACCGCTACGTGATGCTGCCCGAACTCTACACCAGTCTGTCGCAGGACAAGGTAATCAAGGAGGCAGCCATGCGATCGGGCGTAAATCGCGGCGTGATGCAGGCCTGCTGGGATGCAGCCGGCGAGGTAATCAAGGCATGGGCTACCGAGGGTCACAGCGTGGCTCTGCCCGGACTGGGAACCATGCGATTCGGCCTGCGAGCCAAGAGCGTTGACGATGTCAACAAGGTCAAGGCAGGACTGATTTCGAGCCGCCGCATCATCTTCACCCCCAATGTTGACCTGAAGGAGGAGCTGGCTAAGACAGCCGTGCAAATCGCCTGCTACGACCGCGATGGCAAGGAGGTGAAGCGAGTAACATCTACCGACAGCGGCGACATAGAGGATCCCGAGAATGACCAGCCCGCTAACGGCGGCGGCAATCAGGGCGGCGGCGGCAATCCCATCAGCACGGACTAGTTGAGAATTGACCGCTCGAGCTCTGCTCGCTTGCTACCGAAGGGACGCAAGAATTTAGAATTGAGAGTTGAGAGTTATGAAGAGTAATCGTTTAGTAGAGATTGCGGTGAAGGTATTAGTAGCCGCACTCACAGCCTTCCTTACAGCACTGGGCACAACCAGTTGCATGGGTCGCGGACCGTTCTAGTCATCGACAAAAGAAATCGACCACCCCTATATTAGTAAGGGCTGCCCCCAGCAATGAGGACAGCCCTTATCATTTTATTGATACCACGGATATTCGTAGTAGCTGGCAGCTGCCTTCATGGTACCCGAGCCAATTATAGTGAATTTACCATCTTCATCGAGGCTCCAAGTGAGATCGCCCCATAGACGGGCGATGACTGTATCGGGGACTATCACCACATCAGCAGTCAGCTTACCAGCGTATGCTCCAATGCCTTCGAGAATAACGCGGCAGCGTTCACCAAGATTCTCGCAATAGCCGCCGTCGAGGCTCTCCAACATAGTGAAGTAATAGTCCGTGCCGTAGGTCAGCAGGGTCTTATCGTCATAAACCATGATACCACCATGGTTGCTATTCCACGTGCCATCGTAAAAGCAATTATGAGTATAGCCTGAATGGTAGATAGGATTTGGCACATTAGCCGTACACGTACTGATGTCCTTAGCCCACTGAGCATAGAGTGTTACGGTGTCGTCTTGCTCATTGGCTAGTTTTTTGAAGCCACCTTCCACCGCAAAGAATTTGTCACCCGTACCATCGGCTAAGGTGTTCCATCCATATTCCTTAAATCCATTTTTTTTACAATTTCACCTATTTTTTATTATATCATCAGAAAAGAGAGCGCATAATGTTACAATGTGACAGTTAAAAAATATAATATTCACACCTTATTATATAATATATCGCCCAAAATTTGGTTTTTCTATCGATTATTCGTACCTTTGCACGCAATTATCAAGAATCCAATTATTCATTATGAAGAAATATATCATTACTAACTTATTACTGCTTATGACCTTGGCGCATACCAATGCGGAAAACAAGGACATAGACATCAGCGGCAACAATACCTCTAGCTCATACATATCGTACAGCACCACCATCACGCTGCCCGCCGGGGATACTGTAAACGTGATGATGGCACGCTACTGCTACTTCAGCCCGAAGATTACGGGCAGCGGTACTCTGAACCTGTTTGGCGGTGGCGAGCGCTGCTATCTAGGCACAGAGAAGGGTAAGGCTTGGCCCGTCTGGAGCGGATTTACAGGCGATGTACACGTATGGCCATTCACCAGCAATTCGCCATCGGCTGGCTCACACGGCGTGCTACTGGCACACGGCGGCAAGTCGTCGTCGCCCGATAACGCCAAGGATGACGCGAAGAGCGGCAAGGTAAACACATCGATGGCCAACAATCGAGTGACGCTACACGCTGGTGCCACCATGACCTGCGAAGCCAACACTAGCGGTGCTGGTTTCCGCATAGGCCAACTAGACACCGAGGCTGGATCTACGCTGTCGGGATATTACAAAAAGTCGCGCGCCGTGTATTACCTGTTGGGCGGTATGAACACCAACTCGACACTGGCCGGCACCATCAAGCCAACCGACAACGACAACGCCACGCTGCTGAGCATAGTAAAGGAGGGCACAGGCACACTAACCATCACCGGCAACAACAACTACGTGAGCGGCGGTCTGCGAGTGCTCGAAGGACGTGTAGACATCATGAACGACCGTGGGGAGGCTGAGAGCAATGCTATGCGCGGCGCACTAGGAGCCAAACCTGATGCCAAGGATGCCATAGCCTACGTGTTTGGCAATGGTGTGCTAGGCGGCACAGGCAGCATCGGCGGATCGGTAGAAAACTATGGCACCATCGAACCAGGTGTAGGCGGCACAGGTCAACTGACGCTGTGTAACTACGCAGAAAACAAGAATGCCAACCTAACCCTGCATCCAGCCTCGGTATTGCGATTCTGTGTATCTTCGGCCGAAAATTGCAACCGTCTGAATATAGACGGACAGGTAATGTATAGTAATACCACCGAGGACTTTATGACGAGCGATAAGATGCCACAGATAGAAATGGTGGTATCGGATGACGACCAACTGAACGTTGGCGATGAAATAACGGTGCTGACAGCACGAACCAAGCCAGAAGATGACTGGCATTTCAGCGTGAGAGCCAACAAGTACACATGGGAGATAGTGGAACTGGAGACCACAGGTTTCCCATCGGCCACATTCTTCGTTGCGCGTGTGGTATCGCTCAACACTTCTGGCAATCAGGATGATCCCGACAACCACAATAATCAGGAGAGCACCATGGGCGCATTCTACGACGACGGTATAGACTGCCGACCAAAACACCCTGCGTTTCTATGCCGACAAGAATCAGAAGAGCATAGGCGTGGCGCTGGCCACATACAAGGGACTACAGAGCGACCGCAATGCCGCCGCCAAACAGTTTAACATGATGGTGTGCGAAAACGAGATGAAGATGGACGCTCTACAGCCATCGCGCGGCAGCTTCAGCTTCGGCAGCGCCGACCAGCTGGTAAACCTGGCACAAGCCAACGACATGACGGTGCGCGGACATTGTCTGGTGTGGCACTCGCAGCAGCCCACATGGCTATCGAGCGACGGCAAGAAGAACGACAAAAACTGGACTCGCGACGAGGCGCTGGAGATAATGCGCAACCACATCACCCGAGTGATGCAGCACTATCAGGGTAAGGTACGCGAGTGGGACGTGGTAAACGAGTGTCTGGACGACGATCAGAGCATCGTGCGCACTAGTCCCGACAGCTACGACCTGCGCAAGCAGAGCGTGTGGTGGCAGGCCATCGGCAACGACTATATCGATTCGGCATTTGTATATGCCCACCGGGCCGATCCCGACGCCAAGCTATACCTGAACGACTATGGCGTGGAACTGCAGGGTAAGGCAAAGACAGCCGCATTCTACAATCTGGCTATGCGACTGAAAAACGACGGCATACCCATCGACGGCGTAGGACTGCAATGCCACTTCTCTATCGACGAGGTTGACAGCGTGAAGCTTGACAACACCATACGCCGCTTTGGCGAAGCCGGACTGAAGTGCATCATCACCGAACTGGATATGGGCGTGCCATCTACCACAGAGGCTAACCTGACAGAGCAGGCTCGCAACTATCGCATCATAACCGACATCGTGCTTAACAACGACAACTGCCCTACGATGGTGATATGGGGTATCAAGGACAACGACAGTTGGCGCGAGGCATCTAATCCCCTACTCTACACATCGTCGCTCGGCAAGAAACCTGCATGGTATGCCGTACGCTCTGCTCTGCGCCATCGCACACTGGCCGATACCGCTATCCGCACGATAACACAGACCAACCAGACCGACGGTAGCATATACAATCTGTCTGGTCAGAAGGTTAACAGTAACTATCGAGGCATAGTAATCATCGATGGCAAGAAAATATTGAAAAAATAATCAAACTAAAATTATACTACAATGAAAAAGATTTTAATGTGGGTGCTTGCCGCTAGTCTGATAACCCCGGCAATGGCACAGACCAAAGAGAAATTTGAACAGGGCAAACCTAACGACGACAACTATCGTTACCTGGACAATTACAAGGGTCTGAAGGAGTATATCGACACCATTAACTATCCAAACTTTAAGCTTGGTGCCGGTACTACCGTAAACGACTACCTCAAAAAGACAACTGTCTATAAGCTGACCAATGCCAACTTTACCGAGACGGTAGCAGGCAACGCCATGAAGATGGCCAGTTGCGTGGACGGCAATGGTAACATGAACTTCACCACAGTAAAGAACTATGTGAAAGCCGCTACAGATGCCGGTCTGAACGTATACGGCCACACCCTGGCATGGCACTCGCAGCAGCCCATGGGATGGCTGTTGAAACTGATAGCCGACAAGCCAGACCCAAATGGCGAAGAGACCTATACTGAGGTAGCCAAAAAAGACTTTACCAAGGATCAGAACGTAGGCTGGAAACCCGATAATCACGAATCAGAATTAGGTTTCACCTTTAAATTCGATACAACAAACGGACTTAAGGTTACAACCACAAAGTCGAAGTCGTGGGAGGTGCAGTTTGTGCCAATGAGCAACATCAATCTGGAAACTGGCAAGACCTACAAGATGACATTTACCGTGAAAGGTAGCAAGACTGGCAAGCTGGATGGCCGCTTAGGCGACTGGGGTGGCGGTGCCAACTTCACCATCAACTTCAATGACGAGTGGCAAGATGTATCAGTTGACATCAAACCAACAATGGCGAGCAGTTTCATTCTGCTGCACGTGCCCAATTATATTGGCGACGTGTATATCAAGAGCATCAAGTTTGAAGGAAATAAGGGCGCAACCATCCCTCAGACAGCCCAGGAGATGCACGACACTCTGGTATACGCCATGGACAAGTGGATTAAGGGTATGATGGAAGCCTGCGGCGGCAAGGTAAAGGCTTGGGACCTGGTGAACGAGGCCATCGGCGGCGGTGGCAACGACGGTAACGGCAACTATACCCTGCAGCACTCAAAGAAGTATAACCCCAACGGCAATCCCGATGCAACATGGGACGTAGGCGGCGACGCATTCTTCTGGCAGGACTACATGGGCGACCTGGAGTACGTACGTCAGGCATGTCGCCTGGCTCGCAAGTACGGTCCCGAGGACATCAAGCTGTTTATCAACGACTACAACCTGGAATCAGATTGGGACGATAATAAGAAGGTAAAGAGCCTGGTAAACTGGATTAAGAAATGGGAGGCCGACGGAGTGACCAAGATCGACGGTATAGGCACACAGATGCACATCAGCTGCTTTGAGAATGAAAACAACCAGAATAGCGTAAAGAAGCATATCACCAAGATGTTTGAGATTATGGCAGCCAGCGGCAAACTGGTTCGTGTAAGCGAGCTGGATATGGGATATGTACGCGGCAGCAACAGATGGGGAAGCTCTATCAAGACCAGCCAGGTGACCGAGGCTGAGCACAAGAAGATGGCCAAAATGTACGAGTGGATTATCAGCGAGTACTTCCGCATCATCCCACCAGAGCAACAGTGGGGTATCTGCCAGTGGTGCACCAACGATGCTCCATCCAGCAGCGGCTGGCGCGGCGGCGAGCCTGTAGGCATCTGGGACTCTAACAACTACCGCAAGCATGTGTACGCAGGATTCGTTCGCGGGCTGAACGGTGGCGAGCCTACCACAGGCATCAGCACTGTGAAGAGCGACCGCACACTCAACACATCGAAGGGCATCTACAACCTGAACGGTGCACGTATGCAGGCCACATCGCTCGACGAGCTGCCACACGGCATTTACGTGGTAGATGGCAAAAAGTTGGTAAAATAAAATAATTGCGCCAAATCAAATAATCATTTCTAGTTACGTAAATATTTGCGTAATTCAAAAAAAAATAGTACCTTTGCAGCCGATTTTGCAATAGGTATTATTTTTTTTATATAAAACACTAATTGATTTATGCGTAAAGAATGGCGTGGTTTTAAAGGAACCAAATGGACCGAGGAGGTCAATCTCAGAGACTTTATTCAGAACAACTACACAGCTTACGAGGGCGACGAGAGCTTCCTGGCTGAGCCTACAGAGGCTACCAACACACTGTGGGGACGTCTGCAGGAACTGCAGAAGGAGGAGCGTGCCAAGGGCGGTGTGCTCGACATGGAGACAGAGATCGTATCGAGCATGACAGCCTATGGACCTGGCTACATCGACGAGAGTAAGAAGGAGCTGGAGAAGGTAGTTGGTCTGCAGACCGATAAACCCCTTAAGCGCGCCTTCATGCCTTTTGGCGGTATCAAGATGGCTGAGCAGGCTTGCACTAACTATGGTTACAAGCCATCAGAGAAGCTGCACGAGATCTTCACCAAGTATTGCAAGACTCACAACGAGGGCGTATTCGATGCTTACACCGAGGAGATGAAGCACGTGCGTCACAACCACATCCTGACCGGTCTGCCCGACACTTATGGTCGTGGCCGTATCGTGGGCGACTACCGTCGTGTGGCTCTCTACGGTATCGACTTCATCATCGCCGAGAAGGAGGCCGACAAGCGCAACTGCGGTGCCGGTGTAATGAGCGACGATATCATCCGTCAGCGTGAGGAGATCTCAATGCAGATCAAGGCCCTGAAGGAGATGAAGGCTATGGCCGAGATCTACGGATTCGACATCTCTCAGCCAGCTAACAACGCTCGCGAGGCTGTACAGTGGCTGTACTTCGGCTACCTGGCTGCCATCAAGACTCAGAACGGTGCTGCCATGTCGGTAGGTCGCGTATCTACATTCCTTGATATCTACATCCAGCGCGATATGGAAGAGGGAACTCTTACCGAGGCCGAGGCTCAGGAGCTCATCGACCACCTGGTAATGAAGTTCCGCATGGTTAAGTTCGCACGTATCCCATCGTACAACGAGCTGTTCTCGGGCGACCCCGTTTGGGCTACTCTCGAGGTAGGTGGTATGGGTATGGACGGACGCCACATGGTGACCAAGAACGACTACCGTTTCCTGCACACTCTGGAGAACATGGGTCCTTCGCCCGAGCCAAACCTCACTGTACTTTATTCTCCACGTTTGACCGAGAACTTCAAGAAGTACGCTGCTATGATCTCGGTTAAGACCAGCTCAATCCAGTACGAGAACGACGAGGTGATGCGTCCTGTATGGGGCGATGATTATAGCATCTGCTGCTGTGTAAGTGCTACACAGACAGGTAAGGAGATGCAGTTCTTCGGTGCACGCGCCAACCTGGCTAAGTGTTTCCTCTATGCATGTAACGGTGGTGTCGACGCCAAGACCCGCGAGCAGGTTGCTCCTGGTTTCCGCCCCATCAAGGACGAGTACCTGACATGGGAGGAGCTGGCTCCACGCTTCGACCAGGCTATGGACTGGCTGGCTGGTGTATATGTAAACACCCTGAACCTGATTCACTACATGCACGATAAGTACTTCTACGAGGCTGCCGAGATGGCCCTGAT
>ONYZ01000080.1 GCA_900322175.1 uncultured Prevotella sp.
TAAAATCAGATTTGCCATAATCGTAAAATTTTGAAAATGAATATATAAGGAATTAAAAACTATCTACATACAGGTAAACATTGCAGTAACTCACCTGCACGCCTGCCGACATCGCCATGTCTGCGGCCAACTCGCTCGCCTCGCTCTCGCTGCGGGCATCCACCTCGAAGGTGTGGCTCTCATTGTCGAAGTCCACCACCTCAACCATGTAATTATTGTAATTGGATGAGCGGTAACCCTTTTTACTCACGCGGCTCTCAGCTTGTTCGGGAGAACCCAGGAATGATATGTTGTAAGAAGCTGTCATAATGATGAAATTTTTTAAATGTTAATAATCATTGTACTTGTTGTCGCGTATAACCTTTTTACGGTGCTACACGAGTAGGCGGGGTAAGCGCCCTTTAGGCAAGGCTTGAACGAAAAAATCCACCCTGTAAGGGCGGGCCATTTTTATCGCAGGGAAAAATTGTGGATTATTTCAGGGCAACTATCGCACGGCCTTGCTGGGCAGCGGCCCGCACTACCTTTGCAGCGGAAAAAGTTATACATGAGCGACACACGGCAAGGGCAATGATGACATTTAATTTCATCAATGCGGCTTCACGGTATCATGCCTCTCCCGTCAAGTAGAGAGCCAGCGTGTCAAAGTTGGTGCAAGTTGAGAGCAGAGAACCATGCTCGCATAGTTTCTATGCCGAACCGCCGCCCAATTTCGGCGATAGCCAACACACAGCAAGGAGAGATCGCCGCCTGGCGTTTCCCTCCTTACCACTGAAAAAAGCCCCGGAACGCTACGTTTCCGAGGCATAATATTCTTAATAGACGTTGATGCTTTATTTCTTCGTCAATGTTTATGTTGTTTGTTACCAAATGTCGGCGCGTTCATCAGGAGCGATATATATCTTGCTTCCTTCAGGAATGTCGAATGCCTCATAGAAGTGCGTCATCGAGCCAAGAGCGCGAGTGGCGCGGGCTTCGTGTGGCGAATGCACGTCTTCTTTGATTTGTAATTCAAGGGCCTTGTCACGAATATTGCAACGCCATACTGTGGTGTAGCTGATGAAGAAGCGTTGTGCTGGCGTAAATCCGTCGATGATCTTGCCCGCTTTGGCCTCGTCGGTCATTTGGTAGGCATCCCAAGCCACATTGAGGCCGCCCAAGTCTGCGATATTCTCGTCAAGGGTTTGCTCTCCGTTAATGTGGTAGCCACGGAGTTCGAATTCATTGAACAACTTAACAAGTTGCTTGGCGCGTTCGGTGAACTGGGCATCGTCCTCGTCGGTCCACCAGTTGTTAAGATTGCCTTTTTCGTCGAATAGACGCCCTGAGTTGTCGAACCCGTGGGTCATCTCATGAGCGATTGCCTGGCCGATGGCACCGTAGTTGACGGCATCATCAGCATCCATGTTGAAGAATGGAGGTTGCAGGACACCAGCCGGGAACGTTAATCTGTTCATGTCTGGGTTATAACGGGCGTTAATGGTTTGAGGTTCCATGTCCCATTCCTCTTTATCAACGGGCTTGCCGACCTTAGCGATATCTAAATCCCTCTCGAATCGTCTTGCTCGGCGTACGTTCTGGAAATAGGATTCAGGAGTTACTTCAAAATTGCTGTAGTCTAACCACTTGTCGGGATATCCGATATTCACTTCGAAACAATAGAGTTTTCGGAGGGCATTAGCCTTGGTCTCATCACTCATCCAATCGAGGTTTTTAATGCGTTCTCCAAGAGCTATACGCAAGTTTTCGACAAGGTTCATCACACGCGCTTTTGCTTCGGCGGGGAAATACTTCTCCACATAGAGTTGTCCGATGGCCTCGCCTAAATGATTAGAGGTTTTGTCAAGCACACGACGCCAACGAGGCTCCTGTATCTCTACACCATAAAGGAATTTGTCAAAGAAGTTGAAATCTTCGGTAACCAGGTCATCGCTAAGTTGGGGGGCGCTGTTGGTGATGACCTTCCATTTCAAGTAGTCCTTGATGGTGTTGAAGTCGGTGTTGTTGATAATGCCGTCGAGGGCTGTGATGAAATCGGGCGATGCGACATTGAGACTGTCAAATGCAGGAGCCCCAATAGCATCAAAGTAGGTGTCCCAGTCGAAGATCGGTGTGGAGGCCTGCAGCTCCCCACGGCTCATGATATGATAGAGGTTGTTGGGATCTTGGCAATCCTCTATGGGTAGTGAGCATTTTGCAAGTTCGGTCTCGAAGGCGAGAACATGCTGGGCTTTTTGGGCTGCAAGTGCAGCATCTATGCCAGTAAGTTGGAACATTTTAGTAATGTGCTCTACATATTTGTCGCGAATTTCCTGAATTTCTTCGACGAGATATAAATCTCGAACGGGCAGGCTAATGCCGCCTTGGAAAACCAACATGATGTTCCTGTCGGCATTTTTAAAATCGGTATAGCTGCCTGAAACGAAGAAGGGCTTGAAACCGACATTGTGGAGTTGTCCGGTAAGCTTGGCAAGTTGCGACTTGTCGCTCATCCGGTCAATCATGTCGAAGTAGGGAATCAACTCGCTGTATCCGCGCTCGTTGATGGCCACGGAGTCCATGCCCGAGTTGTAGAAATCGCGAATCTTCTGTGCCACGCTTCCTTGCACGGCGGTTTTGTCATGAGTCACCTCTTCAATAATCTCTTTGAGCTGCAACTTCGTACGGTTGCCAACCTCTGAAAACACATCATAATAAGAAGCATCTTCGGGAATCGGATTGTTCTTCAGCCAATTGCCATTGCAATAGCGGTAAAAGTCCTCTGCAGGGTCGACTGTGATGTCCATATTGCTCAGTTCAATGGCTGGAACCACTTCTTTTTTCGTTTGCGCTACAGTCTTCTGTCCGCCGGCTGCTACCATTACGCATAAAAGTGTTATGGCGATTACACGATCTTTTTTCATTGTCGAAGTTCTATTTGGATTAATATGTCAAAATTGAGTTATTTGTCCATTAGACGTATTAAGCACACCAAAAAGTTGCAATACAGCGAAAAATATTTCCATTGTTATGATGCTATAATCAGCGGAAACATATGGAAAAACACTAATTTCCGCTGGTTATAGACACTTTTTTGTGATATTTCCAGCGGAAACATATAAAAAAACACCAGTTTCCGCTGATTATAGCTTTTCTATTATCAAGTCATTATGGCGCAATAAATGTAACAGCATGCTCCGTTTTTCTTTTGCAACGGCTGTTATAGTAACAATGGTTGCAAAATAGTTGGGACGCGAATAAGCTACAATCACTTGAACGGGTTTGCAGCGGAATTGAATGGGTATCGGTCCGAATGGCCAATAGTAAATAAACCGAATCAATGAAAGAATTGTGATAGTATCACGTTAACATCTAACTTTGAACCGAAAAAGATATACGCCTAGCGACACGCCTAGCGACGGCGGGGGCAATGTCACATCAGAAAATCATCATGGCGGCTTCCCATATCAATTCATCTCCCGACATGTAGAGAGACAAATACAAAGACGAAAATAGTGGACGGCCACGCCCACTATACATTGAAATAAAACAACCGCCTTACGGCGGTTGGTATGCGGTATGAAAAAGCCCCAGAACAGAGATGCGGGATGTTCTGAGGCTAAGGTAATCACCAAGTTCTTAAATGGTAATCACTGTTTTTGTGACCACGGGATAATAACTCGTTCAAAATGGCTCCACCAACAAAACCAGTGCACCGATAAGTTATACGTTCTTTGTAAAAATCGTTTCTTTTGTTTGTTATTGCTTAATGAGTTTGGGGATGCGCTGCCTGAAATAGCGGAAGAAGAGACGGTAGCCAGGACAGAGGTAGTTGCGGCGCTCTGTGACGGCGGTGCCGGTTTCGGCGGACAAGGCGAAGCGCTCATTCAGACGGTCCTTGGGACAGCCACCGAAACAGAGGTCGGCCACGTCGCAGTGGAGGCAGACGGGCGGCAGACTGTCAAGTTTGTACTCTCCGAAGCGGCGGTTAGTCTGCATCATGTCGTGGAGCGGTGCATCGAGGATGTTGCCGATGCGGTATTCAGGGAAGACGTAACGGTCGCAGCGGTAGAGGTCGCCGTTCTTCTCGATGACGCCGCAATGGCCGCAAACGGCCTCATGGACACAGAGACCTGCCGGGCGGCGGGTCATATTGCCAAGCGTGGCCTCGAACACCTGCACGAACTTGTGGCCTATGTCCTTATGGCAGGACCACTCGTCGAGGATGGTGCAGAGGAACTTGCCGTATGCCTCAGCGGGAACACTAAACGGAGCGAGACGGTGCGGTTGTTTGCTATAGATGCCTGGTGGCAAAGCGACATTTCCGCCACCCGCTTGCGGGATGCTTTCCACCACGGGCAGGAACTGCATGAAGTCGCTGAACTCGCGGAGGAAGGCATAGACTTCTTTGGCATGGTCGGCATTGGCGGCGTTGACGGTGGTAAGCGTGTTGAATTCCACGCCGTGCTTCTGGAGCAGTTCGAGGCCAGCCATCATGCGACTGAATGTTCCTTCCCCGTGCGCGTCTTTCCTATATATATTATGGAGGTGTTCGGGGCCGTCAATACTCAGCCCGATGCGGAAATGATGATCGCGGAAGAAGCGGCACCAGTCATCGGTAAGCAGGGTGCCGTTGGTCTGAAGGGTGTTCAGAATGCGACGCCCCTCGCCGTACTTCCGTTGCAGCGCCATCGCCCGCTCAAAAAAGGGAATGCCGCAGAGTGTCGGCTCACCACCATGCCAGGCGAATTCTATCTCTGCATCTCGCCCGTGTATCTTGATGACCTGACGGACGTAACTTTCCAGCACCTCATTGGACATCACCCCTCCATGTTCAGCCGAGTTTGCGACTCGGCTGATATTATCCTTTCCCAAGTAGTAGCAGTACTCGCAACGCAGGTTGCAAGCTGCACCGATGGGTTTAACTTCGATAGCATAGTGGCGCAGGGCGTCTTGATTAGTCGTCATTTCCATATGATTTGTTTTCTGCCTTGATGAATATAGATACCTGGACTTGATGGACGGTTACTCCATGACATGCCAGAAAGCGAATACCAGCGAAGGTCATCTGCCTTATCTGTCATAACCGTATTGATGCCCCCCGAAGGCGAGAAATCGAAGAACTCGCCAATCGTATTATGGAACAGGTTGCCATAGTGGGCCTCATTATAGACCTTGGCATGTGAGCCAGTAGTCTGTCGTGACACTGCAAGATACAGGTCGCGCAGACGCAGGTCGGGCTGTTCGTCAATAGTCTCTTGGAAAGCACGGGTAAAACCATTGCTCAGCCAGATAAGCATATCAGGGTCGAGGACATCGGCCTTCGATGTCTCGTCGGGTGAGGCCGAAGTCATGAACAATACGCCAGGAATGCCCTCGCATGCCTCACCGATGGCTCCGCTGTAGCAGGCATCTACGGCAATCAACATCTTACGGAACTTCCCTGCTTCTGCTGCTGCCTCCAGACATTGACGCACCCGCTCGGCTTCCACCGTCTCGTTGCTTCCCCATGCCGCCACGCTGCCGTTAGCATGTCCGCACCAATAGATGAAAATATTATCGTTGTTGTTCGAGCGGATGACCTCTGGATAGCGCTCCGATTGTTGACCCATCAGGATATCCTTGAGTCTGCCCATGGGGAAGTCGCTCAGGTGATAGTCAACTACAGCCCCCTCGCGCACATTCTCACCATCGGGACGCACATGTACCACGCCTGGATAGAGGTTGTGTGGATCGTCGGCTAGATTATCCTCTATGATTAAGATGATATGGTCGTCGTCATAATTGTGACGTTTCAACACCTGATACATGGCTAAGGCATCGGCCTGATGACGGTAGTTGTTCCAGGTGTCGCTGGTACCGATGACCAGTGCCCAGTTCTGCCTGTGCTCGGGATAGTCGAAGTCTTCCTGCTGCTCGTTCAATTGCTGTTGACTGCCGCGAATGTTGTCCCACAGTTGCAGCAGTGCCTCGTCGTTGTCGTCGCGGTTGCGGCTGTAGGTTCCCTCGGTCGTATAGACACCGTTCTCAAAATGCCACTTCTGATAAAAGGAATAAAGCACGGCGGCATGGTGGCGGCAGTCGAAATCGAGTGAGCCCGTGGCACCGCTGATATCTGGCTCGGCGCCTGCCCGCAACTGACTGAATACATCAGTCATATCGTTCCACGAGGCTATGCAGGTATCACGTCCGTCGAGCACTGTCGTGATGGCATCGTTCATGCCGAGGCCGGTCATCTCCGACAGAGCTGCGGCGTATGCTGTCAGACAGAGGGCATCGTAGAGATGAGCCTCGCCATTGACAGGTTCTTCGCCGAAACGCTGTAGGTAGGCATCGAGGAATCCCGATGTGGGGTCGGCACAGGGCGCCAGACCGCGATAGGTGTGGCTGAGTCTGCCGATGAGCGAGGCCGACATCATCATGTCGGAACAATACACGCTGTCGGTCTGTGTCACCATCTGGTCGAAGATGACGGCATCATCCTCCGTTCCCGGTGCAAACAGCAGTGTGCCACCATCCCATTGCCGGATATAGTCGCGCAGTTCGGCCTCATTGCGATACACGCCGAGCATACCCACCGTGAGTCCTAACTCCTCGGCCGAATAGCCGAACCAGTCGATGAACGACTGACCATACACATCGTTGGAGGTGAGCAGACTGACTTTCTGCTTGCCGTCCAACAGGAAACCGGCCATCATCAGATAGCATTGAGTAAAATCGCTCTCGGTGAGGTTGAACACATTGGGACTGGCGGCGTATATGCGTTGCAGTTCGGTGGAGGTGGCAATTGGCAGGATGAGTGTCTTCTTGCTGGCATTGAGTGTGCTGGCTGCCGTGCGGGCAGCAGTCGATGTAGTTGGGCCTATCACGGCGGCATAACTCTCGTCCTTAGCCACCTGCTGTAACCATGTCTGCAGGTCTGCAGCATCCTCATCGTGCCACTCTATAGCGAGGCGCACCTGACGGTCGAGTCCCGTCTGTGCGGCGTCGATGCCGGCGAGAGCCCACTGGGCCGTCCGCTCCCATCGCTCCTGCTGGGCCTCAGGCATCACCACAGCAACCTTTCGCTCCCCAGCTGCAGCCTGCAATGGCTGCAGCCAGAGAGCAAAGAGGCAAGTCATTATGATTGTTAACCTAACAGTCATCATCGCCATGGTACATAATTATTTAAATGAACATTTTATGTAGTTGTGATGAGTATAGGACCATACACCAACTTCCCAGAACGTATAGAATTTTAACTTGGCTTTTTTGAGCTGTATCACGTAAATACCATCGGCGAATCCGGTTTTTTTCTTGTTGATGTAAGCCTCCTCGCCATATTTCCCCTCGGGCATACAGTGCTCCACAAAGGCATCCCAATCCTCCATGGCAATCTCGGAAACTGCTTTTGCCGACTCCTCATAGGCATAAGTAGCACCGGTTTCGTCCCAGTGGTCCCAGATCCATTCTGGAGTATTCTCATCAGCTTTACTCCTGCGATCTATATATACAGATATTGGCGGCACGCCCTCAGCGGAGGGACGGATGCAAGTCCAGGTTATACCCCCACTTTTCCACGTTTCCCATTTGGCTCTTACCGCCTGATCGTTCTCGGGCCATAACGAGCGGGGGATGAAGTCAATCTGCTTGAAGTGGCGCAGGGGCGTTTCGGCCGAATAGGTGACGCGTGCGGTGCAGGTGGGGTCGTCGTTCACGGGGGTGAAGTAGATTTCACCCTGCGGCTTTCCGTCTTCGTCTTTCGGGTAGTACGTCAGCACATTGGGAGCCGTCTCCTGCACGTTGGGTTCAAAGGCCAGCCAACGCTCAAATATCTTTCGGGCCTCCTCCACGTTGTCGGCACCGATTGACACGATGGTCGTGTCGGCCTCGTTCAGCACCTTGCCATACACACGCTCCACGAAGTTGCCCTCATCGTCGGTCATGACGATGTAGTTCTGGAACATCTGGAGTTCGTCACATGCAGTCACTTCCACTCCGTCAACTGGCACTTCGGGCGAGTCGTCCTCACTGCAACTGCTGACCGTCAGCATCACCGATGCTGCCAGTACGAAATATAAAAGATACCATTTCATAATTCTTAGATTTATTGTTATTGTTATACTTGTTATCAGTTGGTTAGCTTGGCAAATGGCATAGTGCCGAAGTGGTCGTTACTGGGCGTACTTATTCTTGTCGTACGTTTCAACGCCGCCCACATAGCCTTTCTTCGTCTCGCTGCCGTCGTCAGTACCGATTTCGCGCTGGATGAGGGCGTTGAGTTTCTGGTTCATGATCTCTACGAGTGATTTGTTCGCATTGTTCTTGGGCCAAGCCAGGTTCTCGGTCTCATCGGTGCCGCACTGCAGCAGTTCCACGTCGTTGTTGGTCCAAAGTGTCTCATACTCGGCAGGCGTGTTGAAGTTCAGTGGCGAGAAGTAACGAGCAAACTTATACTCTGGTGTGATGATGCCGCGTACGAAGCCGCGCTTGTTCATATCGGCACGATAGGCCGGCCTCAGGTTAGGATCCATCACGAAGTCGCCATCAATCATCGAAATCATCTCGAAGCAGAAGAGGGCACCCTCGCTGTTGCGGATGTCGGTAGCAGGATCCTTGACGGCAGGCAGCAATGAATGACCGTGCAGAGCAGAGGTGATGGTGTTGAACTGCTGCTGGTTGCCGGCGGTGGCAATATCGATAAATGTCGGTGCGAGATCGAGATGCGAAGTCAGGTTCTTGCAGTGACGACCACCCTGAATCTCCGGATGATAGATGATAAGAGGCACATGGATGTTGTTCTCGTACATGTTGCCGCCCTTACCCTTCAAACCGTGCTCGCCCTGCATCTCACCGTGATCGCTGGTGTAGATGATGATGGTGTTCTTCATCAGTCCAGCCTCTTCGAGGTAGTTCAGGAAGGCCAGCATGTGGTTATCCTCGTTCTGGATGGTGTTGAAGTAGTAGTCGCGGAAGGTGTGCCAGCCCTCTTCGGTGGTGGGCGACGGTCCTACCCATGCCTGCCACTGCTTATTGTACTCCTTGTGGGCAGCGGGACGTCCGGGCTTGTCGAAGGGTTCGTTCCACGATGCAGGAACAGGTGTCGTATACGTTTTCTTGTAGATTGGGTCGTCAGGAGCTGGTGTTGCCTCGCCTGCTATGTACGTTCCCGGTGTCTCGTTGAAATACATGACGTCGTGTGGGTTCAGGAAGTTCACGGCGAGGAAGAAACTCTGGCCGTCGCTGTTCAACTGCTTACCCTTGGTCTTCAGCCAGTCGATAGCATGTTCGGCAATGGTGGCATCCTCTTTGTAGCCCTCCCAGACTGAGCCATACATGTCACCTTCGGTCCAGTCGCTGAAGCCATACTCCTCCAACGATTCAGTATCTCCCGATATGTGCCATTTACCCTTGAAGGCGGTGTAGTAGCCAGCATCGCGGAGCATGTCACCTACGGTCGGAAGATCACGCGGCATGTCTTTGACAAAAGCGTAGTTCGTGTTGTCGAGCATACAGGTCTCGGTGATGTGGCGACCGGTATAGATCACCGACCGACTCGATGTCGATACATTCGCGCAAGCATAGTGCTTCTCGAATGTCGTACCAATCTGGCGCAGACGCTCACGGGCGGCATAGTCGCTACCGGCGGGATACTGCTCCATATAAGCCTCCTGATCGGTGGTGATGAAGATGATGTTGTACTTGCCGTCGGCATTCGTCGTCGGCTGGTTGGGGTCCACGGGGATGTCCTGCGTGTCGGTACAGGCCACCATCAGTGCAGCGCCGGTAGATATCAGCGCAGCCGTTCGGAGTGTCTGGTTCTTCTTCATAATGATAACAGTTTTTACGATTTATTACGATAAAGTTGTTACTATTTATTACCTTAACTTTTTATCATCGCGGTTGCGTCGGATGGTGCGGGTGACCATGACGATGAACACGACGATGAGGGCGAGGATGGCTCCAAAAAGCATGGCGAGTAGAAGTTTTACTGGCGCTACCATAATGCTTTGCGTTTTAAGATTTTTTACGAATCCAAATTTACGCATTATGGCCGGGAACCTTTTAACTCTGGCGGAAAATTCGCTGAGTGTTAAGAAGATTTTCCGCGAGAGTTAAGAAATTCGCTGAGTGTTAAGAAATCCAGGGGGATTATTGGCGGCGGAAGGTGCTGGGGGCGGGCTTGCCCTGCGACTTGAAGGCGCGTGTCATGGCGGAGGGCTTGGAGAATCCGCAGTCGTGGGCAATGTCCTGCAGCAGGCGGTCGGGTTGCTGGTTGATGAGGCTGATGGCATGGCGCACGCGGTGCTGGTTGATCATGTCGTAGAAGTTGGCGTAGCCCAGTCGGCAGATGGCCTCGGTGAGGTACTTGGTGTTGGTGGCGAGGCGCTGGCAGAGCGTGTCGCTCATGATGTGTTCCTCGGTGAAGAGGAGGTCGTGGCGCATCAGGTGATCAAGGCGGCTGGCGAGGTCGTCGAGGCGGGCTTCACTCAGGCTGCGGTCAATGGGAGGGGTGTTCTCGACGGTGGTTTCGTCGGTTTCGGCCTCGGAGTCTATCTGCTGGATGATGCGATCGGCGGCTGGGGAGAGGACGGTGCGCCAGGGGTTGAGGGTGAGAATACAGAACCAGACGTTAATGCCCGTGAAGATGACATCGCGTACGGCCTTGAACGTGGGGTCGTCGACGAGGTAGTTGATGGCCATGGCTGCACAGATGCCGATAGGCAGCCACTGGATACGACCGGCGAAGCGCACAGGGAAGTCGTCTTCGTCGGCGTAGGCTTGCTCGCTGGCATCGCGGATGGCGTTGCCTATCTTCTGGGCCATGCGCACGGAGCGCCAGAAGTAGATGAGGAAGACAAGCGCGGTGGCGGCCTTTACCCACGGTATGACGGCGGCGGGGAGCACGGCGAGGCCGAGGGCCGACGGCAGCAGCAAGGCCAACAAGAGGGCGGCGGGGAGGTAAAGCAGGTAGTGGAGCGGCGGATGCTTCTTGCTGGGGAAGAAGTAGCTCTCACACATGATTAGCATCTGGATGGGGAAGATGAGCAGGGCAAAGGTGTTTGCGTAGAGCAGGGCGGAATCGAAGGTCGAGTCGGTGGCTGACGTGGCAGCGAGGCCGAGCTGTATGAGGTACGGCAGTTCGAGCGCCTGAAGCAGGTAAAGCGTGCCCACCGACCGCTGCGCCGGGAACAGCCGCTGGAACTCCTCGTCGTAGGCTCTCGGGCGGTAGAACCACTTCAGTACCCATCCGTAGACATTGGTCAGGATGAACGCCAGGTTGGCGGCGAAGAGGAGTTGGTAGGTGGTGGCGGGCATGATGTTCGTTCGTCCTTTGATTTGAAAAGTGGATAGTGCCGCTGCCGGGCTATCCGCAGTCGCTTGTTTTCAACAATGCAAATATAATCACTTTTTTTGAAACGACAGCAATTGAAGGAGAAAAGATTGTTTTGTGACGGTTTTCCAAGAAGAATTAGAAGAGTGGTGCGAAGAATATGATAACGAATTTAGCGATTTAGATGAACTTCATACGTTGTTATCTGGCCTTGATAGCTTAAGTTACTATGTAGGCATGGTTAAAAAGAGATATCGAACAAGTAGTGAACAACAAAATAGAGTTCTCTTTTTCCGAGAAAAGTCAGCCGTTTTCAAGATTTTTTTGAAAATGGCTGTTTTTTTTCGAGTTATGGAACCGTTGCGCAAGCATGATTATTGCAACCACGGTTACAGTAACAGTGGTTACAATGATTGAAACGCAGGAAATCCTAAGGGTTTCAGATCAATGAAAATCGCAACATATTGCGATTCTTGAGTGATTTGAAGGCCTCAAAGATGAGAAACTAACAAAAATCGCAGTTTATTGCGATTTGTAGGGCATGAAAAAGCTCGGCATCTAAACAGACGAAGTGTTAACTTGTTATTAGTCAATAGTATGGAGACACTTCATATTTTACGCAGCGGAAATTACGTAATAATCATTTCCAATTCTGGAATTGAATGGGTATAGGCCGGAATAGCAAAAGAAAAATCAGCCGTTTTCAATGAAGATCTTGAAAATAGCTGATTTTTATGGTTCCGTCCAGCAAAGGTTATCGATCGATGGGCGTGTATTCCAGGTTGGCGTCGATGTCGGTGGCCTCGAGTTTCATGATTACGGGGCGCAGGCCGTCGTTGCAGCTCACTATGGCGACACCAGGTTTCCTGATCCAATCGCCGTAATAGAACAGGTCGCTGCCCGCACCATGGGCGAGCGCGAACACATACTGGTAAATCGCCTTCCAGGCCTCGTCGCAGAATCCCTCAGGCTTGGCATAGTCTGCCATGAACACATCGCCCTCCTTCATCATCGGGCAAGCCTTGATGCCAACAGCACCATACTCCCGCGCCAGTTCCTCGTTGAGCGTCGTCTTCAGAATTGTGATTTTAACTTTCTTCATCGCTTGTATGTTTTTAGATATTATGTCTCGTAATGTGTCTACGGGGCCGTTTTCCGTCACGTTATCGCATTACCCATCAAAACTAATGATTTCTTTAAGTAAGGACATAACAGACTCCATTTCTGATTTCTTCATTGGCACTCCAACTAGGTAAACATTGCAATTTGTGCTGTTCAACCCACTATTAATAATTAGTTTTCTTTTTATATAGTTACTTGATGGGTATATCAGCATCACATTTTTTCTTGCTGATCTCCCAAAGGAAGAATAGGCAAGAACTTGATGCAAGTCATGCCTGAAAGCTTCTTTTAAATCATCTCCATGATTCCTTAGATTATACATGTGTGATTTATACTTGGCATCAATGATATATTGAACGTCACCTCGATCTACAACGATATCAGGTTCAAGGTAGTTTAGAGACCAATCAGGCTTATTACCGCTCACACTATATTTTGGATTCTTGGTTAGCCTAGCTCCCTTCGACCTTGCAACATTAGCAATCATGAATTGAATATAGCGTTCAAAAAACTCCGCAAAATCAATTCGCCATGCATAGTGAGAGCTGTTCTGATGAATAAGAATACGATTAGCTGTCTCTTTAAGACTTTTGATAATAATTGGATCAGCCATATGAACAGGAATAGACTTCACCATT
>ONYZ01000092.1 GCA_900322175.1 uncultured Prevotella sp.
GAATTTCTTGGTTGAATATGTGCAAATTAAAGTAAAAACGATAATAAAACGATTAAACGATGTTAAAAGACAGACCAATTATTTGGTTTGCAACATAGAGGGGACAGGTACCTGTTTCACATTCAACGGATGCAGAAATCCCATTTGTCTGCAAAGAAAATAAAAGCGTGGCACAAAAGGTCACGCTTTTCTTATAATATTGCGAATGTTATTTATTCTTCGCCACCTAAAGCACCAAGATCAATCGATTTGGGAGTGTCAAATACTTCACCTGTAACGGCATCAACACAGACAGTTACAGGAACGTCGGAGCCACCGCCAAATACATAATAGGGACGATACTGGAAGAGTTCACCCTGAGCTGGACTACGGAAGGTCACCCAACGTGTAGCGGGTTTGATTATATCAGACTTGAACAGTTGCTCGAGGGCTTCTTCCAAGCTAATGTATTTTTGAGTCATATCGATTGGGAGATCGCCTTGCCACTGACCATGGTCGTAACTATAAACCAGGCCCAAACCATTCACGAAGTTTCTCTTTGCATAAACAACGTCTTTTGTTTGTTGGTCGTTAAATACATAAATCACCTCCTTGACCTTCAGCTCTTTCCAGTCCTTTTCAGTTACCTTTGTGGTCAGTTCATACTGAGCCTCAAACATATAGCCCTTCATTCCAGGATAATTAGCTACTACAGTTGCATAATCTTCCAACATCTGCTCATAATAGGTCTTAGTAACAGGCGTTGGAGCAGGATCGTCACTCTTGGCACATGAAGCCAATAAAAGCATTCCTACAAATGCAACGGGGATTAAAAAAAATTTTTTCATGTTCTAATGAATTTAGTTAGTAATATAAAAGATGTAATAGTCTCTCGATTTTTTTGTTTTCTTGGGGCAAATATATAAATAAATTCTATTAACTGCAAGAAAAATTCCTGTTTTTTTCGATTTCAGACAAGATTGAAAGGTTCTCAGACAAGATTGAAAGCCGTTTTATATGAGGGGCTAGCTCCACGAGACTGAGAAACGACAGGCGGAGTGGAGTGTTAAATGTTGTAAGAAAATAGTGGGAGGTGCAAAGATTGTCTGGAATATTTCGTAACTTTACGGCGCATTTACATAGAGAAACGATATGCAATACAGACTTAACAACCTCCTGTATTTGATTATGATGGCCCTGATGATAGGCATTACGGGCTGTACCGATACTACCGATTCGCAGGATGCGGCACAGGCAGATAAAGACTTCGCCAAGACGATGTACATGGCCGACTCGCTCTATAGCCGTATGCAGTTCCGCGATGCCTACAAGTTGTACCTGCAATTGTTGGACAGCAAAGAGGCCAAGACCGACAGCAAGAAGAGACTGGGGGTGCTGAATGCCCTTAGCAGCACCAGTGAGCTCTCCGGCCATAAGGTGGAGCAGCACAAGTGGCTACAGCAGTTGCACGACCTGGCCGCACAGACGGGCAACGACTACTACCTGTCGCTGGCACATATCACGATGGGGCAAAATCTCTTCTACGAGGGCGACCGCGAGAAGGGTATCTACTGTGTCAACGAGGCTATCAGGCTGATGGCTAAGACCGACCTTGAAAATACCGACCACCTGATACACGGCTACCTGAACATGCTGGCCAGCATGTATGGTGCAATGAAGGACTACGACAATGCGCTGAAGACCAACGAGCGCAACCTGCAGCTGACGGTAGAGGGCACGCGCTGGGGTACGGCACCCAACCAGCAGCTGATAGACCGCCGCATGGCACTGGCCAAGATGGCGTCGGTACTGGCCCAGATGGGACGCTCAGCATCGGGCAGCCTGCAAGTCTGCTACTATCAGCAGGCCGACTCAGCCTATGCAGCCTGGAAAGCCGTGCAGTACGAGGGCAACCACATCCGCGACTATTTCATCGTTGACTACATGAAGAAGCGCGGCCGCTATCAGGAGGCCGTCACCATCTATAACGACCTGATCCAGCGCGTACGACAGCAGGGCGACACTCTGGGCGAGATGATGAACACCGCCAAATGGGGTCTGGCCGAGGTCTACCGTAAGATGGGCCGGCACAGTCAGGCTACCGAACTCTACGAACAGGTGCTCGAGATACAGGACACGCTGAAGACCCGCAAGGCTAAGAACACCGCCCAGAAGCTGGCTGCTATCTACCACGACCAGGAGCAGGATCAGACCATCATGCAGCAGCAGGCCGAGAACACCCGCCAGCGCTACCTGCTGTTCACCGTCTTGGCCGTTCTCCTCGGCGTCACGGCTCTGGCTGTTGTCATTATCCGCAAAAACCGCATCATCAGCCGCAAGAACCAATCGCTTGTCGCTCAGATCACCGAGACCATCAATTACAAGAAGATGTACTGGGACGAGAAACAAGCGCTGACACCGACACCTGATACCGACTCTGGCGACCTAAACGCACTCACCGACGAACAACTGTTCCAGCACATCCATGACGTCATCATGCGCGAACGATTGTTCCTCGACCCCAGTTTCGGGCGAAATACCATCATGGAACGCTTTCATTTGTCGAAGGAGCGCGTGGGCACCACCTTCTCGCAGGGCAGCGAACACGCCAAACTCTCCAACTACGTCCAGCAACTGCGCTTGGAGCATGCCGCCAAGTTGCTCATCGAGCAGCCCGGGCTGAGTATCGTGCAGATAGCCACATCATGCGGCTTCAATCGTCCTACTTACTTCAGTCATTGTTTCCGCCAGCATTTTGGCATGACACCCTCAGAGTTCCGCGAGAACGGTCTTAAAGTTCATGCTATCATCAACTTTTTGCCAAAAATGTTTGGAAGTTAGAGATTTTTTTCGTATCTTTGTCCCAAGTGTTTAACTAACTAACCAAATTATGACTGATATGAGAAAATTATTTAATTGGATGTTCGCAGCTGTCCTGATTTGCTGCGGAGGAGGGCTTACTTCCTGTGTTGTAAATGATGACAATCCAGTTGCTGACGACCCGTCAGAGTATGAAGATCCGGCCGAATTCGAACCAACAGTTCGGCTGTTAGGCAAGGCATACCTGGCCGCCGGCCTGGACGAAAATCTGATGCAGGCCTTCAAGTGGGCCGTGAGCGATGTGGTAGGCACGCCTGAAGCCGACGTTGACTTCGTGATGGTCAACAAACTGACAGACGTCAGCGAGGATTATCTGAAAGAGGTGTACTCCAACGGCAAGGTCATTGCTGTGTGGAATCCCGATGCCGCCGAGCTGGAGGCATATAAGGACAGCCACGACTGGCTCGACATCTATACGTACAATGTTGATAACTCGCTGATGATATTCGCCTTCAACAATCATGACGATTACTATTATGTCAAGAACCCCATCGTGGATGAGGACTTCGACCCGATCCTGCTGCAAATGATGGCGGCGCAGAATTATTACGCTTACATCTCGAGCATGCTGGGCGATGTGATGGAATACATCAATGGCGTTGAAACGTACGATAAAGAGGACGCCGCCCGTTTCACGGCTGCTGCCAGGAAGGCTGCTGGCGAGAAGACGGCCAAGATGGAGGACTTTGCCGGCCACACGCACGAGCATGTCTACCAGTCATTCCCTGTCAGCCACACCTTTAGGCAACTGGCCCTCGATTCGGACCCGGACCAGATACATGGAAACTTAGAGCTGAATACCGAATACGACATCTACACGGTACACGTGTATGAGGGTGCTGCGGGTGCCGGCGACTACTATGGCATGAAGATGAATGCCACTGTAAACTCAGCAGGTCTGTGGAAGGGCAAGGGATGGAACAGGCACGGACTTGTTCATGTGCGCTGGTGCGGAGCCTACACGACCGACTTCTGGGTGGAGTCGCACCTCGCCACGAAGATGTCGACTCTCGATGCAGACTGGAATGAGGACACCAACGACCGCATCATGTTCCCCGCCAGCGGCGCACCATCGCCCGAAACCACCGTGGACAAGACGTCCTACGAGGACAAAAACGGCTTCAGCCTGAACTTCAGCCATAGCATCGGGGGAAAAGCAGGCATTACTGATAAAGGTGGGGAACTCGCAGCCAATATCGACTTGATAAATGTCAAATATGGCTGGGAATGGACCCATTCGGAGAGGCGCGACATCAAAGACGTGGACATCCTGAACGAGCGGAAGAAAGGCAACTGGGCCCGCTGGCACCTGGTGTTCAACAACCTACCTGAGTGGAAATTTAGTGAGAGTCGCTGTTTCGACTTGAAGAACAACCAGGCATCCCGCAGCTCACAGAGCATACACGGCGTCTGGATGTGGTACGACCGTAACGGCAAAGACAATCAGTCCAAAAAACCGTATGCAATCGATACCTGGTTGAAGGCAAAGTTGGCCGTGCAGAGCTGGTGGGCCACCTATTCCGATCTTGAAACCTCCACCTTTGAGAGAGAGGACAAAGACAGCCGCTGGATGCCGACCGTGGTCAACGTCACCGGCGGAGCCATCAAGCTGAAGAACGACCTGCGCAACGACTCGACCATCTCAGACGTTGTAGTCAGCAGGGCTGACAATGGCAAGAAGGTTACTGAATACCGCCACACCATCTCCAACGGTGGCGAGAGGGTGCTCGGCTTCTTCAACTCCAACCATGAGTATATGGTGACCTTCAAGGCCAGGAAGAAAAACGGGAATCCACGTAACTACAAGTACACCCTGCAACCGACCCTTACGGTGAATCACAAGGACACGACCACCGTATACGCAAACAGTGATTTCAGTGTCGTCCAGTAAAAGAACACGGGGACAGTACCTGTTTCACAGAAACTTCAAAAAGTGATCAGTAGAGACCCCATGATCCGAGAGAGAGAATCCTCGGCCATCGGTCGAGGATTCTTCTTTGAAACGTCTAAAACATCTTATGCGTTTTTAAGCGTTACTCCACATATGACAGGATCTGATCGGCGATCTGTTCTTCGGTCTTGCCTCGCGCATCTTATCCACCTTCTCGATGATCTTACGGGCCTCTTCCTCTGAGATATGCTGTTTGGCGACGACACGTGCCACACGGAAAGATGGCGGTGCCTGAATGAGGACGCTCAAATGGTTAGGATGGTTGCGGAACAGAAAGAATCCGCAACGGCCTGCAATAACACACGACTCTTCCGCTGCAATCTCATGCAGGATCTCGGTCTCTGCCTTAAACACGTTTTCAGTGGTCAGCACATCGGACTCCTTACCGTATTTTGCAATACAGGATCTGCTATCGACCAATCCATTACCGATATCAGCTACGCGCTTGAAGTCTTCCCACCATCTGGTCTTGCGGCCCTTCAGCTTCTCTATTTCATCGGCTGTGAGGTTAAACTTCTCTTCCAATGCCTTTATCAGGGCCTTGTCGTAGAAGCTAACGCCCAGTTTCTTGGCTAAGATCTCGCCAACGGTGCGACCGCCACTGCCTAACTCACGATTAATCGTAATGACAAATTGCTCATTCTTATTCATAAGTACAATATTTATAGTTTGAGGACCCCATGATCCCACTCAGTGATTACTGTACCTTGGTCATCTCGAAGGTGGCGGTATAGGTGGTGCCATCCTCACGCATACGCAGGGCCTTCCACTTCATCACACCGTCCTTGATGCTCTCAATCTCCCACCATTCGCGCAGTTCATTGCTGTCGATGGTCTTCTTCCAACGGGTGCAGAGCAGAATGCCATCAACGAAATAGTCCGACATGACATCGTTACTAGCCTTCCACTCGTCGTTCTCCTTGCTATAATATACGTAGGTGCCGTTGGCTTTGTACTCCCAGCGGTGCAGTTCGCCATCGGAGTGTTCGTCTTCGCTGCTGGTTACCTTGCCCTCCCAAGTACCAATGATGTCGTTTTCGTAGTCGTCGGATATGCGGATATAATGCTCCTTGTCATATACTTCATTGATAACCAGGTCGCCATCAACAAAGACTTTCCAGTCAGATTTCAACATCATGTCATTGGCTGTAATTGAGGAAATGTTGCCCACCGTTACATGTTTGATGTGCTCATTTTCGAATGCAGTGAGCGTCACATCATTGCCATTGATAATGACATCGGCTGAGGTATGGTTGTTCCACGATTCGCTATAGTAATCAGAAAGACTACCGTATGCTTTTGTCGGTGACAGGAATGTGATGACAGCTTTCAGGTTGGTAGGACATGCCTGACCGTCCAGTTCTTCCACCATCCACTTACCTATAATCTTTTCGGCCACATTCAGGTCGGGCTGTGTGGGGTTATCGTCGTTCGACGAACACGATGTGAACACACTTGCGCCGCAAACGAGGATAGCGGCGAACATCCAATGGACAAAATTCTTTTGCATAATTGTTTGGGTTTAGATGTTAATAATAATGAGTTATTGATAAATGTTACACACCATTTTCAATCCATGCAAGCATATTGCCTCTTGCTGCTTCGTTCGTTTTCGCAGCCTTTCGGCTACAAACATACACAATAATTTTGAAAAGAAAATAATTGTGTGAATTTTTATGCCTAAATTATAAAAAATCTTAAAAGGTAAATACGAACTGCTGGTTGCAATACTCCCAATGAACAACGCGGAAACGGATGAGTCGAGCCAGGAGCGTGATGACCTTCGGACGTGGGATACGTGAATGCTTGACGATGAGGTTGAGGGGTAGCTTTTGATCCTGCAGTGTTCGTTCACCTTGCTTGACGCAAAGGGGTCGTTTCGTTTTGCGTCACAAACGTATTGGGGCGAGCGAGTCCCCGAGCGAGAGCGGTCCCGGAGGGCCGCCAAGCGTAATGAAATGGA
>ONYZ01000056.1 GCA_900322175.1 uncultured Prevotella sp.
TTGATTGCTACTACTTCATAACCTTCAGCCTCGAACATCTGACGGAATGCGAGACGACCAATACGGCCAAAACCGTTAATTGCTACTTTTGTCATTTTACTTAATTATTTAAATGGGTTATACCTATAAATTACTAACTTTTTTACCTCTAAATCGAAAATTTTTCTGACTTCGGATGCAAAGTTACAAAATTATTTCTATATTTGCACCATAAATCAATTAAAAATAAAGAAAAAACATAGAATCGAAAAGTGAAAAGTATGAAAATCGATGGAGGGAATCCGATGATTGCAAAATACAGATTACAAATTGACATCGAACAATGAACATTGATCATTAACATATTAAAATTTAAAGATTATGGGATTTATTAAAGAATTCAAGGAGTTTGCCATGAAAGGCAACGTGATGGACATGGCCGTGGGTGTTATCATCGGCGGTGCGTTTGGTAAGATTGTCACCTCATTGGTAAACGATGTGCTGATGCCACTGATCGGCATCGTTACTGGTGGCATCGACTTCACCAATCTAAAGGTCACCATCGGTGAGGCAAACATTACTTATGGACAGTTCATACAGAACATTATCGACTTCCTGATTGTTGCCTTGTGTATCTTCCTGATGCTTAAGGGTATCAACAAGCTGAACCGCAAGAAGGAAGAACCAGCCCCCGAACCAGAGGCTCCCAAAGGCCCCACACAGGAGGAACTCCTGACAGAGATTCGCGACCTGCTTAAGAAGTAAAAACCATAAGAAATCCCCGCTCGAACATGAGTGGGGATTTATTATGGCTAAATAATCACTTTCAACTGATTATCAGGCACTTACATTACATTTGAATTTTACTCCCATTCGATTGTTGCGGGTGGTTTTGACGAGATATCATAGCAAACGCGATTTACTCCGCGTACCTTATTAATAATCTCATTCGACACCTTGGCCAGGAACTCGTATGGCAGATGTGCCCAGTCTGCTGTCATAGCATCGGTTGATGTTACAGCGCGCAGAGCTACTGGATGTTCGTATGTGCGCTCATCGCCCATCACACCTACACTGCGAACGGTTGACAGCAGGATGGCTCCAGCCTGCCAAACCTGATCGTAAAGTCCCCACTCACGGAGACCGCGGATATAGATATCATCAGCATCCTGCAGAATCTGAACCTTTTCGCGGGTGATATCACCAAGGATGCGGACAGCAAGTCCTGGACCTGGGAATGGGTGACGAGTAATCAGATGCTCAGGCATACCCAACTGGCGACCTACGCGACGAACCTCATCCTTGAACAACCACTTCAATGGCTCGCACAACTGCAGGTGCATCTCCTTGGGCAGTCCACCTACATTGTGGTGACTCTTGATGACCTTACCTGTTATATTGAGACTCTCGATACGGTCGGGATAGATAGTGCCCTGACCCAACCACTTGGCATCGGTAATCTTCTTTGCCTCGGCATTGAACACCTCTACAAAGTCGCGACCAATAATCTTTCGCTTCTGCTCAGGATCGGTTACACCAGCCAGATCGCTGAAGAACTTCTCGCTGGCATCTACACCTATCACATTGAGGCCCAGCACCTTGTAGTCTTCCATCACCTGGGTAAACTCGTTCTTGCGCAGCATACCGTGGTCTACAAAGATACAGGTCAGGCGATTGCCGATAGCCTTGTTAAGCAGCACAGCAGCTACTGATGAATCTACACCTCCTGACAGACCAAGTATCACGCGATCGTCGCCCAACTGTGCCTTAAGCTCGGCAACAGTAGTCTCTACGAACGATGCAGCACTCCACTCCTGCTTACTGCCGCAGATATCTACTACAAAGTTCTTGAGGAGCTGTGTGCCCTGTAGTGTGTGGAACACCTCGGGGTGGAATTGCACTGCCCATATAGGCTGCTTGGTGCTGGCAAAGGCGGCGTTCTTCACGTCCTTAGTACTGCCGATAACCTCGAAATCGCTTGGGATGGCAGTGATGGTGTCACCATGACTCATCCATACCTGCGACCCCTTCTCGAATCCCTTGAACAAAGGGTTGTCGAGATTGATAGTCTCTAGGTTGGCACGTCCATACTCGCGAGAGTCGGCCTTTTCCACCTTACCACCCAGTGTATGGCTGATAAACTGGGCTCCGTAGCAGATACCCAGCACAGGTACACGTCCAACAAACTGCGACAAGTCGACCTTGAATGCCTCAGGATCGTGTACTGAGTAGGGCGAACCACTCAGGATAACACCAATCACCGATGGGTCGTCCATGGGAAATTTGTTGTAGGGAAGAATCTCGCAGAAGGTATCCAGCTCGCGCACTCGGCGACCAATCAACTGAGTGGTCTGCGAACCGAAATCCAAAATAATAATCTTCTGTGTCATACTATATAATTTATAATTTAGAATTCAGAATTTAGAGGGAGACAAACTCCTCCGCTTTGTCGAGGGTGTCTAGTTTGCCTACATCCAGCAGGCGCAGGTCCTTGGCATCATAACCTCGTATCAGATGATCGCCACATGCCTTCAGATAGAAGTCCATAATGGGGAATCTCTCTGGCCACTCATCAAGCAGTGGCGCCAGCGATGGATGGAACACGTGGATGCCTGAGAAAGCAAGCTTTCTTAATTGAGAATTAAGATTTGAGAATTGAGAGATGGGGCCTTTGAATTCACCTGTCTCGATGTTGGTCCAACCTTGCAGGCGCATGTCGTTGTCGAACATCAGGTAGCGCTTGGTTTTACGCTCGCTAACTACCAGCAATGGCGTATCCATTGGCAGGGCGTTAAGATCCAGATTGCTGAGTATATCCACATTATGAATAAGGATAGGCTCTGACGGGTCAAACAGCGGGAGGGCCTTCTTGATGCCTCCGCCAGTCTCTAGCAGTTGGCTCGTTTCATCGCTTATGCGGATATCCAGGCCAAAGTTGTCGTTGGCTTTAAGATAGTCTACTATCTGACTGGCAAAGTGATGCACATTGACCACAATGCGCTCATAACCTGCTTGCTTAAGTTTCTGGATTACGTGCCAAATGAGCGGCTGTCCCCCTACCCTCACCATCGCCTTTGGCATGGTGTCGGTGAGCGGCTTGAGACGTGTGCCAAGCCCTGCTGCAAAGATCATTGCTTGCTTCATTTGCGCACTATGCTTTATTTGGGTTGCAAAGGTAGCAATTTTTTCGGAGATAAAAAAAGAATTGCTCCAAAATATTTCATTTGGAGCAATTTATCTTTCAATATTACATCATACGTGGACCACCGAAGCCTCCACCACGGGGACCTCCGCCAAATCCACCGCCACCGAAACCACCACGGCCTCCGCGACCTCCACGTCCGCCAGGACCACCAGGGCCACCGAAACCACCCTGACGTCCAGCCTTACCTCCAAAGAGGTTCAGACGATAGATGACGTGCAGCATACCATAGCTGGTAATAGCGTTGTAGCTGGTTTCACTGCTTGAGAGTGCAGATATAGTACGACTTACAGTTGACTGCTCGTGCAGAATGTCGTACAACTGCAGTGATACGGTGAGTGGCTTACCCTTAAGGAAGCTCTGTGAGAGCTGGGCATTCCAAATCAGCTCGTTGGTATTCATTGAGGCATCACTGTAACCACGACGACTCTGCATGTTCATGTTGGTGGTGAGCGATGTACCCCAAGGAGCTGTGATACCGATCATACCTCCGTATGAGAACTGCCATGTATCCATATTGCTATTTTTCTGCAACTCGCTGCGCGAACGCATATAGTTAAGCGATCCGTTGAGTTCAATCTCCAACCAGTCGTTACGAAAACTGGTAGCCAAGCGCTCACCTACTGTCAGCGAGGTAGTAACACTCTTCTGAGACTCGGCACTAATACCTGTGCTAACAAAACCTACATTATGGTTATATCCCAGGTTTGTAAATGTATTAACATTGAAATAGCCTGTAGAATCGATAGCTGTATTAAACATGAAGCCCATGTTACCATTCCAGTTACCATTAATATTCTCTGGACGTGTGATTGTTCCACCAGAACCATCAGAATTATATGTAGTCTTGTTGGCAATCGAATTGGCTGTGGTAGAGAAGTTGATGAATGTCATCACTGCACGCTGGTGCTTCTGGAAATAGTCGTTGTAGAACAACTGGAAGTTCTGTGTGAACGAAGGCTTCAGTCCTGGGTTACCAGTGGTGATACGCAGTGGGTTGCTGTCATCATACACATCGAGCAGGTCGCTTATCGAAGGCTGCTGACTACGTCCACGATATGTGAAACGCAACTGACCAGTCTGCGACTTCTTCCAACGGAAATCAAGTGTTGGAGTGTAGTTGGTCACAGTACGTGTGGTATCTGCTCTATACACTTTTCCGTCAGCCTTGGTGTAGTCCTGCAGGAAGTGTGATTTCTGTGGGATTACCTGGAATCCGACATTGAAGTTATAGGCTTTGCGTACAATACGAAGCATTACCTCTCCTGTATGGGTATAGTTGGAATACTCAGAGAACTTACTAAGTTTAGGATCCTCATAATAATCCAGCGGACGAGTAAGTGCTCCTAGGTATGCATCCCAGTTACGGTATACAGGCACGATGCCTGTATAATCCACATCAGTGAAACTATAAGTCTTACGATCGCTCTTTGTGAAACTGTACTGATAGTTATAACTGAACTGCAGATAAACCTGACGTGCTATAGGCTCACTATATGTCAGTCGGGCACTGTAGCCCCATCTGTCCTGTGGAGTAACACTATAACGGTTGGTCTGGTATGTAGAGTCGCCAGTACCAAGATAGTTCATTACCTGGAACAACTCAGAGAAGTTGTTCGACATCGACTTGCTGGCGCCTTCGCTCCAGTTGGCATTCAACTGCACGGTAATGTTGCGGCCACTATTATTGAGGCGACGATTAAACTGCAACATACCTCTCAGGTTCTTAGAGTCGCTATAGCTGATACCATCCTGAACGCTATAGTTCTGAGCTATACCATACTTACTTGCAATAGTATATACATCAGCCAGTGGGTCAGTGCTATAGTCGAACGGATTGTTATCAAAAGTTACGTTCGTACTAGTATTTATACCATCGTTGGTGCTATAGCTGAAGTTTGGACGGAACATGATGTTCGTCATCGAGTCTGGTTGCCATTCCAATCGCATCTGTCCGTTCCAGCTATCCGAACGTGAGTAGTTCTGGCTCAGACTATTGCGGTACTGCGATCTCTGCTCATCAATGAAGTTTGTACTGTTTCCTTTTGAGTAAGTATCGCCATTGCTGTGGTTCCAACGGATACTACCATCGAGCTTTAGCTTGTTTGTCTTCTCGTAGTTCAGGTTTACACCAGTCATCTTGTTGGCAGTGAGGCCCTGGCGTCCTCCACCAAATCGGCCTCCTCCACCACCACCTGGGAATCCAATATCATTTGTGTTATTTGCATTGGTCATAAGGAATACTTTCATGTCATTCTGCATGACACCACCGAAGATACGGCCAGAATAACGATGCTCGGTACCTATGCCCAAATCGGCATTAACCATCACACCCTTGTTCATACCAGCCTTGATACCGAAGTCGAGAACAGTCTCTTCCTCGCCATCCTCAATACCACTTACACGGGCCAGGTCGCTCTTCTGATCGTAGGCCTTGATGCGGTCGATGATATTTGTAGGCAGGTTCTTCATGGCCGTCTTGGTATCGCCAGTCATAAACTCCTTACCATCTACCAGAATCTTCTTAACCTCCTTACCGTTAATCTTGATAGTTCCATCATCGCTAACCTCGGCACCTGGCAAGCGCTTAACCAACTCCTCTACAACCGACCCCTCGGGAGTACGGAATGCTGCGGCATTATATACAAAGGTATCAGCTTTCAGGGTTACTTTCGAAGCACGTGCAGTAACTGTGGCACCCTTCAGCATAATAGCATCGGGCGACAGCGAGATAGTACCTGCATTGTAGCCCTTACCTTCCTTAAGTGTAATCTTCTTAGTGTAGGTCTTAAATCCTACGTAGGTAATCTTAAGTGTGTAGGTTCCATCACTGGGAGCTGTCACACGGAAAGCACCATCGGTGTTAGTTACGGCATTGGCTACAACTTTCTCGCCCGAAAGAATAGAGGCGGTAGCCTGAATTACAGCGTCTTGAGTATCCTGCTCAATCACCTTACCTTGTACCACGCGCTGTGCGTGTACTGACAGAACCGCTAACATTGCGGTGGTCATTAATAGAACTAATCTTCTCATTTGCTACTTTTTTCTACGTTTTTTTGAAAGTTTGACGCTTATTCAGAAAAAAAGTTTAATGAATACACTACTTTTTTACTATATTTGTTACGTTTTATAAAAAATATGTTTATCTTTGCACGCAGAAAAAATGAAATTGTCAACTAGGCAACCGGAAATGAGTCAGCAAAAAGTAATCATATCCCAGCAGTTGGATGCCACACTCAAAGAGGCAATCTCTGAGTGCGAGCACGACATGATATTCGTCTTGGCAGATGAGACAACAGCTAAATGCTGTCTGCCAGTTGTCAGTGCATTCGACTATCTTAAAGATGCCAAGACCGTCATCATCGAGGCTACCGATACGCATAAGGATCTGAATTCGCTGAGTCATGTTTGGCAGGAGTTGAGCAGAGGAGGTGCTACACGCCACACCTTATTAATAAATATAGGGGGCGGAATGGTTACTGATCTCGGAGGTTTTGCCGCATCAACATTCAAGCGCGGCATCAACTATATCAATATCCCCACCACCCTGCTATCGATGGTAGACGCTTCGGTAGGTGGAAAGACAGGCATCAACTTCATGGGACTGAAAAACGAGATTGGCGTATTCAACAATGCCAAGAGCGTTATACTGGATACAGAGTTCCTTAAGACTCTGGATACCGAGAATATGCTGTCAGGTTATGCCGAGATGCTGAAGCATGGACTGATTTCTGATCAGAAGATGCTCGACGAGCTACTGACATTTGATATCGAGAAGCCCAATCTGGAACAGCTTCAGCGCATGGTGGCTGATTCGGTAGCAGTAAAGCAGCGCATCGTAACAGAAGATCCTACAGAGAAGGGCATCCGCAAGGCCCTGAATCTGGGTCATACCGCAGGTCATGCCTTCGAGTCGTTTGCCCTGAAGCATAATCCCGTGCTACATGGCTACGCAGTGGCATGGGGACTGATAGTAGAACTGTATCTGAGTGCTATCAAGACTGGTTTCCCCAGCGAGAAGATGCATCAGACAGCTAGGTTTATCCTAGACCATTATGGAAAAATGAACATCACGTGCGATGACTACCCAACACTGTTGGAACTCATGACGCACGATAAGAAGAATATAGCTGGCATCATCAACTTCACGCTTCTGGGCGGTGTGGGGGATATCCTCATCAATCAGACAGCTACTAAGGATGAGATCTATGAAGCGTTCGACTTCTATAGAGAGAGCTAGCTTAAGTTGTATGTGTTATTGATTAACCAATCAGCTTAGTAGACCTAATCATATTACTAACTAATCAGGGTAGGACTGCTCGAGAGAGTAGCCCTACCTACTTTTTAGATAATAAGAACATAAGAACATATTTTTTCGTACTACATATCGCGCAGCCTTATTTATGTCCTTATGTTCTTCTTATCTAAAAACCTTATTTGTTCTTCTGTTCTTTTTATCCAGAAATAAGGTCGAGGATTTTTTTGCGGGCGGGTTTGCCCGTTTCAGTCAGTGGTATCTGGTCTATATGTTGATATAGTTTTGGACGATGATACTTTGGCAAGTACTTTTCGCAGATAGCTTTCATCTCGTCGATGTCGCCTTCTGTCAACAGTACCACTATCTCGCCAAATTTCTCGTCTTTCTTCTTACTTATTATATAAGGTACGCGCACGTGAGATTTTAGTTCGCGCTCCACCTCCTCTATCTGTATCTTGATTCCTCCAGAACAGATTACATTATCCTTGCGACCCAGCACACGGAATCGGCCATCAGATTTCAGCTCTACTATATCATTCGTAGTGAGCGTGTCAGCACAAACCTCTGGTGCATCTATCACTAAGCATCCCTCATCAGTAGTGCTAAGTTTAACAGTAGGGAATGGCATGTACCACTCCGACGCCTCAGGACCACTGATGCGTCGCAATGCGATATGCGACAGAGTCTCAGTCATGCCATAGGTACTCCATACAGCATTCGGAAACTTCCTCAGCTCAGCCTCCATAGCATCATCTATGGCCCCACCACCTATTATCAGATGCCGGATAGCCATCAGTCGCTCCCTCTCCTCAGGCACCTGCAATGAGTTATACACCTGCATCGGCACCATAGCGGCGAAGTCAATGTGACAATGTTTCGCTCGGCTCTGCCGCTTGGCTTGTCCAAGAATGTTTAATGTTAAATGTTTAATGTCCAAAGGATGGCCTGTGGGGGGGACACTTATCAATTGGAGCCCTCGCTCGATTGAGCGTACTACCATCATCTTTCCTGCTATATAGTCGGTGCTCATACACAGCAAAGCTGTGTCACCTGGCTTCAGTCCCAAAAAGTCACAGGTTATCCTAGCAGAATTCATCATCCTGCGCTTCTCCACCATCATACGTTTAGGCTCACCAGTACTCCCCGATGTCTTCACCTCCACGTATGGCGAATCATTATTCCACTCGTCAATAAACAGCTTCATCTTCTTTTTTTGATAATAAGAACATAAGAACATATTTTTTCGTCCTACACAACGCGCAGCCTTATTTATGTTCTTATGTTCTTTTTATCTAAAACTCATCATGTTCTTTTTATCTAAAAATAACATATCACCCTGGATGGTGAGGGGCATGGGGATGTTATCAGTAAACAACTGTCCTGTGCCTAAGCCCTGTGGCATGGTGATATTATCGCCATACACATCAGCAGCAAACTGGGCGATAGCGTTCAGTCCGATGTTACTCTCCAAGGCCGATGTTATCCACGAACCGATACCAAGGTCCTTTGCAGTATTTATCCACTCTCTGCACCCCATCATTCCTCCATGCAGCGATGGTTTCAGGATGATGTATCGTGGTTTGATGATTTCCAGCATATGGCGCTTTATCTCCGGGTCGTTCATGCCTATCAACTCCTCGTCGAGTGCGATAGGTAGTGGCGACTCTCTGCATAGTTCTGCCATATATGCCCATTGTCCTTGCTTGATAGGTTGCTCTATCGAATGGATATTATACTGCGAGAGCAACTCGAGTTTATACAGCGCCTCTTCGTATGTAAAACCGCCATTGGCATCCAGTCGCAGTTCCACCTCATGATGCGAGAAACGTTCGCGTATCTTCTTAACCAGGTCAAACTCCTTCTCAAAGTCGATGGCACCAATCTTCAGCTTTACGCATCGGAACCCAAGTTTCAGTTTCTCCTCCATACGCTGGAGCATTTCCTCGTAGTTGCCCATCCACACCAGCCCGTTGATTGGGATCCCAACCTCGCCACGCGAAAAAGCATTGTCGAAAAGAACACATTTTCCATTTTCCATCTTCCCTCTTACATCTTCCTTCTTACCTCTTACATCAAGCAACGCCGTTTCCAATCCAAACAGCATTGATGGATAGTCGCGCATGGCTTCATAGTCTATCTCGCCAGTCATACAAAAGGCCTCGCAAAACTTATGCAGCTTCGCCATGTAGATATCATCGCCCATAGCATCACAACTCAGGTCGGGCAATGGTGCACACTCACCCACTCCATGCCTGTCACCATCGCGCAGATGTATAAGCCATATCTTGCGAGTTAAATAAACCCCGCGAGAAGTCCCCGCGGGTTGCTTAAAATGCAATATTTTCTTTTCTAGATAATAAGAACAAAAGGACATATTATTATTGTTTATATAAACGATACTTACGTTTGATTTCTATCTTTTGAGCGCCAAAATTAATAAGCAATCCATGATCCAAACGTGTTGCATGTAGATAGTTCACCAATTGAACCTCATGAGCAGACACCAGATTACTAACTGCTTTCAATTCGAGAACAACTCTATGGTCAACTATCATATCTGCCCTGAACTCACCCACGACCTCATCTTTGTAATACACATTAAGCGGATATTCCATATCATAAGGGATGTCATGTTTTGACAATTCAACTCCTAAGGCTTTCTGATAAACAGACTCTAAGAACCCAGGTCCCAATTCCATCCTTACTTGATAAGCACATTCTATGATAATCTTGATCAATCTTTCAATATCCATATCTATTTCTTTTTCTTGATAAAAAGAACATAAGGACATAATTTATTCATCATACAAACCGCGAAGCCTTATTTATGTTCTTATGTTCTTATTATCTAAAAATCTAAGGCAGCTTCGGGTACTTTTTAAAGTTTGGTTTACGCTTCTCTAGGAAGGCCTTTCCACCCTCCTGAGCCTCATCCAGGAAATAATACAGCATAGTAGCATCGCCTGCCAATTCCTGAATACCAGCCTGACCATCCAGTTCTGCATTCAGTCCGGCCTTGATCATACGCAGTGCCAGTGGCGAACGTTCCATCATTATCTCTGCCCACTCCACACACTCATCTTCCAATCGCTCTATGGGCACCACCTTATTTACCATGCCCATCTCTTCAGCCTCCTTGGCAGAGTACTGGCGACAGAGGAACCATATCTCGCGGGCCTTCTTCTGACCAACGATACGAGCCAGATAGCTAGAACCAAATCCTGCATCAAACGAACCAACCTTAGGACCAGTCTGTCCAAAGATAGCATTCTCCGAAGCAATTGTCAAGTCGCAAACCAGATGTAACACATGACCACCACCTATGGCATAGCCATTCACCATCGCAATCACAGGCTTAGGCAGTCTGCGTATCTGCATCTGCACATCCAGCACACTCAGACGGGGCACGCCTTCTTCGTCAACATAACCGCCACGCCCCTTAACATTCATATCGCCACCACTACAGAAAGCATGCTTTACGTCAGCCAGAGTCTTACCCTCAGGCACCTCGCTCATAGCTCCAGTAAGCAGCACCACACTTATGTCCTGCATTTCGCGACACATCGCAAAGGCCTGACTCAACTCCCAAGTGGTCTTAGGGGTGAAGGCGTTACGGTATCTCGCACGATTAATGGTAATCTTTGCGATTCCATTATATTCTTCGAAAAGAATCTCTTTAAACTCTCTTATCGTTTGCCAGTTTCTCATTTTTCAATATCTGATAATATGATTTTATAATACGTTCATCCTCCTCAGGATCGGTAAAGATCTCCAACAGTACAGGACGATTAGATTTCTTATTCAACAATGAGTCGATACCCTTCTGCATTTCCTCCATATTGGTTGCCTTCAGATAGCGGATGTTGTTCTGCTTACAGATGCCCTGAGCTGTAGTCTGATGCGCAGCTGAGATAAAGCTGTCGCGAACAGGACTCTTCTCCAGTCCCTTCAACAGATTGAAGATGCCACCCTTACCATTATTCAGCACTACTATGTGCAGGTTGCCATTCAGGTTCTGGTTCCACAGGGCGTTCTGATCGTAGAAGAAACTCAGGTCGCCAAGCACACACAGCACCTTCTCATCACCTGTAACTATCGAGCAACCAGCCGCTGTCGACAGCGAACCGTCTATGCCATTCACACCACGATTGCAGAATACATAGTGCTTGGCATACAGGTTGGCCAGTCGGATAGGACTGCTGTTGCCATAGTGGATATAGCGATAGATGGCCTTACCCAGTTTATCCTCCAGATACTTCACTGCAGCCATCTGCGAATACTCTGGTTCAAACTTCATGGCACGATAAGCTGCCAATCGTGTGGCCTGATCCCAACGTGCCTTGAATGTAGCTGTAGAACTGATGGCCTTAAACTTGATGGCATTTACCAAGTCTTCTATCACATCAGCAGCACTACCCTCTATCACACCATACAGTTGCATCGACGTGTCGTGTATGCTACCATCCTCGGTCACTGCCCAGATGTGTACATCCTTTATACCACGCAACCATTTCTTTATACGCTTGCTCACCAGTGTGTCACCCAGATACAACACGAAGTCGGGCTGATATGCAGGGTTATCACCCAGCACTTGTATCACCTCGTCGAAGTTGGTACCACCTTTGCCCACACTCAATGACTCGTGCACCACCACAGCACACTGCGACAGCATGAAGAGTTCCTGCGGAATCAGTTCCTCTGTCGACATCTGTCCTATCACCACCATTGGTTTCTTGGCTGCAGCAAACTGTCCTGCACACTCCAGTGAAATAAGAGACTGATTACATCTGGGTGTCAACAGCTGTATCACACGCTCCTCAGGCAGTTTCTCTACATTATATTCGAACAATGGTTCTGATATAGGCACGTTGATATGCACAGGACCACAACCATGATGGCGAGTTTCGTTCAGTGCCTCGTTTATCAGACGGTTGCAATACCAATGCATCTCGTCGTCGGTAGGCTCTGGCAGACTCACTGCTTTCTTTACAAATCGTCCCAACGCATCCTTCTGTGGCAGTGTCTGTCCATCCAACTGGTCTATCCACTGCTCAGGTCTGTCGGCAGAAATCACTATCAGCGGCATGTGCTGATAGTAAGCCTCAGCCACAGCTGGTGCCAGATTCAACAGGGCTGTACCTGATGTAACGCAAACCACCACAGGACGATGCAGCACCTGTGCCATACCCAGTGCATAGAATCCCGCACTACGCTCGTCAGTCACAGGATAGCACTCGATATCTGTACACTCGTTCAGGTTGTGTACGATAGCCGAGTTGCGGCTACCAGGACAAACCACTGCGTACCTCACACCATGAGCAACCAACAGGCTGGTCAGGATGTTTACATTTTCCTTACTGCTATACATATAACAATCTCCTCATTGTTTCCATTTTTGCTTCAGTCTCTTGCCACTCCTGCTCCTCGGTGCTGTCTTTCAACAAGCCGCCACCAGCGTAGAGATGACAGTTCTTTCCTTCGATATTCATACATCTTAGCGATACATACAGATGTGTGTCGTCCATCTGTAGCGGTCCCATAAATCCACTATAGTACCTGCGCGGTGTATGCTCGTTCTTCACGATAAAGTTAAAAGCCTCGCGCTTGGGCAGTCCACACACTGCCGGTGTGGGATGGAGTGCCTGGAGCACGTCACCTATATGTTCGTGGTCAGCCAACTTAAACGTGAAGTCGCTCCTCAGGTGCACCAGGTTTGCAGCACGTACTGTTCTTGGACCTTCCTCTCTGAAGTCGCCGGTAAACTGTTCTAGACATTCCGTGATATATGTTGCCACTATGCGCTGCTCCTGTATGTTCTTGGTACTCCATGTCAGAGTCTCGCCTTCGCCATTCAGTTGGTCGCCCTCAAGTTTCATTGTTCCTGCCAGTGCGATGGTGCGCCAGTCCTGGCCATTTCCATCCAGCAGTATCTCGGGGGTTGCAGTCAACCAACGTCCACTCTGTGGAGTCTCAACCAGTGCGATAAACAGTCGTGGGTACATCTCACATGCCCTATAGAACAGATCCATTGGCTCCACACCTTCAGACATATTCTCATCAGCACATCGTGCCAGCACTATCTTTCTGAAATGACCATTCTCCAACTGCGCATGATAATTGGCAAAATCCACCCGATAATAATCCGCCTCCTTATTTATGTTTCTTATATTTATGTCTTCGCTTTTTATGTTTCTTATGTTCTTATTATCTAAAGAAACCCGTTCTGGCGTACCTTGGATAAGCACCAAGGGCTGACCATACTTTACATCGAAGGGGGCTACAACAAAACCCTGTTTTCCATTCAACTCTGTCAGCGAATGCAGCTCCATGGGTTCACCCTCCGATTGACGAATCAGAGTAGCGTGGTCTTCATGGGGTAGTCGGTATATTGCGTATGCTTGCATCACTTTTTCTGCTTGATAATGTAGTTAGTTACTCGCACACTCGATATCAACTCATCTGCCGTATTCTTTATATCCACATTCCATACGTGCAGTGTTGTACCCTTGTGCTGCATCTTTGCATAGGCTGTCACGGTGTCGCCTTCTACCACAGCCTTAACATGACTTCCGCTCACCTCAATACCCACACAGGCACATCCGGGACATAATGCCGACGATGCCACACCTGCCAGATTCTCAGCCAGAGCCAGCGATGCGCCACCACTCAAGAACCCGAATGGCTGACGATTTCGCTCATCAACTTTCATTCTTGCCATACAAGTATCAACCTCGGGAGTGGAAATAAACTCCATCCCGAGGGCTGTACTCAAATTCGGCTTCGCATTAATTATCTCTTTAATTTTCTCTACGTTCACTTTCTATTTTTTTTCTTTGATAATAAGAACTTTTTTTGATAAAAAGAACAAAAGAACATAATTTTTTGTCCTACATGTCGCTCAACCTTTTTTTGTCCTTATGTTCTTCTTATCTAAAAACTTTTTTGTTCTTCTGTTCTTCTTATCTAAAATCCCTTTATGTTCTTTTGTTCTTTTTATCTAAAACTACTTGAACAGCGAGTACTCCGGCACACTCCATGCCAGTGCACTGGCACCCAGCACATCACGCTCACGGTCGTCAAGTTTCGACACAAGTATCTTAACCTTGCCTCGCATATTACCGAATACATGATCCTCAAACGTCTGCCATGTTGGATCGAGCAGATACTTACCTGCATGCGAAATACCACCCGTCAATATGATTGCCTCAGGATCAACTATCGATGCATAGTTGGCCAATCCCAGTCCAAGTATCTCTCCAGTACGGCGATATACTTCGATAGCCAACTCGTCACCCTGGTCGCAACACTCCTTGATGGTGCGTGGTGACAATTTATCTAATTCACGCATCAGTGATGCTTTGTTGCTCTCTGCCATCAACTCCTTCGCTGTGTTTATGATACCTGCGGCACCTGCATAAGCCTCCAAGCATCCTTCTTGACCACATCCACACTTACGTCCGTGATTCACCACACAGGTATGTCCAAACTCTCCAGCATAGCCGTGGTGTCCGGTATGGTCATTGCCTGCAGAGAAGAAACAACTGCCCAGTCCTACTCCCAAACTCAATATTATGAAGTTCTTCATACCATGCGCACTTCCAAAGGTGTACTCACCCAGAGCACTCACGTGAGCATCGTTCGACAGCCCCACAGCCAGTCCTATACGGTCTCTCAGCATAGCACTCAGGGGCACTATCCCCTTCCATGGCAGGTTGGCGGCATTCTCAATACAGCCTGACACCGAACTGGCACTAGGCGAACTCACGCCAATTGATCTGATGGTCTCATAACCGCCATTGGCCTCAACCAGTGTTACGATCTTGTCGCTCAAAGTTGTCACGAAGTTATTCACATCGGGATAGTCGGTCGTGGGGAAGTTATCCTCAGCCAGAATGTTTCCACGGATATCCACAATTGCATAGGTCGTACTTTCATTACTGATGTCTACGCCTACCACTTTTGTTTTAATCTGATACTCATCCATATCTTAATTTGGTCTAGTTATATTACTTAAACAACGAATATTCCTTCACGTCCCATGCCAGCGCGCTTGCACCCAGCACGTCTCGCTCACCTTCCTTCAGGATTGATACGAGTATACGGGTCTTGTTCTTGATGTTGTGGAATACGTGCTCCTCAAACGATGTACGCATAGGTTTCAGCAACCATTTTCCAGCCTGGGTCATGTCGCCAGTCAGTATGATTGCCTCAGGATTCAGTACCGAAGCATAGTTGGCCAGGCCCAGACCTAATGTCTCACCTGTACGACGGAACACCTCGATTGCCACCTTATCGCCCTTATAACAACAGTCGGCTATGCTCTTAATGCTCAAATCAGTCAGTTCACTCAGCATTGTTGGTTCCTTGCTTTCTGCTATCAGTTCCTCAGCAGTCTTAATCACTCCCTTCTCCGAGCAGTATGTCTCCAAGCACCCCTTGTTGCCACAACCGCACTGGCGTCCATTCACTTCTACACAGGTATGTCCCACCTCACCAGCAAAACCATTATATCCCAAGTGTGGCTGACCATTAGAGAAGAAGCAGCTACCCAGTCCGCCATGACTGATAGATACCACCACAAAGTCCTTCATACCGTGTGCACTGCCATACGACTTCTCGCTCAGTGCTGTGATATGCGCATCGTTAGCCACAGCCACTGCCAGTCCCAACTGGTCTCTCAGCATCGCAGCCAGTGGTATCACTCCCTTCCACGGCAGATTAGCAGCATTCTCTATACAACCTGTCACGAAACTGGAGCTAGGTGCACTCACACCTACCGAACGAATCTTCTCGTAGCCTCCGTTCTCTTCTACCAGTGCCACCACCCTTTCGCAGAGCGCTGCTACATACTCGTTTACGTCCATATAGTCGGTGGTAAGAAAGTAGTCCTGTGCCACTATCTCCCCCCTGATGTCCACAACGGCAAACGTGGTTCGGTCCACACGAATATCTATACCAACCACACGGGTTTTTATTTTATCTACAGTTTCTACAGCCTCCCCTCTATTGTCTATTTCCATATCTCTATTTTTATTTAAATAGTGAATACTCTCTTACTTCCCATGCCAGCACACTCGCACCCAGAACATTATTCTCCACGCGATCGTCCTCTGATATCAGGAACTTTGCCTTGCCACATGTATTGTGGAACACGAATCTGTCGAACATCTCCTTGGCAGGTTCAAACAGCCAATTGCCTGCTCTCGATATGCCTCCGGTAAAGATAAACGCCTCGGGGTCTACCATCGATGCATAGTTGGCCAGCCCCATTCCCAGTATCTCTCCAGTACGGCGATATACCTCTATAGCCAGCTCGTCACCCTTATCGCAACACTCCTTGATGGTACGTGGCGTAAGTTTATCCAGTTCTCGCATCAGTGATGGCTTCTGCGATTGCTGCATCAGTTCCTTGGCTGTAGCGATGACACCCTTGGCAGCAACGTATGTCTCCAGACAACCCCTGTTTCCACAACTGCACTGACGCCCGTCATGCACTATACACGTATGACCTATCTCACCGGCAAATCCATCGTTGCCCTTGTGTATCATTCCATTCGAGAACAGGCAACTGCCTATTCCACTGCCCATGGTCATCACCACAAAGTCGCGCATGCCTCTGGCCAGTCCGTATGCATGCTCGCCCAGAGCTCTCACGTCAGCATTGTTGGCCACAGCCACTGCGAATCCCGTACGGTCTCTCACTAGTGCTGCCAGGGGTATTACACCTTTCCAAGGCAGGTTGGGAGCATTCTCTATACTACCAGTCATAAAGTTTGCACTCGGCACACTTATTCCAACAGACCTTATGCTCTCGTAACCACCATTATGGTCTATCAGGTTCATCAGTCGTTCACTTAGTGCTGTAACAAATTGTGTGACATCAGGATAGTCCATCGTATGGAAACTTTCCATCACAAGTATATCACCCCTCACGTCAACTATGGCGTAAGTGGTGACTTCCAGACTGATGTCTATACCTACTACACGTTTCTTTATTATCTCTTGTTCCATCAAAGCGTCTTCAGTTATCGTGCAGCAAATATATACTTTTTTTTGGTATTGAGCAAATCTTTCCTATTTTTTTTGCAAATATTTACCCGAATCTTGCATTTTTCGAGAATTTTCCGTAACTTTGCACCCATAAAATTGAAATATTCGAATATTAAAGATGAACATTTTAGAGTTAAGCGAACAAGAAATCGGAAGGCGTCAGAGCCTTCAGGAACTGCGCTCGATGCCTATCCTGCAGCAGAGTTCCCTACCAATGCATTCAGTACTGAAATCAAGGAGAATTTCAAGGATGAAACAGAGCGTGAAGTAGTTATTGCAGGCCGTATGATGAGCCGTCGTGTGATGGGTAAGGCCTCATTTGCCGAGCTTCAGGACTCTAAGGGTCGCATCCAGGTGTACATCACCCGCGACGATATCTGTCCGGGCGAAAACAAGGACTTATATAATAATGTATTTAAGCGTTTGCTCGATATTGGCGATTTCATCGGTGTCAAGGGTAAGGTTTTCCGCACCCAGACTGGCGAGATTTCTGTGCATGCGTCTGAGTTGACACTGCTCTCTAAGAGCCTCAAGCCACTGCCTATCGTTAAGTATAAGGACGGTGTGGCCTACGATAAGTTTGATGATCCTGAACTGCGCTATCGCCAGCGTTATGTCGACTTGGTGGTCAACGAGGGCGTAAAGGACACCTTCCTTAAGCGTGCAACCATCATCCGAACCATGCGCCGCATTCTCGACGATGCGGGCTATACAGAAGTTGACACACCTATCCTGCAGAGTATAGCAGGTGGAGCATCAGCCCGCCCATTCATCACCCACTTCAACGCTCTGAATCAGGACATGTACATGCGTATTGCCACAGAGCTTTATCTCAAGCGCCTCATTGTGGGTGGTTTCGAGGGTGTTTACGAGATGGGTAAGAACTTCCGCAACGAGGGTATGGACAAGACTCACAACCCTGAGTTCACCTGCATGGAGCTCTATGTCAGCTATAAGGACCTGCTGTGGGGTATGACCTTCACCGAGAAGATGCTCGAGGAGATCTGCACAGCCGTAAATGGCAAGCCCGAGGTTGAGATCGACGGCAAGGTCATTTCTTTCCGCGCTCCATTCCGCCGTTTGCCTATCCTCGATGCCATCAAGGAGAAGACTGGCTTCGACTGCGACGGCAAGACCGAGGACGAGATTCGCGAATTCTGCAAGTCTAAGGGCATGGACGTAGACGAGACCATGGGTAAGGGTAAGCTTATCGACGAACTCTTTGGTGAGTTCTGCGAGGGTACCTTCATCCAGCCAACATTCATTACCGACTATCCCGTTGAGATGTCACCACTTACTAAGATGCACCGTTCAAAGCCTGGACTCACTGAGCGTTTCGAACTGATGGTTAATGGTAAGGAGTTGGCCAATGCATATTCTGAGCTTAACGATCCTATCGATCAGGAGGAGCGTTTCATCGAGCAGATGAAGCTCGCCGACAAGGGCGATGACGAGGCTATGATTATCGACCACGACTTCCTGCGCGCACTGCAGTACGGTATGCCTCCTACATTTGGTATCGGCATCGGTATCGACCGTCTGGTAATGCTTCTCACAGGTAAGTTCGCCATTGGCGAGGTTATGCTGTTCCCACAGATGAAGCCTGAGAAGAAGATTCCTCAGTCGTCTGTAGCCGAGTGGGCCGAGATTGGTGTTCCTGAGGATATCGTACCAGTACTCCGCAAGGCAGGTTTCAACCTGATTACGAACATCAAGGACGAGAAGCCTCAGGGCCTTCAGCAGAAGATTGGCGAAATCTTCAAGAAGTACAAGCTAGCAATGGCGAAGCCGAGCGTAGACGAAGTCGCCACCTGGATCGAAAAGGCCAACGTATAATATTTAGATAAAAAGAACATGATGAGTTTTAGATAAAAAGAACATAAGAACATAAATAAGGCTGCGCGTTGTGTAAGACTAAAAAAATATGTACTTATGTTCTTATTATCTAAAAAATTAAAAAGATTCTTATTATCAAAAAAAGAAAAGATATGTACGACTGTGGTAAGATAGCAATTATCGGAGGTGGCAGCTGGGCAACAGCTATAGCCAAGATTGTAGTGAGTCACACCCACCATATTGGTTGGTATATGCGTCGCGACGACCGTATCGAGGACTTCCGTCGCATGGGTCACAATCCCGCCTACCTCACCAGTGTCCACTTCAATATCGATGAAATCAAATTCGATAGCGATCTCAACCGTATTGCTCAGCAGTACGACACACTGGTGTTTGTCACCCCTTCGCCTTACCTCAAGAGTCATCTTAAGAAATTAAAGACACGTATACGCGATAAATTCATACTAACTGCTATTAAAGGTATCGTACCTGATGAAAATCTCGTATGTAGCGAGTATTTTCATCAGGTGTACGATGTACCTTACGAGAATCTGGCTTGTATCGGTGGTCCTTCTCATGCCGAGGAGGTTGCACTCGAGCGCCTCAGCTATCTCACCGTAGGTTGTGCCGACCGTGAGAAAGCCCAGGCATTCTGCGATGTATTGTCGAGCGAATACATCAAGACCAAGACATCTAGCGATGTGGTTGGTATAGAGTATTCTTCTGTCTTGAAGAATGTCTATGCCATTGCCGCAGGTATCTGTAGCGGACTTAAGTATGGCGATAACTTCCAGTCGGTACTTATGGCCAATGCCGTGCAGGAGATGAATCGATTCCTCACAGCTGTTTATCCATTGGACCGCAATGCTTACGACAGTGTTTATCTTGGCGATTTGCTGGTTACGGGTTATAGCAACTTCAGTCGTAACCGCACCTTTGGTACGATGATTGGCAAGGGCTACAGCGTAAAGTCAGCCCAGATTGAGATGGAGATGATTGCAGAGGGCTACTTCGGCACCAAGTGTATGAAGGAGATCAATCGCCACTGCCACGTCAACATGCCTATCCTCGATGCAGTGTATAACATCCTATACGAACGCATCGCCCCCCAAATCGAAATCAAACTTCTTACAGATTCATTCCGCTAATGCCCTCCTGCCTAAGCAAGGAGAGCATCAGCCAATTGCTCCAATTGTGTTTCATCGCTTGCCTTCATGCGCGAGCGGATAGTTATCATGGGCTCTACTATCTCGCAGTCCTTCATGGCCTCTATCATGCCCTTCATTACCTTGCCGGCTGTTGGTGCCCAACTGCCGTTTTCTATGATGGCAAACTTACGCTTCTGATAGTTCTTGATTTGTAAGTGATACAGGAAGTCATGCATCACGGGGAACACGCCTGCATCATAGCTAGATGCCGCTACAACCACCTTTGGATAGCGGAACGCATCCTCAATAACCTCCGCCATGTCAGAACGACTCAGATCGCTTACGACGACCTTCTGCGCGCCACGGGCGCGCAAAAGGTCGCCTAAGCGCTCAGCAGCAGCTGCTGTACCACCATGTATGCTGGCGTAAGCTATCAGTATTCCCTCGCTCTCTGGCTCGTATTTGCTCCATGTATCGTATAGGCGTACAGCCTCTGTCAGGGCGTCACCCTTCAGCACAGGTCCGTGCAACGGACAGATAGTCTGTATATCCAATGCAGCCATCTTTTTGATAACACTCTGCACCTGACTGCCATACTTACCGCAGATATTAAAGTAATATCTACGAGCCTCGCAAGCCCAGTCATCAGTCTCATGCACCAGCGCACCAAACTTACCAAAGCCATCAGCACTGAACAGCACCTTGTCTGTGGTGTCATAACTCATAATCACCTCTGGCCAGTGTATCATTGCAGCACCGATAAACTGCAGTGTGTGCTTACCTAATGACAGTGTATCACCCTCTTTCACGGTAATCACGCGACCTGTAAAGTCAACTCCCTCAAAGAAGTTGGCAAGCATTTTCACAGCCTGTGCGCTGCACACCAGTTGCACTCCAGAATAAGTCTCCAGCATCCAAGCAATCAGTGCCGAGTGATCTGGCTCCATGTGGTGAACCACCAGATAGTCTGGCTGTCTGCCATTCAGAGCCGCAGTCAGGTTAGCTTTCCACTCCTCACCTTTTCTGCGATCAGCAGTATCCAGCACCGCTATCTTCTCATCATCGATGAGGTAAGAGTTATAACTCATGCCCTCGGGCACCACATACTGACTCTCAAACAGATCGATGTCCAGATCATCTACACCGATATACTTTATGCTGTCACTTATCATATTCACAATTACATTAGTCTCTACGGAAGATGTCTCGTGTGTAAACCTTTGCCTCTACGTCGTCAAGGGCTGAGTCGTATCGGTTGGCAATGATGGCATTGCTCTGCTTCTTGAATTCATCCAGATTATTCACCACCTTCGAACCGAAGAACGAATCACCATCCTTAAGTGTTGGCTCATAGATGATTACGTTGGCACCCTTGGCCTTTACACGCTTCATGATACCCTGGATAGCACTCTGACGGAAGTTGTCAGAGTTGCTCTTCATTGTCAGGCGATATACACCTATTGTCACTTCCTTCTCAGCACTCTCGTTCCAGTCGCTGTTAGCTGTGTAGTAACCAGCCTTGCGCAGCACCTCATCAGCAATAAAGTCCTTACGTGTACGGTTACTCTCCACGATGGCCGTCATCATGTTCTGTGGCACGTCAGCATAGTTGGCCAGCAACTGCTTGGTATCCTTTGGCAGACAGTAGCCACCATAACCAAACGAAGGATTATTATAGTGAGTTCCGATACGTGGGTCGAGACCAACACCTGATATGATAGCCTGACTGTCAAGTCCCTTTACCTCAGCGTATGTATCCAACTCATTAAAGTAGCTCACGCGCAGGGCCAGATATGTATTTGCAAACAACTTCACAGCCTCAGCCTCGGTCATACCCATAAACAGCGTGTCGATATCCTCCTTGATGGCACCCTCCTGTAGCAGAGCAGCAAATGTCTTGGCATTGGTCTCCGATTCAGGATTGCTGATGGCTTCGATGGCAGCATTCTCCTCGTCCCATTTCTTGTTACGGTCAGCAGGAAGGATCTTAGGATATCCCACGATGATACGACTGGGATACAGGTTGTCATAAAGAGCCTTGCTCTCACGCAGGAATTCGGGCGAGAACAGCAGGTTAAACTTCTTACCCTTCAGCGAAGGATCTGTCAGGAACTTCAATGCATACTTCACATAAAGCGAACGGCAATATCCCACGGGGATAGTACTCTTTATCACCATCACAGCATCAGGGTTAACCGAGATTACCAGATCGATCACATCCTCTATATGGTGAGTATCAAAGAAGTTCTTCTGCGGGTCATAGTTGGTTGGAGCAGCAATCACCACAAAGTCAGCATCCTTATATGCACTAGCACCATCCAGAGTAGCCTTCAGGTTCAGATCCTTCTCAGCCAGATACTTCTCGATATATTCATCCTGGATAGGAGAAATCTTGTTGTTCAGTTTCTCCACCTTCTCTGCTATCACGTCCACAGCTGTTACCTGATGCTTCTGCGAAAGCAATGTTGCAATCGAAAGGCCCACATAGCCAGTTCCTGCTACGGCAACCTTAATGTTTTCAAATGAGTTCATAATAGTTTTGATAATAAATTAGTCTAACTTCTCGTATATTGAATTATTCGACTTATACTCCGGAACGATATGCTTCATCTTCGCTACCGTTGCCATATCGTCGTATTGCTCCGAAATCTTGATCAGCTCGTTGATATCCTTGCAAACCACGTCATAGTCATACTCACGCACCTCAGCGATACGGATTTTCTCGTGGAATGTAGGCTTGGTACCTTCCAGTTCGTTCAGCACCTCTTCGTATAGCTTCTCGCCTGGGCGTAGACCGGTAAACTTTATCTCCACATTCTTCGCACCACTCAGTTTAATCATACGTTTAGCCAGATCAGCTATCTTCACAGGTTTTCCCATGTCGAATACAAAGATTTCGCCACCATTACCCTTGGTACCAGCCTCAAGCACCAGCTTACATGCCTCAGGTATCAGCATAAAGAATCTTACTATTCTCTCGTCGGTCACAGTCACTGGTCCACCATTCTTAATCTGTTCGCGGAACAATGGGATAACCGATCCGTTCGATCCCAACACATTACCGAATCTGGTGGTCACAAATTGTGTTCTAGCTGATGGACCGCCTATCTGTCCAGCAGTAACAAAGCTGTCCTTATTACCCAGTTTCTCCAGGTACTGACCGATTCTGCGCGACTTGATGGCCAGATCCAGGCTCTGTACATAAATCTCACAGATACGCTTCGAGCAGCCCATCACGTTAGTTGGGTTCACAGCCTTATCTGTAGATACCATCACAAATTTCTTTACGCCATATTTCACTGACAGGTCAGCTATCACCTTCGTACCATAGATATTGTTCTGCACAGCCTCGCTTGGGTTATCCTCCATCATAGGCACATGCTTATATGCTGCTGCATGGAACACATAGTCTGGTCGGAATCGTCTAAACAGCTCCTCCATTCTCTTTTCCTTGCAAATCGATGTCACAATGGTCTCTGCAGGCACATTGGGGAACTCCTTCTTCATCATTAGGCGGATGTCGTGCTCAGGTGTCTCAGCCTGGTCTATCAGCAGCATGGCTGCAGGATTCAACTTGGCCACCTGTCGACATATTTCCGATCCGATAGAACCGGCTGCACCAGTCACCAGCACACGCTGTCCGGTCAGCAGTTCACCTACAGATTTCATATCCACACGAATTTCAGAGCGGGGCAACAGTTCCTCTACGCTCACCTCGCGAATCTGCATATTGGAGTAGTCCACAGCGCTGTCACCTTCAAGTGTGTCCATATCAAATTCCACAGCACCCTGTGCCATGAATATCTTTGCACCTGCACCGATAATAACATCCTGTACCTTCTGGTTCTCACGGAATTCCTTTACACGATAGGGCGATATCATCACTGCTTCAATATCATTCTCGTGTATTATATCAGCCAAGTCATCATCTACCGAGTACACTTTCTCACCCATTATCTCCTGATGCTTGGCTTTTTTGTAATGCGTGATAAAGCCCTTAACAACATACTTACGCGGACGCTGCGAATTGATACTCTTGGCCAGCCCCACGCCTCCGGTCATTGCACCATAAATCAGTACGCGCACAGCACGCTTGTTAGAGAAGGCTACATCATACAGAGTCTTCACAAACACGCGTAACGCCCACATCATCAGGGTCGCAAAAATAAATATCAGGAATATGCTGGTGGTATTAAAATGTGCAAACCACTTGGCAGGCAGCATTTGCATAAAATACTCTGCAACACATGCTAACAGCAGTGTCACACCATTACAATACGCCACACGCATCAAGTCTACAAAACTTGAGTAGCGCATAAATCCCGAGTAGGTATGGAATAGTCGGAAGCCTGGTATACTCAGCACAACAAATATCAGCAGAGTGTTTATTACCTGCAGTGTGTTTTCAAACAGTGTTACAGCATTATTAAATATCCAATACGTCAACACACCGCTGACCATTACTATTGCACAGTCAATTAAAAGAATGCTCCAATATGGCAGCGAATTTTTAGTGAAATACCAATTCAGTATCTTGTCTAACGGATTCTTCATACATCTTATTATTTAGTTGGTAACCAAACCGGCTGCAAAGGTAGCCCAAATTCATTAAAACACCAAATATTTCTTTAGTTTTTTTTGCTTTTATAAAAAAAAACGCTATCTTTGCCGACAAAAAAGATGAAATCATGAAGAATATAGTTATTGCGGCAGGTTATGCCACCCGTTTGGGCGAACTCACTAAGAACTTCCCCAAGCCTCTGCTCAAGATTGGTCAGAACACCATTTTGGGTCGTATGCTCGATGACATCGATAAGATTCCAGATATCGATGAGCACATCATTATCACCAACCACAAGTTTGCCCATATCTTCGAGGATTGGGCCAAGGAGGTTTCGAACCCACTTCGTGGGGAAATTTCCCAAAATTCTAATCAAAATTTGAAAAATTTCCAGGCGAAGCCTGTTAAAAAACCAATTACAATTGTCGATGATGGAACCGAAACAAACGAAACCCGCCTAGGCGCCGTGTGCGATCTGCTCTTTGCGATGGATAAACTCAGCATCGATGACGATTTGTTGGTAGTAGCAGCAGACAACTTGCTATTTTTCAGTTTTAGCGAATTCGTCGATTTCGCCAAGCAGAAAGGCACCTCGTGCATCATGTGCCATGAGCAGCCATCGATCGAAAAGCTTCAGCGCACAGGCGTGGTAGAGCTAGATGAGAATAATCGTGTATTGGGCATGGAAGAAAAGCCCCAGCAACCCAAGAGCCACTGGGCAGTTCCACCTTTTTATATATATATGAAGAAAGATCTGGATCTTGTACGCCATTCTGTTGAGAATGGTTGCGGCAAAGATGCCCCTGGCAATTTGGCTCACTACATGGTAGAACACACCACCATGCACGCCTGGCCCATGAGCGCCGGTCGCTTCGATATTGGTAGCCTCGACACGTACAAAGAGGCCGTAGAGAGATTTGGTTAAATATAACTCACTTCGTGAGGAAATTCCACAGAATTATGTTCAAAATTTGATATATTTCCAGGCGCAGCCTGCTAAATTATAAAACGATGAAAGAATATCAATATCACATTTTCTCGCCCTATCGCGTTTGTCCATTGGGCGCACATGTAGACCATCAGCATGGTTTGGTCACAGGTTTTGCCATCAACAAGGGTGTAGACCTATGGTTCAACATCAATTCCGAAGACTCACTTCGCGAGGCTAACATCTCCCACGTTCATCTCGAATCGAAAACTTTCGAAGGAGTGGTCGATTTCGATATTGATGCACCCTCTCAGGTGCGCGAACATCATTGGGGCGACTACGCCCGTGGTGCCAAGTATGCCCTCAAGAAGCGTTTCAGCCTTTCCAAGGGAATCACAGGCGTCATCCAGGGCTCATTGCCAGTTGGCGGCCTCAGCTCATCAGCAGCTGTGCTCATTGCCTACGTCATGGCCTTTGCCAAAGCCAACGACATCACCCTTCAGCCCTTCGAAGTTGTTAAAATCGCTTCCGAGGCCGAGCGCGAGTATATTGGCTTGAATAATGGTCTGCTCGACCAGGCCTGTATCGCCTTGAGCAAAAAGAATCAGCTCTTATTCCTGGATTGCGACTCCAACGAATACCGCCTGATACCTTTTGGCGGCCAACAGCAATCAACAGATAATTCTCAATTACCTTTTGAGATTGGCATTTTCTTCAGCGGATTGACCCGCTCATTGGTCAACAGCGATTACAACCTGCGCGTCTATGAGTGTAAGACCGCCGCATGGAACATGCTCGCCTATACCGAGCAGCCCCTCAAGACGTTCGACAAGACATTCTTGCGCGACATCCCAAAGGCCACGTTCGAGAAGACTCGCATAGCCATGCCAGCCCGTTTTGCACGCCGTGCAGAGCACTTCTATTCTGAATATCGCCGCGTGCGCCAGGGTGTTACAGCTTGGGAGACGGGCAATCTCAAACTCTTTGGAAAACTCTCGTTCGATAGTTGCGAGTCCAGTATCCACAACTACGAATGCGGTTCCCCAGAGCTCATTGCCATCTACGAGATAATGCGCAGCCTGCCCGGAGTCTATGGCGGACGCTTCAGTGGTGCCGGCTTCAAGGGCGCCTGCATCGCCCTTGTCGACCCAGCTCACAAATCAGACATCGAGCACGAGTTAACCAAACGTTACCTCGCCCAGTTCCCCGAATACGAAAACACCTTCAAAGTATTCTGGGTCACCCCCGACGACGGCGCCCGCTTTGTATAACACGCTTCGCGTGGAAATTATCCAAAATTATAAACAAATTCTACAAATGAATCTATGAACTTAACCCATAAGCCATATGGTATGTTAATCAATTTTGGGGCAAGTAGTCTATATTCCGAATGGTATTACAGGAATCCCGAGACTAAAGAGATTGAGAAAATAAAATTACTGTAAAATTTTCGCAAGAAATTTATGTGAAATTTCCGCCGCAAGGCGCTAATAAATAGGAATTATGGATAAAATCAATTTAAACGGAAAGAGTATTTTAGTAACCGGCAGTGCCGGCTTCATCGGTTCAAATTTAGTCCTCCGTCTGTTCAAGGACATGACCGAAGGCACAATCATTGGCCTGGATAATCTAAACGATTATTACGATCCATCACTTAAGGATTACCGCCTTAATGTGATTGAAAAGGCTAAGCCTGCAAATATCAGTTATCAATTTATTAAGGGCGATTTGGCCGATAAGGCCCTGATCGACAAGTTGTTCGATGACTACAAGTTCGATGTGGTGGTAAACCTCGCAGCTCAGGCTGGCGTGCGCTATAGCATCACCAACCCCGATGCCTATATCCAGAGCAACCTCATTGGCTTCTACAACATCCTCGAGGCCTGCCGCCACTCAAAAGACGACTCACTTCGTGAGGAAATTTCCCAGAATTCTGGTCAAAATTTGAATAATTTCCAGGCGAAGCCTGCCCCCTATCAAGGTGTTCAGCATCTGGTCTACGCCTCAAGCTCCAGCGTTTACGGTGGCAACAAGAAAGTACCCTTCTCTACCGACGACCGTGTAGATAATCCCGTGTCGCTCTATGCAGCCACCAAGAAAAGCAATGAGCTCATGGCACACTGCTACTCCAAGCTCTACGACATCCCCTCTACCGGTCTGCGTTTCTTCACCGTCTATGGTCCTGCCGGTCGTCCCGATATGGCCTATTTCGGTTTCACCAACAAGCTGTTGAAGGGCGAAACCATCCAGATATACAATTATGGCAACTGCCGTCGCGATTTCACCTATGTCGATGATATCGTCGAAGGAATCGTGCGCGTGATGCAGGGTGCTCCAGAGCGCAAGAAGGGCGAAGACGGGCTCCCTATCCCACCCTATGCCGTGTATAACATCGGTGGCGGTCAACCCGAGAACCTGCTCGACTTCGTAAACATTCTCCAGGAGGAACTCGTCCGTGCCGGTGTGCTCCCTCAGGACTTTGATTTCGAGGCCCACAAGCAGTTGGTTCCCATGCAGCCAGGTGATGTTCCCACCACCTATGCCGATGCCACCGCCCTTGAGCGCGATTACGGCTTCACCCCCAAGATCACCCTCCGCGAAGGCCTCCGCCATTTCGCCGAATGGTACGCACAGTTCTACAAATAAGTAACATATTAAAAACGACGAAAGCCAGCCTGATAGCTGGCTTTTATCGTTTTTATTGATAATATCACTTAAACTCCGGATATAAATCTACGTTAATATCAAATGGACTATCGAAATCCTTCAAGAGCACATGCTTAGTATCCTTCTCTGACAACAGAGCCTTTTCTGCATCAATCTTCCAATCTATTCCCAGACTATCATCAACGATAGATATTCCATCATCAGCCTCAGGATGATAAAAGTTGTCGCACTTATACTGAAACACCGCAGTCTCCGAGAGTACAGCAAAACCATGTGCAAAACCTCTTGGCACAAAGAACTGGCGACGATTCTCCTCTGTAAGTTCTACAGCAATATGCTCACCGTATGTAGGCGAACCCTTACGAATATCCACTACCACATCAAGCACAGCCCCCTTCACACAACGCACCAACTTACTCTGTGTGTACGGTGGACGCTGGAAATGCAGACCACGCATAACGCCATAACACGACATACTCTCGTTGTCCTGTACAAAATTGATCTTACGCACTTTCTCATCAAATTCCCTCTGCGAAAAACTCTCAAAGAAATACCCCCGCGCATCCTTAAACACCCGTGGCTCAATAATCACCACCCCATCAATATTTGTCCTTATTACTTCCATAACTTATCTTCCTTCTTACATCTTCCCTCTTCCATCTTACATCTTCCCTCTTACATCACACATCATCCATCATCCATCATACATCTCCGATCCATCCTCGCCATATTTACCATCCTTACCCTCGTAAATCACCGACGGCTCCAGTACCTCTACCGTATGCCACACACCTTTCGGCACCTGACATCCATAGTTGCCCTCCGCAGGGCACAGATGTATGCGTTCAGTCTCCCTCAGCGTCACCTTACCGTCCGCCTGAGTCACCTCTTCATATAATATCTCATCCAAACGTCCTTTAAGCAGAATCACATTCTCATTGCTCATCGGATGACGATGGATTGCTACAACCGTACCTGGCATCAAAGCGTTCAACATACGCTGCGAACCATCCTCAGCCGATGTTCTCAGATCCAGATTCGTCCTCAGGCGAGGATTCACCTCCGCCTCTTCAAACATTTTTTTCAGTAATTCTTGATTAATCGTCATAATTTCTATCATTTTCCTACTTCATGTACAAGACATCAACAAGGAACCACATAAATACCATCCTATTTCGGGTGCAAAGATACAAATAATTTTTATAATTCTGCCATTTGGCCAAAAATTATTCGCCCATTTGGCCAAATTTCATTGGTTCTAAGTCAATTTGTTATTTTTATTTTCACTTCCACCTCCACCAAACACGGCGCAAGCCCTTTGTATATGCTGGTTTTCGGAGGTGGAAGTACCTTATTTCACTTCCACCTCTCTTCCACCTTTTCAATCAAAACAACTTGTTTTGTTGTCAAAGAACATATTTCTTACCATCTAAAAGTTCATATATAAAACCTAACTAGTTTTCAATTGCAATGCAGTTAGCTAGCAATTGTTTGCTAGTTAGTTTTCAAAATTACCCAAATTGCCGCACTCGAGTGAATCGATCATTTCACCCGGGTCAATCGATCCATTCACTCGAGTGAATTAATTTAATCCACAAAGGATTATAATATAAGACTTTATATTTTTTGGGGGATTATTAGTCAGAATATTATAATCCTGCGCGGATTATAATATAGGATTTCATATTTTTTTTGTGACTATTAGACAGAATCGGTTAATCCCTCTAGGATTATAAATACAAAAATTGAATAATTTCGGTTCAAACTGCGTTAAATATCAGAAACTTTTCGTAACTTTGCACCGCATACATAAAAAGAATAAAAAGATATGTTAGGAATTGACAGTAAAGAAACTCCGATTGTGACAGGCGCTTATGCAGATGAGATTCGTGAGGCTGTACGTCGAACATGCCAAGGTCAGTTCGACGAGGCAGACCTTAAGGTAGCTGCCCGTTCTGCCAGTATCAAACAAGAGTACGATGCAGTCTGGAAGTAATCTTGGATCACCAAAGCGACTGATTTTTGAGAGAGCAACCGATGCCGGTGTTCTTTCAGGTTACCCAGTATGAATAAACGTTAAATTTCTGTTTGCAGAAAAACAGCATAATCCTTGCAGATATCGAATAAAATGCTTAATTTTGCAACCGATAAGTCCTAATATGAGAATTAACTGCGATAATAATTATGTGTAGATACAATATGTCATTCAACGATGCTGTCATGAACGAGCTGCGGCCTCACTTCAAGGACGAAGAGTCCCTGTTGGTGTGGCTGGAGGTCAATATGGACCATCTCATGCGTGAATACATCGCTAGGTTTAAAAGACCTAATATTGATGGAGAGCAGTTGCTTAGAAAGCTGAATACGCTGCCTAATACATCAGCTGGCTTTCTGCAACTCAACGGCATTCTCGGAAAGCAGGGAGCAAGTTTCTCATGGGAAAATCTGCGTGAGGATGCATATTCAGACAAGTACGGCATATGAGAGTGTTCCTTGATACCAATGTTATCCTGGAATTCTTCATTGAACGTGAAGATGTTCGGACGGCGGCGCAACTGTTCAACAGACTTAAGGACGAAAAGGCCGAAATGTACATGTCGGTTGGAAGTTTTTATACTATGCTGTTCTTGATTGATAAGTACTTGAGAAAAGAACTGGGGCTGACAAGTGAAGTCCGTATTGCCACACTTCGTTCACTTGCAGTGAAAATTGTAAAGGCTATAAGTGTTGCCGAGCATGACAGCGAGAGTTTGTTACGCGGAGTCGAAGATATGCAGTTCAAGGACATTGAGGACAGCTGCCAGTATCAGGCTGCGGTCGCTGCTGGGTGTGATTTTATAATAACATATAATGTGAAAGACTATCCTCATACACTCTTGCCCGTCTTTTCTCCAAGTGACTTCTTACAGCATGAGTGAGATCAGCGAAGCCATACAAGAGAAATGCCTCGCCTTCAGCGACAGAATCATTAAACTCAATGATTATCTGCTGAAGGAGGCTGCCAATGCAAAACCTACCTACAAGATAGTCAAGGGTAAAAGGGTGTATGAGAAAAGCGTACCGGTTTATCTCCAGTCAGTATCAAACTTGTGTAATCAGTTATTAAGAGCTGGTACGTCAATTGGCGCAAACAATGCTGAAGCGTCAAGCGCCATTAGTAAAGCAGACTTCAAATCAAAGTCATATATAGCCTTAAAAGAGGCCCGGGAATCACTCTATTGGCTGGATTTGTTACATAGGAACGGTTACTTGACAGATGTCCAATTCAATAGCCTCTATACGGACTGCGAAGAACTAGTAAAAGTGTTAACTCACCGATGCAAGAAGCTGGATGGGGTAGAATAACATCAAACATTATCCATATAACATCAAACATCTCTTATCACATCATCCATTATACTTCATCCATCATACATCTCTTATTACATCATACATCATCCATAAAACATCAAACATCTTCTGATTGCACAGGTGGTCGTAGGACGATGCAGTTCGATACTGCCAATCAGTACAAATATTAAATCTGCTATGATAATAAATCTTGAGAAAGTAGATAGCAAACTATTTGAGTATCCTTTTGCTGATCAGTTCGCATTCAATATGCAGATGTATGAATATCGTTTGAAGCGTGTGCTGTCTATAGATTTCTCGTATTCATGATATGCTTGAGGGATGTAGTACTGATTATATAGTCGATGCCCCTGTATTCCCAGGAAATAGCGGTGGTCCTGTTATTATAAAGCCCGAATTAGTAAGTATTTCAGGGACAAAATCTCAAAAAGAATCGCGGCTGATAGGACTTGTTAAAAGTTATATTAATTATAAAGATATAGCTGTAAGTCCACAAACAGGCAGACCAAGAGTTGTTTTTGAAGAAAATACAGGACTTACGAAAGTAGAACCTGTTGACCACATTATAGAAACGATACTTAATGGGGTGAATCCATGATAGAAACGATCCATCTACTGAAGGGAACTCTACGAATTAGATTGACCAGTTGGTCTCTAAGGTAATTCAGTTTTCCCAATTCCATATTGGAAGTCTTATTGTGAATCAGTTAAGGGCTGATGCTAAGGCGAATAATAATTGGGGGGAGACCGATGCAACACTGGAGAAGATTTATGGATCATATTTATCTGCTTGTTTACTCCATGACATCGCCCATGCACCATTCTCTCATACTCTAGAAGGGTATTATGGTCAGAAAAGAGTTCTGTCAGAAAAACTGAAGAACGAAATCCATGATGATAAATTCTCAGCAGATCTTGAAGATGCGAAATTAAAAGAGGAACCCAATTTTCATGAATACGCAAGTGCTATCATGGCTTTTAGAGAATATAAACCCTCTCTAGACAGACTTGGGTATGATGCAGAACTTGTAGCTCGAATGATAACAGGTGTATTTTACAATGTAGAAAGAGAGACACATCAAATTCATAACTGTATGATAACTCTTCTGCATGGTAAAATAATAGATGCAGACAGGCTAGACTATGCATGTCGCGATGTATGGGCATCTGGTTATAGCACATCAAGCGTAGATTTAAGACGCTTGATATCTGCTCTTCATATTAAGAAATGTGAGAAAGATTATAATGTCTGTTTTGAGAGCAGTTCATTAAATGAAATTGAAGGAGTCTTGAACGTAAAAGATTTCCAGATGAAGTATGTGATTAATCATCATGTGGTAAATTATGAACAACAGCTTTTGACAATGGCGGCAGAACATGCTGCAATACATTTCTTTCCAACTGTTGCGCGAGAAAATCCAGATAACCCTGGATTTGCTGCATTAGGAAAGATAGTGAACATCGATGCCTTGAAAGGTGAGGTGAGAACTGAGGTCGGTAATTTGAAGATAACAAATGTGTCAGATGATGACATTATATTCTTAATGAAACAAGATTCGAATAACGATCTTTATCAGCATTGGCGTAGTCGCAAATTTGAACATTTTTCTTTATGGAAGTCGCGAGATGAGTTCTATCACTTCTTTCCAAATGTTCCCAAAAATCAGAATTTGAAAAATGGAAAGTTTAAGGAAGAAGTTCTGAAAGTTTTAAGAAGCAAAGGCTACAGGGATGAAGAAATATTGATTAATGAAGCCAAGTTTAAATGCCGAGTTCGACTTCGACAATTATATCTTGTGGTTGCAAATGATGTCGTAAGATATACTGATATAAAGCCGGAAGAAGCAAATTCAAATAAGGACATTGAGTTCTATTATGTGTTTATTTCGAAACGTGATGTCAGTGACAGAGAGGAGATAAAGAAAACCCGCATGGAGTTGATGGAAGCGTTAAAAGAAACCATGATATCGTTATATGGAGAAGCTGCTCATAGTACTTTTCGTGAAAAGATGAGGGATTCGTGGCTTTGCAGACTGATTTGCGGTGAAAAGAATGAGAATTGATTATGGCAAACAAGAAATAATAACGAAAACAAGAATAAATGAAGTATTTAATAGTAGTGGCACATCCGGATGACGAGGTGCTGGGAGCAGGAGCTTCGATTTATAAGTGGACAAAGATGGGCGACATAGTGGATGTATGCATCATGAGCACTGAGGCGAAGGCGCGGGCATTTCGTCCGGAGGATAAAGAGTTGGACGATGACCTGAATGCGTCGTCGGACTATTTGGGGATATGTGCGAAGTTTGAAGGTTCGTTTCCGAATATAGAGATGAACACGGTGTCGCACTTGAAGCTGGTGCAGTTTATAGAAGGGGCTATCAGGGAGAGTGAGCCGGACGTGATCATCACGCACCATCCTGCGGATACGAACAATGACCATCTGCAAACGAGCATGGCGTGCCAAGAGGCGATAAGGCTGTTTCAGCGCAGGCCGGAGGTGAAGCGCGTGAAGGAGTTCTGGTATATGGAGGTGCCCAGCTGCACGGAGTGGAAGATTAACAATGCCATGCAGACGTTTAATCCTAACTGCTTTGTGGAAGTGGGAAAAGAGGGCATAGATGCCAAAATAAAGGCTTTGAGCATGTACCGTGGTGTAATGCGGCCATATCCTCATCCCCGTTCTGCTGAGTATATCGCTGGGCTTGCGGCTGTTCGTGGGAGTCAGTGGGGGGTGATGTATGCGGAGAGTTTTGAGGTTGTGTTGCGCGAATACTAATCAAGAATTGGAGAATTAGAGAATGGTTATCAATCAAGCATTACTAGATAATTTGACTGAGCAGGCGAAAGCGAGTCCACGATTGAGAATGAATCTGGACCTCCGTAACAGTGCGGATGACCAGAGCCAGCGGATGCTGAACGCCATAGAGCCGGGGAGTCCGCTGCCCATACATCGGCATAGACATACTTCTGAAACAGTAGTGTGTTTGAGAGGTAGACTTGTTTGGGAGTTCTATGACGAGCTGGAGCGGATTTGCACGGAGACCATCGAGCTTTCGCCCAATGGGCAAGTTGTTGCTTTGAATATTCCGGCTGGTCAGTGGCATACGGTTTGTGCCCTGGAGTCTGGTTCCGTGATTCTGGAGATGAAGGAGGGGAAGTATGAACCGATTCAGGACTGTGATGTCCTGAAGATGTAAGATGGCTGATGTCTGATGTAAGAAATAATGTTTATGAAGGATTATCAATATCATATTTTTAGCCCATATGGGGTTTGCCCCTTGGGGGCACACGTTGACCACCAGCATGGCTTGGTGACAGGTTTTTGCTATCGATAAAGGCGTTGACCTATACTTCGATGTAAATGACCAGACCCCCTCTGGCTCCCCCTGTTTAGGGGGAGAGAAAAAGTCCTCCATAAACAGGGAGGATTTAGGAGGGTCTCATGTGCATCTGGAGTCGAAGACGTTTGAAGGGGTGGTGGACTTTGAGATAGATAAGCCATCACAAGTTCGTGAGCACCATTGGGGTGATTATGCTCGTGGTGCTAAGTATGCGCTGCGTAAGCGATTTGAGTTGAGTCATGGTATAGAGGGTGTCATTCAAGGCTCGCTGCCAGTGGGTGGTCTGTCATCGTCAGCTGCTGTGCTGATTGCATATGTTATGGCATTTGCTAAGGCGAATGACATTACCTTGAAACCGTTTGAGGTGGTGAAGATTGCATCGGAGGCGGAGCGTGAGTACATCGGATTGAACAATGGTTTACTTGATCAGGCGTGTATTGCACTGGGCAAGAAAGATGGTCTGTTGTTCCTCGACTGTGATTCGAATGATTGGCGCATTATTAAGCGCAATGCTGATATGCCAGAGTTTGAGATTGGTATCTTCTTCTCTGGACTGACACGTTCGCTGGTGAACTCAGACTATAATCTTCGTGTGTATGAATGTAAGACGGCTGCATGGAATATGTTGGCTTATACAGATCAGCCATTGAAGACGTTCGACAAGACATTCTTGCGCGATATTCCGAAGACGACGTTTGAGAAAACGCGGATTGCTATGCCACAGCGCTTTGCCCGTCGTGCGGAGCACTTTTACTCAGAATACCGTCGTGTGCGTCAGGGCGTGACGGCATGGGAAACGGGGAATCTGAAACTGTTCGGAAAGTTGAGTTTTGACTCTTGTGAGAGTAGTATCCATAACTATGAGTGTGGTTCACCAGAGCTCATAGCTATCTATGAGATAATGCGCCAGTTACCTGGAGTGTATGGTGGTCGCTTCTCTGGAGCTGGCTTCAAAGGAGCTTGTATTGCCCTCGTAGATCCAGCCTATAAGGAGGAAATTCAGAAGGTGCTCACTGAGAAATATCTGGAACAGTTCCCTGAATACGAAAAGACATTCCAGGTGTTCTGGGTGAAGCCGGATGATGGGGCAAGATTCTTGGATAATTGAAAATTGTGAAGTATGAAAGACATTGTTATTGCTGCTGGATATGCGACAAGGCTTGGAGAGTTGACGAAGAACTTCCCAAAGCCATTGTTGAAGATTGGTGAGAATACTATCTTGGGAAGGATGTTGGATGATATCGACAGGATTCCTGAGATTGATGAACATATCATTATTACGAATCATAAGTTCGCTGGTATCTTCGAAGACTGGAAGAAGGATTTGCACTATAGCAAGCCTATTTCCATCGTTGATGATGGAACAGGGACAAACGATACTCGTCTTGGAGCTGTATGCGATTTGTTGTATGCCATGGATAAGCTCCACATCGATGATGATTTGTTGGTGGTTGCAGCGGACAACCTGCTGTTCTTCTCATTTCAGGAGTTTGTGAACTTTGCCAAAGAGAAACAGACAAGTTGCATCATGTGTCATGAGCAGCCTTCGATAGAGAAACTACAAAGGACAGGAGTCGTGGAACTGGATGCCAATAATAAGGTACTTGGTATGGAGGAAAAACCTCAGGTGCCAAAGAGTCACTGGGCTGTGCCACCATTCTATATCTATCTAAAGAAAGACCTCGATTGGGTACGTCATTCTGTAGAGAATGGTTGTGGGAAGGATGCTCCTGGAAATCTCGCTCACTATATGGTGGAACATACCACCATGCATGCGTGGCCCATGAGTGCCGGAAGGTTTGACATCGGTAGCCTCGATACATATTATGAGGCGGTAGAGAAATATGGTAAGTAACGAACACTAATTTATGAAGACAATATTAGTAACTGGATCGGCAGGGTTTATAGGTTCGAACCTTGTGTTGCGTCTTTTTAAGGAGATGCAGGAAGGAACCATTGTCGGACTAGATAATCTGAATGATTATTATGATCCTTCACTGAAAGACTATCGCCTCAGTGAGATTGAAAAGGCGAAGCCTGCGGGAATTGAATATGAGTTCGTGAAGGGTGACTTGGCTGACAAGGCGCTGATTAATGAACTGTTCGAGAAGTACCACTTTGACGTGGTAGTGAACCTTGCTGCACAGGCAGGTGTACGCTATAGCATTACCAATCCTGATGCCTATATCATGAGTAACATGATAGGTTTCTATAATATACTGGAGGCTTGCAGGCATAACCCTGTGGAGCATTTGGTATATGCTTCTTCAAGTTCTGTATATGGTGGCAATAAGAAAGTTCCATTCTCTACAGATGACCGTGTAGATAATCCTGTGTCGCTGTATGCAGCTACAAAGAAGAGCAATGAGCTGTTTGCTCACTGTTATTCCAAGTTGTATGATATTCCTACTACTGGATTGCGCTTCTTTACGGTGTATGGTCCTGCCGGTCGTCCCGATATGGCATACTTCGGCTTCACCAACAAACTGCTGAAGGGTGAGACCATCCAGATATTCAACTACGGCAACTGCCGTCGTGATTTTACGTATGTCGATGACATCGTAGAGGGCGTGTATCGTGTGATGCAAGGTGCTCCAGAGCGCAAGAAGGGTGAAGACGGCTTACCCATCCCTCCATATGCTGTCTATAACATCGGTGGTGGTCAGCCAGAGAACCTGCTGGACTTCGTGAACATCCTGCAAGAAGAGCTGGTTCGTGCCGGTGTGCTGCCTGCTGACTTCGACTTCGAGGCCCACAAGAAGCTTGTCCCCATGCAGCCAGGAGACGTACCCACCACCTATGCCGATGCCACAGCCCTTGAACGTGATTTCGGGTTTACTCCCAAGATAACGTTGAGAGAGGGATTGAGAAAGTTCGCTCAATGGTATAAAGAGTTCTATGGTTAAATCAATGTATATGTAATATCGTCTATACAATTATCTCTATGTCATATAAGTTCAAGGGAGAAGATCTTTTCATTATGGCAATGCCAGAACTAGAAGAGTCACATAGTGTTGCTGTTGCTTTCCGACGATTGAATGGAATGAGGGATATTTTACGCTCAAAGGGAATAATGTATGATTTGGGACAGCGTGAATTAGAATCATTAAGCTATGATTTTCCTCAGAATGTTATTATCAGTAGTTCTGAGATTCACATAGAATACTCTCATTCGCTTGGAGAGTATGTGAAAATGAGACTAAGATCGTATTCTGTGGAGGATGTCGAAATGATGTATCAAATGTGGGAGGAAGCAAAATGAAGAGGATTCTGGACAGTGTACATGGATATATTGAGATTGATAATACTTATGTCGAAAATATAGTTGATACAGAGTATTTTCAGCGACTCAGGAGAGTAGAGCAGACTTCTACAAGAACATTATTCCCGAGTGCTCGCCATGACCGTTTTATCCATTCTTTGGGTGTATTTCATTTAGGTTGCAAAATCGTCTCTCACCTAAGAGAAGACTTACAGGGGGAGCAAATAGAGAATATAGATAGCATTTTTGAAAGCTATATACTTTCATGTATTCTTCATGATGTTGCGCATTCTCCCTTTTCGCATACCTTAGAAGAATTTTACGAGAACCAATGGTCAGACTTAAGAGGAGTGTTGAAACAGGTCGTGGCAAATCCTGAATTTTCAGAAGATTGGGATAATGTTTCAGACCCGTCTGCACAACATGAGCGAATGAGTGCTATAGTAGCTGTTGGTAAATTTGGAGATTATATCCGCAATAGAGGTGCAGATCCTGTACTTGTGGCACGAATGATAATTGGTCTTGCATTTAGGGACAGGGTTAATCATAGTTTTGAGAATGCCATGATAGAATTAATTCATGGCGATGTGATTGATGCAGACGGACTTGATTATGTATGCCGCGATGCATGGGCTTCAGGATATAGTACTACTAGTGTGGATGTTGAGCGACTTATTTCATCAATAAAGATCGTGAGAGATCAGAATAATGAGAATTATTATCGCCTATGTTTTACCTCAAAGAGTCTTAATGAGATAGAATCGGTTCTGAAAGTGAAAACTTTTCAACAGTATTATGTTATCCATCACCATACAGTTACTTACGAACAGAGGCTGTTGGTAAAAGCTTTAGAGTCTGCTGCTTGTTTCCATGTGTTTGGAGAACGAAATGTAGGTGATTCCAACCGACGCAAGGAAGCATTACAGCGCCTATGCCAAGTTAAATGCTTCTTTAGTCAGGATGGAAATAATTGGATTGAGACAGATCATACTCATATAAGGATACAATTACCGATGGATGATGATTTCGTTTCATTGATGAAGCCTGTTAGGGATGATAAATATGTCAGTCAATGGCTCAGCAGAAAATTTCTTTTGAAACCTTTGTGGAAATCAAAAGCTGAATTTTATAAACGATTTAAGAATCTAAGGGATGTTAAACTTACTGAGAATAGTTGGATTTTTCATAATGACTGTAGGACATTTATTAATCAGAGGACAGGAATTCCGTTGGAAGACATATGGATAGAAAAAGCAACACCAAAGTATAAAGGAAAGTTTGCCAATAAAGTATGGATCTATGTTAATAGGGAACCTACACAATATTCTAAACTCTTTCTGAAAGATATTTCGTCCTTTGAGCCATTACAGAACGAATTTTTCTTTATCTATATCCCTAGAGATGCTGATCTACAAAGGATTCTTGGTGACCTGGAAAATGAATATTCAAAATACTTTGCTATTAGAGCATAAGTCAAAATACATTCTTAATAGTATCGATTAAGTCGGTCATGGAACTATTGGTTTGAGAGAATTCGAGCCTTGCTCGCTTCGCTAGTCGAAGAACTTCCAATAGTGATATGGCCGCTTGTCGGTTTTAAGAAATGGATATCAGATGAACTACAGCGATTTGTCATCCAAACTAACGCAAGTCATTGAGCAGATTCCAAAGGATGTGCTTTATGACTTTTGTTGTTCTTATGCACAAGAGCATGAAGAGCTGGCTATGGCATTGGTCAATGAGTTCTGGAGGCCAGAGAAGGATGACTATCGCTCGATGGTTCAGCAATGTCTGATGCATCCAACACCAGCTGGTATCAAGAATGGTGACGGGTATGACTGGGGTGCTATTGCAGTAGATCTTTCTCGGATGATGACTCTGACAGATGAGAAAGTGAAGGAAGGGAGTCTGCTGGAT
>ONYZ01000034.1 GCA_900322175.1 uncultured Prevotella sp.
TGATGTGTTCCTTGTCGTCGCTGATGCCGTGAGTCACGTACTTGAAGCACCCCTCGGTGACGAAGCCGAACCACCGTGCGGGGTCGCCCTCGCGCTCCAACTGTTCGCCCTTGCGGTACTCCACCATCTTGCCCTCGCGCTCGCAAAACTCGCGCAGCGCCCGCAGGTCTATGCCCCCGTCTGATTTCTTGAATTTTTGTTCCATCGTCCTATTGATTTATGGTGCAAAGGTACAACTTTTTAAATAATAACAATTCATTTCTTTCAAAAATATAAGTTAGTGACTAAATACGTGTAGCATTATGTAGCAGACTGTAGCATAGATATAACCTATTGATTTTCAGATTATTCTTATTCTAATAACACTATTATACTCTGGTTTCTGCTACAGTACTGCTACAAGATGTTATAGTACATCAAGTCCATGCTACACAATGCTACCCGTTTACTACTGACAAATCGTAATCTATCTGTCTGATTATCAACAATGCACAAAATGCGACAAATGCTACACTGTTTTTTCTGCATCAGAACGGAAGTGCTTCCTCTTCTGCATTAGTTTCTTTCTCTACAGGCAGGTCACCCACTATTGAATCGAGGCAGATACCAAATCTTTCATGAATCATCTGATAATCAAAACAGAGTGGGCGGTCTTGCTGATAGACGGTCTTGTACTTGTTCTCTTTCTCGACATACTCCTGAATGGGCTGACCATTGGCATTGAACTGCTTGAAACGCTCTGGTGAGAACGAAATGCCCAAATATTCAGGCGAGTTTTGGAGGTAGTGAAGCATTGACTCAGAAGGCAACATGCGCTCATCAACCTGACGACCTAATTGCCGATAGGTGGTAAGCATACTGTTCTTGCGTATCATAAGAATATCCTTCGGCATACCGAAGTCAAGAGTGTTTTTTGTCTCGTAGGTCTTAATGGTCTTCTTTGGTTTGATAACATAGTCCTGACCGTAGACAAAACTTCCTTTCTGCTGGGCACTGCTGATGATGTCCCAAAAGCCTGCCACTTCATCTGTTCTTGAAATCAGCTCATTCTGGCGGATGGCTCCCTTGACACAGATGTCCAGAAGTTCTTCGTAACAGAATGGGCAATCGATCTCTGTCTCAATTGTCAGGAATGCCGAAAGTGAAAAGAGCCAGTTCTTTTCGATTCGATCATTGATTTTGTATGCAGCAGTACGGGAATGTAAGTCGATCCTGGCCTTCTGCCACGCTTTGTCGAAGTCGGCAATGAACGTAGGGCGTAATTTAAGAATTTCCAATGTAATATGAGTGGCACCCATCTGCCGGTATTGCATCAACTCGGAGAACTTATCGCGTTCTTCCAGTGTGTGATGCTGTTTTTCATAGGTCAGGAATATAAGACGGGAGAACAGGGCGATGTCTGCCGTAGGAATTTCCTGTCCTGTCAGTATTATGCAGGAATCAACGTGTGACTGTTCGCGCTTCTTGTCCTTGTCCATGTTCATCCTATAGCGTCCGATTCCTGCCCAAACATCCTTCATCAACTCCACTTTCTTTATGTCGATACCATTTTTGTATTCATCGACATGGACAAGCATGTTACTCACGCTGGCTACAGCATCAGCCAAGGCCGGAACTGTTGCAGTCTCAATATTCAGCGGCTCGTTGCCAGTCATGAAGAACGACATCAACGTCTCTGCCAGTTCAGTCTTACCAGAACCTTTTGGACCAAAGATATTCAATAGAGGTAGACAAGCCGACTTGCCCATGACTATATCACGAAAGAGCGTAGCGATGTAAAAGCCTATCCCAACTTTTGCATTATCTCCGAATACACCGATAATCCTGGCAAAATAGTCGTGCAGTGAGATCTTGGAGGTGGTAAGATGACAATACTTCTTCTCATTGGTATATAGTACTGTTGAATTCTTATAGAGCTGAGACATGGCGGGAAGGTAATAATTGCCAGAAGCAAGGCGGACTATTCCAAGTTCGTCCACCGGTTTCCAAATGCCCTCTTCCAGCGCACCATTGCAGAAGCAGAAGAAACCCTGCGATTGCCAGCCAAGTTGTTTTACTTCCACTGCAGTCTCAGTTACTCTGGCGAGGTATCGTTGTAGTTGTATCAGAGCATCCTCACCTGCCAGCCAAGTGTAGTTGCCGATACCCAACAGCTTTTTGCGAAATGCTCTTGCCGAAGTCATAGCGTCCATATCCAATTCTATTATTTCCCTATTGTTGTCTGGCACATCGTTTACAATCTCAAATAATCGAACAGGTCGGATGTCGTCTTTGATATGAAACAGCGGCTTCAATGTGAAGTTTGACCATTGTACTTCATCGCCGTCCTTCTTATATCCGTAGTAGCAACCGTGCTTAACGACAAAGCCGAATTCCCGCAGCATATCGATGCCTCCTTCTTTGTTTTTCTCCGACTGTCGCTTCTGACGTCTCATCTTTGCAGAGTTGATAGCCTGTCTCCAAAGCGCCTTGCTGCTATCCATCTTGGCAAGTTGAGTCAGATAGCGTTCCTGAATCTCTTCGTTCTTGATAAGTATCAGCAAGTCGCTGGTTTCCTCAATGATCTTCTGTTTTGCTTCCGTTGTGCCATTCTTGTCAAGTCTCTTTTCAAATGCCCATAGTATATATTCCCTCTCCTCCAGTTTATAGAGGTCGGACTTGTCATGAAAGAACTCATCAGGGTCTGTCTTCTTCGGCTCATCAATAGTGAGGTCATTAGGAATCTCCATAACGCTGACAGTGAAGCCTTGTTGTATGGCCAGTGCTCCATTACGGAGTACATTCTGAAAGCCTGCACCTATTTTTTCTTCCTGTTTGGGTATATCGGAATCTGGAATGAAACAGAGAGTACAATCCTGAAGATGATAGTCCTTAAGTTTCTGGAACTGGCTTTCAGTCCAAGATCCACCAAGGGAGGCTATAGCATTGAAGATACCAACCGACTGCATTTTCATCACATCAGGAGCACCCTCTACCAAGTACAGTTTTCTGTCTCCTCGTGCTTTCTTGATAGCTGTATTGATGCCAAATATGGATCGGGACTTGCAATACAAATCGCTGTCGGCAGAATTGAGATACTTGCAATCCGATTTGTCGTCTATCGCTCTTGCCGTGAATCCCTCGATATTGGAATACCTGTCACAGATGGGAATCATAATGCGGTTTCGATAGACGCAATAAAGGGAGTGTGTCTTCTCACTCAGTTTCAGAATGCCCATTTCCTGCATCAGTTCCAGACTAAGACCTTCTTTCTTTGCAAATTCGATGACGGATGTCCAGTTATTGGGTGCATAGCCGATATGCTGCTCCTTGCAATAGTCCTCATTCCATCTGCTGAGCATATATCCCTTTGCCAACTTGGCATCTGGCTCGTCCTTCTCTATCTCTTGGCAGAAGTATGCGCGAAGCCTTTCGTTGATGATGCGCATGGACTCCAGTTTCTTGTATCGCTCTTCCTCTTCGGGTGTGGACTTGAGATCTGAGTCAGACAAGTCAAAATGCAATTTCTCCTTTAGCAGTTTCTTGACGGCAAGGGGAAAGGTGAGGCCATCTTGTTCCATCACAAAGGTGATGACGTTGCCACCCTTGCCACATCCAAAGCAGTGGTATAGGTTCTTGGCTGTGTCAACGTGGAACGAGGGTGTGTCCTCCTGATGGAAAGGGCAGCATCCTTTGGCGGTATGGCCTCTGAGTTGAAGCTTAACGCCATAGTCAGATACCACTTCTGCCAGGTCAACCTCGTCAAGAACCTTGTCTATGTATATCTTATCGATCATAATAGAAAATCACTTTTGTATTATATAAGCGTTACTTTATATTATATAATGGTATAAGGATCAAAGGCTGCTTAGTTCCTTTTTGTGTTCCTCCATAAAGGCTACTATCATAGCCGCTGCAAGAGCACGGATAGGAATGTTCCGCTCCGAGTTGGCCCGGAGTTGCTCTATCTGTTTCTTGACCTCTGTGGGTAGCCAGACGGCAGCACCTTGTCCTTTTACACCGGTGTAGTCCTCCAGTCCTTCGGTGAACTTCTTCCAGCCAATGGCGTGCCAATCGGATTTTTCCTTGCGGAAAGAAGCTGCCTTATCTTTGGATTCAGCGTTTGCACCTGTTAACTGTGTGACTGTCTCCGCGAGCGAGACTCCGTTGTCGTTCTTTGAGAGCAACGGATTTATTATCTTTTTCTGTTCCATGTCTTATAGTTGATTGATGATTTCAATGATTCTGTCAAAAGCGTATTCAACAGCAGCATACTGGTATTTGTCGAGAGGGTAGAGTGTGGAGTATCGCTTGATTACCACACTTTGCTTGATTCTTGGTGTGACCGTTCCAACTTGGCCAAGAACAGAGATGGTTTCATCCCTCATCTCACGCTCACGGGCTTTGCCTTCAGTCACATTGATACGGTTTGGTACGAAAACGAGTCTGGCTTTTGACTGTTGCTTGATGACGGCTACGAAGATTCCCGTTGCATCGATGGTATCTACATCGTAGGCCATCGGGATAACGACGAGATCTGCCACAGCATAGATAATGGCCAGGTTATTATCGTTGAGATTGCCCGGACAGTCGATCAATACAATGCCGTCACGCTCTTTATATTCATTCATGGCCGCTTTTACTCTTGTACTATCGAGAGTATTGAGGGGGGCAATGGCCCAGGGCACAGTCTGCTCTGGGTCTGCCTCCAACTCACGATTACGATGTCTTGACAAAGATGCCTGTAGGTCGGCATCAACTGCTACAACATGGACTCCCTTCATAGAAAGGTACTCCGCAAATTGGGCGCATAGCGTGGTCTTGCCTACGCCGCCCTTGATGTTTGAGAAAAGAATGATCTTACTCATATAAATCTATTTTTCTATTATACAATTATATACTGTTTTCGGTTTGTTCATAGGGAATTCCACCACGAAGTTTTTGAATGTCCATGGCACGATAGAATATCTTTCTGCCAATTTTGACAGGGATAAGATATTGCTTCTGTTCCCACAGCCATAGAGTGGTAGAACTCACAGAGAGAATTTCCATAACCTGCTGTTTTGATAAGAGAGTCTTATCGTCATCATTACTATTAGAAACATGTTGTTCTGCCCTCTCGGCCAATAGTCGGTTAGACAGTTCACGCGCGAAGGCTATGACCCCTTTCTCCGTTAGCGTAAGAGATATACGGTCATTACCCTTAGAGATTGCAGACACGAGTTGCTTAGCGAACAACTCACTTTCTTCACTTTGATCAAAATAGCCAAGTTGGTTGGCTTCCCTTTGCAAAAAATTATCTTTTATCATATACAATTGAATTAAAAATTTCTGGGTGCAAAGGTATTCCAATATCATGGCACTAAAAGGGAAATGAGCAAAATCTCATTTTTTTAACACTTTATATGGCACTGATTTTTAACACTTTACAGAATGGTAAAATGTTAATCTCTTATAAAACAGGGAATTGCTCGGAAAAACAGGGAATTTGCAGGCTATTTACCAGCCATTATGACAGAATTAATTGCATTTTGCAATTCTGATGCAAACCTTTTATTGGATTTACTTGTGTTGGATTTGCTTATGTCTATATAATGGTGGGTATTATATGTTTCTTGTGTGATGCCAAAGATTTTAAGCATCTTACCAACCCATTTACTTGCTAGATCAGGGTTAGGAATTTGCTTGGACACCTCACATAACATATAGCACATACGACCACTTTCACCTTTACGTATTTTGATTTCAGGAAGTGGCTCCCTGAGATTCATGAGATTGCAAAAATCTGTTCCTCTCATATTTTCAAATTGTATGTGATTGCAAACCTTCCATACAAACGAACATAGAGGCGTATCAACAATGTCAATGAGTTTGGCGGTTTCTTCCAATAGTCTATCATTCATATACCGCCCTCCTGCTTTATTCTGGTTATGTCATGTAGAATACTTCGGCAGATTGCGACCAGTTTGGTTGATAATATGTTCAGCAATGAAATGTCAAAGTAAGCCAGACCAGAGTATTTCTTCAGTTCTTCTCGATATTGCTCATATAGTTGTTCATATAGCGCTTTCTGCTTGTTATATTCTTTAAGCGTGTCATCGCACTCTTTTTCAACTTTGTCTATTTCTTCTTGGGTATAGCCCTCATAGAACATACAATCCAGGTGATTAGATAGACTTGTGAATTTTTTCCAAAGAACATTCGCTTTACCGGATTCTGTTTGGTATGCTTCCTTAAATGGTTCTATATACCATTCAGATGCTGTTTTAGATTCGAAGTCGGATAATCCTGTTGCCGACTTCTCGAAGATCTCAATACATTCTTCGGCTTCTCCAAGGAGTTTTTGGGAATCGGTAAGAAGTTTGTCAATATTCTCATGTGCAACTGTTTCGGCAAAGTCAATGAGCGTGTTTGTGTCTTTAAACTCCTTGTAAAAGAGCCACAAGCCACGTTTCTCTTCATGACTAAGAGCCTGCTCTCGAACATATTTATTAAGTAGCTCGTTGACAGTATGTAGCTCAGATGCCGTATCGAGAATCTTGTTTCCTTCCATAACCATTATTCAATTATCTCCCAAAAACCACCTTTGTCTGGGCCAACACGACGGAGGTACTTGCCACGCAGATAGTCTATATTACGCATGATAGAATTCACACTAATTCCTATTGTTTTTGCTAATTATCTATCATTAATTCTAATATGGTTATGCGGTTTTCTGTCAACTTATCGCCATTTGCTTTAGCCTTTTCAATCAACCTTTCTATCAACCTTTGACGATTTTCATTCACCTTTACAGTAACCTTTTCGTCATTTTCATTCACCTTTTCTGTCACCTTACCCCCGTTTTCATTCACTTTTTCATTCACCTTTGGTATTGTAATCTTCAAGATGAAGTCATCTGTTCGGAAAGATGGAGCTTGGGCACCATTGGCTTCCTGCTCTCGACAGATACGATCCATACCCTCGCCAAATTCCTTCACGTAGTGATAGGCTTTCAGGAATGCTGCGATCTTCGGATTGCGTGAGAAGTGGGTGGTGCGGATGTTGCTGGGCTTCACCTGTCCTGGCAATTTGCCAGGCGATTCAAATACCAATCGGTCATCGAACATCTTGATCTGTATCTCAGTTCCCTTGATATTGTGGGCTCTGTGGCAACAGGCATTAACCACCATCTCTTGTATGACGAATTCTGGATAGTCACGACGGGTTACAAATTGTCCGTGCTGTCCCAAGAAGGTGTGCTCACGTACCTGGGTCTCGATGAACTCTATAGTTTTCCTGACTTGGTTCAGAATGGTTCCCTCGAAAATGACATCCTTGATGACGTTCATCTCTGCACCAACTTTCTCGTCAACACCTTCGTAACGAATGAAGCGGGTACGACTACGAGGGAAGAACTTCTGAGGGTTCTTGCCGAAGAGCAGGATACAAGCAACGCTGACATCTTCCTCACCCTTCTTGTTGGTCGTGACAAAGCCGTTGTTCTCTCGCAGGTATTCAAGCGGTGACTTCCCGTAACCTACCAGCTTGGCATATTCGGCAACGGCATCCATATCGATGTCATCAATGGTTGCACCATATACTGCCGTGTCTTCGTAGGAACGTTCACCTTTGTCGTACATCAGTTGCATGCGCTCTTCGAATGTCAGTTTACGGCTCTTGTCGCCCACACGGATATAGGCTTCGTCAGCCTGATTTGTATGCAGGAACTGACTGGCGGGAATATCCATCAGCAGAATACGATTGGGATTGCCGTCATCGTCAGTACAATCCATATAGCGACATGCTACCGGAATAGAGGGATTGCAAAAGTCAAACGGCACACGAAGCAGCTCATTCAACTTAGCAGTATGTTGGTTCACACCTTCTATCTTTCTTGTCTTGTCAGAAATACCAATTGCCAGCATGCCACCATCGGCATTGGCCATTGCTACGATGGGAATTGCCAATGCTTTCGGATCGATCTGTATGCTCTTCAGGTCAAATGTTTGACCTTCCTTACCTGTCCTTATCTCTTCAATTGTCATCATTTCGAGTGCAAAATTACAAATAATTAATGTGATAAAGCCCTATAGGGATGTAAAACATGAAATATTAACACTTATCGCGTACTTTATGATTCGTTTAAAATCATTTTCAATAGTTTCATTTTGTCTTTCTCCGATAAACTCTTTATGATGCTTTCAAGATCACTCTTCTGTTTCTTGCTGGATGGCAGGTTAAGTAGCAAGCTGTTGTATTCCATTTGTTTCTCGTGCGGGTACATATTTATATATGACATTGTCACCGACTTTCCAACTCTGTGTCCCATAGCGTCACTAATGTATTGCATAGGTACCCCTTGATGGGCTAGATTCGTTGCAAATGAGTGGCGGCACCATGTAGGGGAGGGGGTTACCTTCCATCCAAGATGCTTGGCTAACTTGGCCATTCGCTTTCTGATATTCTGATTCTCTTGGGCAACACGTACCCTGCAGTCAGCCTCTGTTTTCGCTTCTTTGAGAATGAAAGGGAACAAACGTACATCTTTCTCGTACGGTTCGGCTATTTCGTCGATAATCTTTTTGAGGGCCGGAATGACTGGTACGATTACTTCACTGTCATCGTCTGTTCTATCTTTGGTCTTTGTTCGGTTGAATAAAAGGGATTTCTCTTTGCTCTGTGTATAGTGGGTATTGTAGGTGAGCCTGGCTACATCTGCCATATTCATTCCATTGCCCAAATACTGAAACAGAAATAGTCCCAAAGATATGTGCAGTCCCTTGTTGTATTCTTCGCCCCAACTCTCAGGATAATCTTTTTTAGCAAAGATTTGGTACAGTTCGGTCATCTGTTCGACACTTAGGCACTCTTGTCTTCTACTTTTCCCCTTTGGTATTGACACTTTGTCTGCGTCGCGGTCAGAGAACGGATAGTCAACTTGTGAGATAAGTCCGCGCGAAATACACTCTTTCACAACAACCCGGCAACTCCTAAGATATATGCCGATAGTGGCTTTCGTTTTGTTTTCATCAGTCATAGCTTGTACCCACTTGTGGATTGTGTCTTTCGTTATCAAGAACCCGTCGGCTTCGCTAAAATTGGTACACTTTACGAAAGATTTCATGGCTCCCTCATAACTGGCAGCAGTTCCGGCTTTTCTCTCACTGATGATTTCCTGCCATACGGATAGAAAACTTAGTGTCGTACTTTTCCCTGTTAGGCTGATACGGACAGTTTCTGGCGATAAGAATGATGTCGCAGCAAGTCTTTCGAGACGTTCTCTATATATATTGAAAGATTCCTCCCATTTCTTCTTAATGTTTGCATAAGACTTCTTTGAATCCGATGATCTGCCACGTGTGATTTCGGTTTCCATGATTTGTAGGAACTCTTTTTCAGAGCACTGGTCGCCAATAGGGTGGTACATGAAGTTCCCGTTGAAACTATACCTGATACAGACAGGGCATAGATTACCTTTAGGGTGTCGCTTGTCCAAACCGAGTGAGATTGTACAGTTACTTATCTTTGCTGATAGCGTAGATTTTGCCATATTTTCTATCTATTTATGAACCAATTTTGATGTCATTTTAAGCTAAAATCGCATTTTCGGGAAAGTATGTCTTTTGAAAGTGCCTATTTATGGGACATTTTAGGGAAAGTTTTGGGAAAGTTTACTCCTGAATTAAGCCCATTTTAGCCCATTTTAACCCGTTTTAATCCGATTTAGAAATTTGATGCAAAATTACATAAATATCTGAAAATCAGCAAATAAATTGAAGATTTTTATATTTTCTTAAACTTTCGATTTTGATTCATAATCATGAGGTCCCCAGTTCAATCCTGGGTCCCGCTACTGAGAAGGCAGTTAGATTTCAAGTCTAATTGCCTTTTTTCTTTGTTTTATTTTGTCGATACAGAAAAAAGATTTATTTTTGCAGCCATGAAACAGATTATATCTACCATATTACTTTTTGCTTTTGCGATAGCGGCCAGGGCTCAGGATGTAGTCAAGCTGCTCGAACCTGCTTATGCTGACAGTGCTGTAGCGTATCGGCAGAGTGTGTATGTGCCCCAGAAATGGGAAAAGCGTCGTGTAGTGCTTTTCATCGAGCGACCGCTTGGGGCTACTCATGTAAGGGTTAACGGCATAGAGGCTAAAGGCGACACATCGCTGGTTGTGCCTCATGAGGTGGATGTCACTAAGATGATAGCTGCCGGGCAGCGCAACAGCATCGAGATAAGTGTGGACGGGCACGACTCGCGTGGCATACTAGGTGCTGTCGAACTGCGCTCGCAACCACGTCGCTTATATATTAAAAAGGTAAAACTGCGCCCCAGACCATACAGTTCCTATGTCAGGCTTGAAGTGGACTATGATGGTAGCTCGCCCGATTTCAGCTACTATATGCTGGATGTGCTTACTCAGAGGGAGGATTGCGACTCGGCTAATATGTACGTTGCCAGTTGGTTTCTAGGTTCTGACCACCAAGAGATGGATGTGGCTGTGCCTGAAAAAGAGCGCTTCTGGGATGAGTTTTATCCCAACATGTTTCGTATGGGCTTGAGTGTGGCCGACGATTATCAGGAGATAACGTATGGTATGCGCGAGGCTGGGGTAGTGGATGGAAAACTGTTTTTGAATCGCCGTCCTATATATCTGCGAGGTGTGATGATGGACGATTACTTCCCCATGTGGGGCCGTATGCCTACCGATGTCGCTACTTGGGAGAAGATATTCAAGCGACTTGAGACTCTAGGTATCAACTACGTGCGATTCCGTGGATTCTGCCCTGTTGACGCTGCTTTTCAGGCTGCCGATAAGATAGGTATGTATCTGCAACCAGAGGTCAAGTCGAAGGACGAGTTGAGCCGTGTCACCGATGTGTATGGACGCCATCCATCGCTGGTGCTGGTAAGGTTTAACGATGCCGACTATGTGTGGAACGATGGCAAACTGACGTATGTGGTGCTGAATCAGAAGGTGATATACGGCAGCGACCTGCTTACGTATAAACAGGGAATAGAGCATCGCTTGCTCAATGACACTGTTGGACACTATCTGCTTGGCGGAATGTGCGATCGCGAGGGCGACTTCAGCGGTGTGCTTCATGCCCGTTGGGGCGATGGTGCCGACGATCTGGATGCCAGGGCTTTCACCCAGTTCTGTCGTCAGATTGTGCCCATAGCACGATTAGCCAAGACGCGATATACGCTTAGCGATACGTTGCGAGTGCCAGTGGTGGTCTACAATGCTATGTATGGCCATATGCAGCGAACTCGCGTCACGTATTTCCTGCATACCGATTCTGGTCAGGTGGTGGCAGGCGGACTGGTTTCGAGCGGAAAAATACCGTTAGCCTCGCAAAACGATGTTGGCGAGATAGTATTCCCCCTCGACTCGCTAAAGCATCCCTGCACAGCCACACTCACTCTAGTGGTGGGTAACACAGCCGTCAGAAATCACTGGGACATCGAAGTGGCGGATAGTGTGAAATCAGACGCTGGCGATTAGCGGCGTCCCATGCCTGTGAATCGTCCCATTCCAAAGTGTACGGGCATCTCGAACTTTGTTCTTACAGGCTTGTCAGCAATCTTGCCAGGCTTCCACTTTTTGGGCATTTCGGTCAGCAGACGGATGGTCTCCTCCTGAAACTGCTTGCCAAAGTGCTGCTTCAGTTCCTCCTCGCTCATCCCCAGCTTCTCAGCCTTTTTCTTTGCATCGAAGAATTGCAAGGTTGTATTTTCGATTGTGATATTGCTAAGCGAACCATCTTTTTCTATGATAAATGAGGTTAGCACCTTGGCCTCTACCATCTCCTTCTGTGCCTCCTTGGGATATCTGATGTTGTTGTACAGATACTGCAGTACAGCAGCTCTGCCGCTTTTGTACTTAGGCATAGTACCCGCCTTATACACCTGCTCTGCCATATAGCAAGTCGTATCATTATCCACCGTCTGCGCCATTGCCACCATATTCATCATGGCGAGCACGGCTGTTATCATTACCTTTTTCATACCTATTTTATATCCTATGTTAGTTTATGATTAAAAATAACTGGGTGCAAAGGTAATGCTTTTCTAATAATCCGCCAAACGATTCGCTGAAAAAAAGAATCCCCATCCGATTGGAAGGGGAATTACGATTGTTATGTTAGCTCCAAGAACAACTTCTGATAGCGACCTGATTCTATGCGTTTGATGTAGCCATCGCTTAGCCAGCGTAAGCACCTGTTTTCTGCCCAAAACAAATCTCTCGCAAACAGGGGTAATACTCCATCAGTTGCTCTATCTCATTGCCCGCGGCAATCATCTGTCGCTCCCACCAAGAGTGCGTCATTAGTTCATACGACAGGAAGCAATGTCACAGCGTGCACTGGAGGACGAAGTTACGGGTATCTCATAGATATGTTACGGCAATCTACTAAATAGTACGGTACTATCTACCAGATAGATGCCACCTTGTAAAATACCATCAAAATCACCTATTTCAACACCATTAATATTAGCAATGGCTAGAATTAATAGTAGCAATTGTTAGCATTAATACTTGCAAGAAAATTCTCCTAAACGCCTAATACAATAGCAGGGTCGATGTTGAGTTTTTTTTTCTTATCTCGCGACCGAACTGAACTGCTATCTGACGAAATAATCATTTTTTTTTGAAAAATGTTTGGATGATTTATGAAAATTCACTATTTTTGCAGCCGAATAATTGAGGTGTAAGTTTATGGTGAATATTCCCAAGTTTATAACTAAACTGCTGACAAACATCCCAGAAGGACATAAGTTTTACAGCGGTGAATTTGGTCGCGGTGAGGCTGACTATGTTTATATACAGAAATCAGAATCAGAGGAACATGAGTTGGACGGCAGTTTCCAGTACGAGTGCTACATCGATGATGATAGCTACGAGCGCGCTGAGGGCGAGTTCGATCATGATATCAAGAGCGGCCACTGGTCGATGTACTACAAGACTATAGATGGACATAGTAATATGCGCGCATACTTTGTGGATGGCGTATTGCACGGCGATGTGCTGTTTTCTATGCTCGACACTACGCACGACGTGAATGCGGATTTGTCGTTTTCTGTATTCGACTGCGAAATCGGAGGACGTATCTCTGGTCATCTGCCCGAGGGTGGTATCTTTACAGCCCTTTGCGATGACAATGGCTACCCTGATGGCGTGTGGAAGGTGGAGATGAAGGCTGGTCGCAAGACAGTGCTCACCAAACAGGAGGTGTGGAACCACGGCCATTTGGTGGAGGCCTATGAAGAGGACAGCGACGGTAATCGCAAGCCCATAGAGCCCTACATGCGCGATAGCATCAACTCGCTGCTGATGAACGACGTGACACGACTGCTGCACATCATCACCCGAGGCATCAAGGATGACACCCTGCTAGTGCGTACAAAGTAAGCTGTCTGCGGCTTAATAACAAAAAAAACGAGGGAATCTTTCGATTCTCTCGCTTTTTGTCGGGATTACTGGACTCGAACCAGCGACCTCGCGCCCCCCAGACGTGTGCGCTACCAACTGCGCTAAATCCCGATCAAATTCGACTAGCACTCGACCAGTTTTTTTCGAATGCGGGTGCAAAGGTACGTGTTTTTTTTGAACTGACCAAATTTTTAGCGTATTTTTTGCAATATATATATAAAATGTGTAAAAAAGTGCGCGCCGTTGCCGAAAAATACGTACCTTTGCATGCAATAACAGCGACAATTACAAGAAATGAAGCAATATAGAATAACGGCACCTGAGAGGTTGCAAGATACTATCCAGTTGCCAGCATCAAAGAGCATATCCAATCGTGCACTAATCATCTATGCCCTGAGTGGCGGGCGCGCTCTGCCTGAGAACCTGAGCGATTGCGACGATACAGAGGTGATAATCGATGCAATGAGATATATGCCCGACGAGATAAATATCAATGGTGCAGGTACCGCCATGAGATTCATGTCGGCCTACCTGAGTGTGATGCGTGGAACCCATGTGATAACTGGCACTGAGCGTATGAAGCAGCGCCCCATATCGATATTGGTTGACGCTTTGCGACGACTGGGTGCACAGATAGAATATGTGGAAAAGGAGGGCTATCCACCACTCAGGATTACTGGCAAGAAACTGACAGGAGGACTGATGGAGATACCAGGCAACGTAAGTTCGCAGTACACATCGGCACTGCTGATGATAGGTCCGATGCTAGAGGATGGACTTACGCTACAGCTTACTGGCGAAATAATCTCTCGTCCGTACATCGACCTTACGCTGTGGATGATGAACGAGTTTGGCGCCGATGCCAAGTGGAGTTCTACTGATACAATCGTCGTGGCCCATAAGCCCTACAAGAGTCGCCGTTACTACATCGAGAGCGACTGGAGTGGAGCCAGCTACTGGTATGAGATGGTAGCACTGAGCAAGGATAGCGATGCAGAAGTAAGACTTACAGGACTGATGGACGGCTCGATGCAGGGCGACTCAACCACTCGCTACCTATTCAGTCTGCTAGGCGTGAAGACCACCTTCGAGACTCAGCAGAAAGGCATACCACAGATGGTAACGCTGAAGAAGAACGGTCGAGGCGTGTCAAAGTTGGAGTACGACTTTGTGAATGCTCCTGACCTTGCACAGACATTCGTGGTGACATGTGCCGCGCTCGATATCCCATTCCACTTCAAAGGTCTCTCGACCCTGAAAATCAAAGAGACCGACCGCATATCGGCACTGAAGAAGGAGATGCTGAAGCTGGGCTACGTTATCCACGACGCCAACGACAGCGAGCTGTACTGGGACGGCGAGCGATGCGAACCAGATATGGAGGCTGGTATCGATACCTACGAAGACCATCGTATGGCATTGGCCTTCGCCCCATTCGCGCTGAAGACAGAGGGACTGATTATCAATAATCCACAGGTAGTAACCAAGTCGTATCCTAAGTTCTGGGACGACCTGAAGCATGTGGGATTTAACATCGAGAGCCTATGACGTTTGCGCTGGTTTGTGTAGCAATGATTGGTGCCCTCGGAGTGATAGCTCTGATTGCCAACTGGTTTGATAAGGGTGAGGATGTGATAAAGCAAGCTCACGACTGTGCCACCTGTACTGCGGCCGATGAGGGCGAGTGCAAGATTCACTGCTTGATACAAGAGAAAAAGCGCGAGGTGGCCGAACGAGAGAAATCTGTAAGAATGGGTAAGATACGCTCCTTTCTGGAAAAGTATTGGAAGTTTGATAAGGACTGATATTAAGTAAGGTATATGGAGATGAAGGAAGATAATCGACAAGGGTTTTGTGGCAGTAGGCATCTGGTCGCAATTCTGTTGTCTTCTGCCTTCATCAGCATTCTTCTGTCTCCTTCTGTATTCCTTACATCATGTTCTACGCAGAAAAATACAGCTGGCTCACGCTTCTGGCACTCTTTCAATGCCCGCTATAATACCTATTATAATGGTCATCTGGCCTTTATCGACGGTAATCTGGAAAAGGAGAAAGGCAATAAGGACAACTACACAGAACTGATTCCTCTATATCCCGTCGGCAATAAGAGCAGTCGGGAGATAGGTAAGTCGAACTATGAGCGAACAGTCGAAAAGATGGAGAAAGCCATCCATCGACATAGCATCAAGGAGAAAGGCAAGGAGCAGAATCCATTCCTGTGGAAAGCCTGGCTGATGATGGGAAAGGCCCAGTTCCAGATGGGACAGTTTGAAGAGTCGGCAGCTACATTCTCGTATGTGCTCCGATTGTATCAGGGACAGCCGCTGGTGTGTGGACTTGCCCGCGCTTGGTTGGCAAAGTGTTACACAGAACTTACTTGGCGCTATGATGCCGAGGACGTGATACGTAATATGAGTCGCGACTCGATGGACTTTCGTGCCGTTAAGGATTGGGACTATACCTATGCCGACTACTACATTCACGAGGCCGACTATCAGAAGGCGATACCCTATCTGCAAAAGGCTATCAAGCACGAAAAGCGCAAGGTGCAGAAGGCGCGTGAGTTGTATCTGCTAGGTCAGATAGAGAATCTGCTTGGACACCAGCAAGAGGCTTATAAGGCATTTGGACGTGTGATACGCTGTAGTCCTCCATACGAACTGGAGTTTAATGCCCGTATCGCCCAGACTGAGGTGCTGGCCAAGAATAATGGTAAGCAGATGATAGGCAAGCTGAAACGCATGGCGGCCAACGACAACAATGCTGAGTATCTGGACCAGGTGTATTATGCCATCGGCAATATCTATATGGCACAGGGCGATACACTCCAAGCCATATACGCCTATGAAAGGGGCAACAAGAAGTCCACTCGAAATGGTATCGAAAAGGGTGTGCTACTGCTCACACTAGGCAATATCTATTGGGAGCGCGAAAAATTTGGCGATGCCCAGCGCTGTTATGGCGAGGCTATCGGACTGCTGGATAAGGATCGAAAAGACTATGAGGAACTATCTTTGCGATCAAAGATACTGGACGAACTGGTGCCATATACTGAGGCTATCCATCTGCAAGACTCACTGCTGGAACTCTCGCAGATGTCAGAGTCGGATCGTAACAAAGCCATCGACCGTGTGATTGACGCGCTGAAGAAAAAGGAAAAGGAAGAGCGCGACGCACAGTTGGAAGCAGAGGCCGAAGCCCAACAGACACGCAACAATCAGAACAATCTTAACGCCAATCGTAATAATCGCAATCCGCAAACGCCAACTACACAGAAGAAGGGTGATGGCACCTGGTACTTCTACAACCCTACGGCCGTGAGTCAGGGTAAAACAGACTTCCAGCGCCTATGGGGAAAACGTGAGAATGTAGACGACTGGCAGCGGAGCAATCGCACCGTAATCAGTATGCCATCTTCAGAAGATGAAGTGGAATCTGATAGTGTTGCCACTGATAGCATAGATAGCGCGACAATAATGACAAATGACAGTGTCAAATCTGAGCCTACGGATTCTGCCGCCTTCGATCCACACAAGCGCGAGTACTATCTGGCACAGATCCCATTCACTGACGAACAGAAGTCGGCTTGTCATGAAATCATTCAGGATGGACTATTCCATGCAGGCATTATTCTTAAGGATAAGCTGGAGCGCCTGGCTATCAGTGAGCGCTATCTGTGCCGACTGATAGCCGACTATCCTGAATTCGAGCACAATGATGAGGCCTTGTATCATCTGTGGCTACTCTATTCTCGCCAAGGCAACACTGACAAAGCCGACGAATGTATGGCTCGTTTGTTGCAAGACTATCCTGAAAGCGAGTGGACACTACTCATTTCCGATCCGCTTTATGCCGAAAATGCCCGCTTTGGCGAACAGATAGAAGACTCGCTATACTCTGCCACCTACGAGGCTTTCAAGACAGATCAGGCTGATGTGATAAAACAGAATGCAGCACTCTCGGCCACCCGATTCCCACAGGGTGCCAATCGTGATAAATTCTTGTTTATCAACGGTTTGAGTCTGCTGAACGAGGGCGACGGCGATGGATGCATGGAACAACTCAAGGAGGTAGTAGAGAAATTCCCTGAGAGCGAGGTGAGCAAGATGGCAGGAATGATTATCAAGGGTGTGCAGGATGGCAGACGCCTGCATGGCGGCAAGTTTGATATCAACGATGTGTGGACACAGCGCGATGTGGCTCTTTCTGGCGATTCTACCATAGTAGACACACTGAGTGTAGAGCGCAACGACCACTATCTGTTTATGCTGGTCTACATCCCAGACTCAGTAAATCAGAACCAACTGCTGTTTGAGTTGGCACGCTATAACTTCACCAACTTTTTGGTGCGCAACTTCGAGATACAGATAGACCAGGACCGCGAACTTAACCGTATGATAGTAAGCGGATTCCAGAGTTACGACGAGGCACTGCAATATGCTAGAATGCTATACGACAACGAGTCGCTGCGCAATCACATTGCTGGCACTAAGCGACTCATTGTGAGCGAGAAGAATCTGCCAAGTCTCGGCACTAAGTATAGTTATGATGAGTATCAGCTGTTCTACGAGCGCGAGTTGGCTCCGATGGAGGTCAGCAAGGAGAATCTGCTCATCAATCCTGAGAGTATCGATGCTCCTGATGTAGAGGACATCGTGCCAGAACAGCCTGCCGAACCTCAGACTCCTGCCACCAAGAAAAAGCAGCAGTCTGCATTCGATTTTGATGATGATTTTTGGTAATTAATCGCTACGAGATATATGACAAACGGATTACTACTTTGGGTAGACGATGAGATTGAGCAACTGAGGGCGCACATCATGTTCCTCGAAAAGAAAGGCTATGAAATCGTGACCGTAAGCAACGGTACCGATGCCATCGATCAGTGTCGTCAGCGCAACTTCGACTTGGTGCTACTAGATGAACAGATGCCTGGTATCAGCGGACTTGAAACCCTGCGCAAACTCAAGGAGATTAATCCGTCGATATCGGTGGTGATGGTGACCAAAAGCGAGGAAGAGAACATCATGGAGCAGGCCATCGGACAGAAGATATCCGACTATCTCATCAAGCCTGTCAACCCCAACCAGATACTGCTTACGCTCAAGAAGAATATACATCGCAAGGCCATCGAGACCGAGATAACCCAATCGCAATATCAGCAGAACTTCCAGCAGATAGCCATGCAGATAATGGATTGCCGCACTTGGCAGGACTGGGTGGATGTCTACAAGCGATTGGTTCATTGGGAATTAGAACTCAGTTCGACTGAGAGTTCGATGACAGAGATGCTGGAGATGCAGAAGGAGGAAGCTAACAATGGATTTGTGAAGTTTATCAAAAAGAACTATCTGGATTGGATTTCACAATTGTCAATTCTCAATTCTCAATTGTCAATTGATAAACCTGTGCTGTCACCAGAAATCTTCAAGACAAAAGTGTTCCCCTTACTTTCTGCTGGCGAAAAGGTATTCCTGGTGGTGCTCGATAACTTCCGCTACGATCAGTGGCGAGTACTATCTAAGGAACTAAGCCAATACTTCGATATCGACGAAGATGTGTATTACAGTATTCTGCCCACAGCTACGCAATATGCCCGCAATGCGATTTTTAGTGGCTTGATGCCCAATAAAATCCAGGATATGTTTCCTGACCTATGGGTGGACGAAGACGAGGAAGAAGGCAAGAACCTCAACGAGGAACCGCTAATCCGCACTCAGTTGGAGCGCTATCGCCGCAAGGAGACATTTAGTTATCACAAGATAAACACCCAGACCGATGCCGATAAGCTGATGCAGCAGATGAAGAACATCGAAAAGAATCCACTGAACGTGGTGGTGTTCAACTTTATCGATATGCTCAGTCATGCCCGCACTGAGTCGAAGATGGTGCGCGAGTTGGCCAACAATGAGAGTGCCTATCGTAGCATCACCCTTTCGTGGTTCCGCCATTCTGTCATCAACGACTTCTTCCGCCAGTTGGCCCAGATGAAATGCAAGGTGATAGTGACTACCGACCACGGCAGTATACGTTGCACCCAACCAGTAAAGATTGTTGGCGATCGCAATACTAACACCAACCTGCGCTACAAGCTAGGCAAGAATCTGTCATACGATGGGGATAAGAGTCTGTTTGTCATCAAGGACCCACGTAAGGCTCTGTTGCCACAGCCCAACTTGTCAACAAGCTACGTCTTTGCCACAGGCGATTCTTTTTTTGCGTATCCCAACAACTACAATTATTATGTGTCATACTTTCGCGACACATTCCAGCATGGTGGTATTTCGATGGAAGAGATGATTGTGCCGCTCATCACACTGACTGGGAAGAAAAGGTGAAAAGTGAAAATAAAGATATATGGAGATCAAGATTAATAGTTTAGACCAAATCGGGGATGCAGCCCGAGAGTTTATCGCCAATATGGGCGATAGTCGTGTGTTTGCTTTCTACGGAAAGATGGGAGCCGGAAAAACCACATTTATCAAAGCTATTTGCGAGGCTTTAGGTGTCGACGATGTAATCACATCGCCCACATTCGCTATCATCAATGAGTACACGTCAGGCGAGGGCGAGAGCATCTATCACTTTGATTTCTATCGTATCAAGAAGCTCGACGAAGTATATGATATGGGTTACGAAGACTACTTCTATAGTGGTTGCCTGTGTCTTATCGAGTGGCCCGAGTTGATAGAAGAAGTGTTGCCCGAGGATGCCGTTAAAGTATCGATAGAAGAAAAAACCGACGGCAACCGTGTAGTTACCGTCGGATAATCGGGGGATTCTTAGAGCATTGCTTCAAATTTCTCTTCGAACTTAGCCTTCGACTGAGCACCGATAAGCTTGTCGACTACCTCGCCATTCTTGAAGAACAGAATGGTAGGAATGTTGCGGATACTAAATTCTGCAGCCAGATCCTCGTTGTCCTCAACGTCGCACTTGCCTACTACGATCTTTCCATCGTACTGCTTGGCCAGCTCTTCGATGATAGGAGCCACCATACGGCAGGGACCACACCATGTAGCCCAGAAATCTACTACCAAAGGCAGGTTGCCAGCCTTAAGTTCTGCGAAGTTTTCTTTTGTGATTGTTACTTCCATTGTTCTTACTTAATTAAATCTGTTAATACTATGTGAACTATTGTGTCTCTAGCAAATCGCATGCCACTAATTTATGGAGTATGCCAACCCCTCGTGACTCTCTATATAGCTTATCAATTGGTTCTTTACGTCTATCCCCTCACGTTTGCTCCTAAGCAGCACGTGGTGATTACCAGCCGAGTCGCGCAGTTGGAAAAATAGTTTTGTCTTTCCTGGATTATCGTTGATAATCTCTGTCAGGTCGGCCACTATCGTATCGTTCAGCTTGTCGGTGAGCAGTGATATCGTGATGCGGTCGATAGCCTTTTCCTTGATGGTCTGTAGGAATTCCACTCCGCCTATCTTCAGGTCTTTCGGGCCGTTGTCGTTGTACATAAACCTCGACTTAACCTTAGCCGTCACATATACCGATGCACCTATCGAGAACATACCGGCACGCTGGCCCCATTCCTCGCCCATCATAAACAACTCGCCTGAACCTTCGAAGTCTTCGATTGTCACCACTCCATATGGTTTGCTGGTCTTGGTGAAACCTGTCTTCTGTGCAGTCACAATTCCGCCGAATATCACATCCTCACGGTCTGCTAGTTTAGCCACATCTGCCAATTCGACACACTTTGTGTTGCACAGGTTGTCGAGTATTATCTTATATTCATCCAGCGGATGTGCCGAAAGATAGATTCCTACTAGTTCGCGCTCTTTGTTCAGCCTCTCTATGTCGCTCCAGCGCATATCGTTCTTGGGTACCTGGGGTAGGGCTATCTCAACCTCTTCGCCCATCATGCCGAACAGCGAGTTCTTCATTTCGGCCTGCTCCTGTTGGTACAGCTGTCCGTAGCGGCACAGTGTCTCAATAAATGTCTCGCCCTTGGGATTCTGTGCAAAGTAGTCTTCACGACGTATGCCAAAACTGTCGAAACCACCGCTCAGTGCTAGCGATTCAAAAGCCTTACGATTAACTGACGAGAAGTTTACGCGCTGGGCAAAATCGTAGATGTCCTTATATGGGCCGTTCTTTTCGCGCTCTTCGATAATCGATAGTGCAGCCGAATCGCCCATTCCCTTGATGGCGCCCAATCCGAAGCGGATTTCGCCATGATGGTTCACACCAAACTTTTCGTATGATTCGTTCACATCTGGTCCCAGTGTGGCTATACCCATCTGCTTGCACTCATCCATCAGTTTTGTGATTTCAGTTATCTGGTCGCGTCGGCGACTCATAATGGCAGCCATGTATTCAGCTGGGTAGTTGGCCTTGAGGTATGCCGTCTGATAAGCCACCCACGAGTAGCATGCAGCGTGCGACTTGTTGAACGCATACGATGCAAACTTCTCCCAGTCGGCCCAAATCTTCTCCAGTATCTGTGGGTCGTGTCCGTTCTTCTTTCCGCCCTCGATAAACTTAGGCTTCATTGCGTCTACGATGTCCTTCTTCTTCTTACCCATCGCCTTACGCAGAGCGTCACTCTCGCCTCGGGTAAAGTCGGCCAACTGGCGTGATAGCAGCATCACCTGCTCCTGATACACAGTGATACCGTATGTATCTTTCAGGTACTTCTCCATGCAATCGATGGGATAAGTGATAGGCTCCAGTCCGTTCTTACGTTTGATGAAGTCGGGGATGTAGTCCATTGGTCCTGGACGATACAGGGCGTTCATCGCAATCAGGTCTTCGAACACCGTTGGATGCAGTTCGCGCAGGTACTTCTGCATACCTGCCGACTCAAACTGGAATGTACCGATGGTGCGTCCTTTCTGATACAGTTCGTACGTCTTAGGGTCGTCGATGGGAATTGTATCCAAATCCACGTCGATGCCTCGTGTACGCTTGATGTTTGCACATGCCTCCTTAAGCTCCGACAGAGTCTTCAGTCCCAGGAAGTCCATCTTGATCAGTCCTGTCGACTCAATTACGTGTCCGTCGTACTGCGTGCAGTTGGTCTTTGTACCCTTAAAGTCTGGGTCGTCGGCCGTCGATACAGGCACATGGTCGCTAATCGGGTCTCGACAGATGATGAATCCGCAGGCGTGGATACCTGTGCCTCGAACCGTTCCCTCCAGCATCTTAGCATATTTCATCGTGTTTGCTATGCGTGGGTCGGTCGATGTCTCGGCCTCCTGCAGTTCAGGTACAGCCTTGATGGCATTTACCAGATTCATCTTTGGCGTCTTGCCGTCTACATCTGGCAATCTGTCAGGGATGGCTTTACATAGAGCGTTAGATATTGCCAGCGGCACATTTTCTACTCGGGCCACATCCTTGATAGAGTTCTTGGTGGCCATCGATGCGTATGTGATGATGTGTGCACAGTTCTCGTGTCCGTACTTATCCATTACCCACTTCAGAACCTTACCTCGTCCGTCATCGTCGAAGTCGGTATCGATATCAGGCAGCGATATACGGTCGGGGTTAAGGAAACGCTCAAACAGTAGGTCGTACTTCAGCGGGTCAATCTTTGTTATGCCCAGACAATATGCCACTACACTACCTGCAGCCGATCCACGACCAGGACCTACCATCACTCCCAGTTCGTCGCGGGCCGAGTTGATAAAGTCCTGCACAATGAGGAAGTATCCTGGGAAACCCATCGTCTTCATGATGTGCAACTCGAATCTTATTCGGTCGTCAACGTCCTTGGCCAGTGGGTTGCCGTAGCGCTTTGTCGCACCCTCGTAGGCCAGTTTGGCCAGATAGTCGGCCTCAAACTTCACTCGGTATATCTTGTCGTAGCCGCCCAGTTTTTTTATCTTCTTCTCGCCTTCCTCGGGTGGCAACTGGTTTTCGCCGTTCTCGTCGCAGGTAAACTCCTTGTACAGGTCTTCCTCGGTAAACTTCTGTCGCCATTCCTCCTCAGTACCAAAACTCTCTGGGATGGGGAAGAACGGCATGATTGGGTCGGCATCCAGACTGTATGTTTCCACCTTATTTAATATATCTACTGTGTTGGCCAGCGCTTCGGGCACATCACTGAAGATGTCGTTCATCTCCTGCTGTGTCTTAAACCACTCCTGCTTAGAGTACAGCATACGAGTGGGGTCGTCAAGGTCCTTACCCGTAGCCAGACACAGCAGGTGGTCGTGAGCCTCGGCGTTATCTTCATCAACAAAGTGACTATCGTTGGTGCACACCAGTTTTACACCATATTCCTTGGCCAACTCTATCAGCACCTTGTTGGCCTGTTGCTGCAGTGGGAATGTCTCGCGGTTTGCACGATATTTCGGATCGGGGTTCTTTACCTCGTGGCGCTGTAACTCCAGATAGTAGTCGTCGCCCCAAAGATTCTTGTGCCACTCTATTGCCTTGCGTGCACCTTCGATGTCGCCTTTCAGTATTTTTGCAGGCACCTCACCGGCTATACATGCGGAGCACACTATCAGGTCTTCGTGATATTTCTCCAGCTGCTTATGGTCTGTTCGCGGACGGTTGTAGAAACCATCCACCCACGAGTTACTTACCAGTTTTATCAGGTTCTTGTATCCATGCTCGTTCTTTGCCAGAACTATCAGGTGGTAACCTCCCAGGTCCTCCTTTGTGTCCTTTAGCGTCATGTCGCCTCTGCGTGCCACATACATCTCGCAACCAAAGATAGGCTTGAATGGTTCAAGTCCTTCTTTTTTTCGTTGTTTGTTCACTCCGTTGCAAATGTCGTGAAATTCCTTAATGCCGAACATGTCGCCGTGGTCGGTGATGGCCATACCCTTCATGCCGTCGCCGATAGCTTTGTCTACAAGCTTTTTGATGCTCGACTGTCCATCGAGTATCGAGTAGTATGTATGTACGTGTAGATGTACGAAATCTTCCATCTTTTTTTGTCGAAATTGCTTAATTTTGAGGTTCTTTGCATGGCAAAGCGACCCTTAGGTCGAGCGCAAAGGTACGCTTAAATTTCGAGATAACCAAAAGAAAAAAGTGAAAAGTTTGAAATTCTCAAAAAAAAAATGTACCTTTGCACCCAGAAATATAACAATCGAAATTTAACTAATGGGAGAAAGAATAAAGAAACTCAAGAAGATTAGAATCCATCGCGAGGGTACTAATGAATTGACACTCAGTGCTTTGGCTATAGTTGGTATAGGTTTGTTGCTGTGGTATGGACTCAATACTACCATACCATTCTGGATATTTATGGCAATATTCTGCACAGCGTGGTTTATTGCGCTCAACTTCTATCGTTGCCCTATTCGTTACTTTAATGGCGATACCGACAGACTGGTTGTAGCCCCTGCCGATGGCAAAATAGTTGTAGTAGAAGAGGCCGAGGAAAATACATATTTCCACGACAAGCGACTCATGATCAGTATCTTTATGAGTCCGCTCAATGTGCATGCCAATTGGTATCCAGTAGATGGTAAGGTTAAGTTTGTTAAGCACTTCAACGGCAACTACCACAAGGCTTGGTTGCCTAAGGCTAGTGAGGAGAACGAGCATGCCGACATTATGATTACCACACCTGATGGTCAGGATATCCTGGTTCGTCAGATTGCAGGAGCGTTGGCTCGCCGCATCGTTACTTATGCTAAGGATGGTGAGGAGTGCTACATCGACGAGCATCTGGGCTTTATAAAGTTGGGTTCGCGCGTAGACGTATTTCTGCCACTCAGCGCTAAGGCTTGTGTCACAATGGATCAGCCCACTACAGGCGATCAAACGGTAATTGCCAAGTTGGCTTAATTGATAATTGACAATTGACAATTGGCATGAAGAAGCATATCCCTAATACGATAACCTGCTGCAACCTAATTTCGGGTTGCGTCGCTACATATTTCGCTTTTCTTGGCGATTTCGAGATGGCGTTGCTGTTCATTGTCATCGGAGCCGTATTCGATTTCTTCGATGGAATGAGTGCTAGACTGCTAGGCGTATCATCACCTATCGGTAAGGAGCTTGATTCGCTGGCCGATGATATTACTTTTGGCTTCGCCCCATCAGCTATTGTATTCAGTTATATATGCACATTCCATAATGATATCTTTGTGCTTCCGTTCTTGGCATTTGTAATGGCAGCCTTCTCGGCTCTGCGTCTTGCCAAGTTCAATCTCGATGAGCGTCAGGCTTTGGGATTTATTGGATTGCCAACTCCTGCCAATGCTCTGTTCTGGGGATCACTTGTTTTGGGACTACAGCAGAACGACATCACCTTCGAGGGTATGGAGTGGGTTATACTTCTTGGCACCTTCGTAAGCTGCTATCTGCTAATAGCCGAGATACCCATGTTTGCACTCAAATTCAAGCATTGGGGATGGAAAGGTAATGAAATTAAGTATATATTCGTAATATCATGTATTCCTCTGTTGCTCCTTTTAGGAGTTAGCGGCTTTGCGGCCATCATTGCATGGTACGTATTGCTGTCTAAGATAGCTGTTTTAACTAAAAAGTAACTAAAAATGGTCTTTATGAAGACTTTTGTGGCCTTTATTGTATTCGGCTTTATTGCCATAGCTGTTATTGCAATCATCGTTATCAATGTGGTGTATCGCAACATGAAGCGTATGCGCGAAAATGCTGAGGATTATTTCTATCGCCGTGAAAAACGCAACGAGCAGAAAGAACGTAATCCCTTTGGCGATGACTACTTTAAGAGCAGTCGCAAGCCTGGGCAAAAGCAACAGCAGCGTGGCAGCCGCACTGGTGCCGCTAGCTCAAGTTCGGCCGACGGTTCAACACAACAAAAAACCGCTCGTAGAACTACTACAAGCGGTGGTGTAACTATCATCGATCAGCGCCAGGAAGATAAGAAAATCTTCGAAAAGACTGGTGACGATGAATACGTTGAGTTTGAGGAGGTTAAATAACTCTTAACTCAATTCTTAATTATGTACGAGCGTGCCTATCTGCTCGCCGTCCATCACCTTTTTCAGATTTCCCACTACGTCCATGTTGAAAACGTAGATTGGCAGGTTGTTGTCCTGACACATGCAGATGGCTGTCAGGTCCATTACTTTCAGCCCGCGCGCGAGTACCTCTTTATATGTTATATCATCAAACTTGGTTGCTGTAGGATCCTTTTCTGGGTCGGCTGTGTATATTCCGTCCACACGTGTACCCTTCAGCATCACGTCGGCCTCAATCTCAATTCCACGCAGACTGCTGCCAGTATCGGTAGTGAAGTAGGGCGAACCTGTACCTGCTGAGAATATGCACACATATCCAGCCTCCATAGCCTCGATAGCCTTCCATTTGGTGTAGAACTCACCGATTGGCTCCATGCGGATGGCTGTCAGCACCTTGTTTTTTACACCAACTGCACCCAGAGCCGAACTCAGAGCCAGCGAGTTGATCACTGTGGCACACATACCCATCTGGTCGCCTTTTACGCGGTCGAAACCTTTCTGGCTGCCACTCAGTCCGCGGAAGATGTTTCCTCCACCTATCACGATACCAATCTGTACGCCCATTCCAGCTATCTCCTTAATCTGGTTAGCGTAGTCGCTCAAACGCTCAGGGTCGATACCGTAGCCCTGCTTCCCCATCAAGCTCTCACCCGAGAGCTTCAACAGAATTCTCTTAAATCTTGCCATAATTACTATCTCTTAATTCTTAAATCTTAACTCTTAATTCTTAATTATAAACGTTACTTCCTTAAATCTAAATAGGTGACCTATGCCATTCTCGTCTTGCAGCATTAGTCGGCCGTCGTCGTTCACTCCTACCACTTTGGCCATAAAGCGTGTACCTTCGGTTTCAAACGGATACATACCGTCGCGTCGATACATCCTGCTCAGGTAGTCTAGGTGTACATTCTTGTTTTCGCACTCCTTGCTCAGGTTTGTCAGAAGTGTCATCAGCACATCCTCGCGGTCGGTCTCGTTGCCAGTCAACTGCGCTATCGAAACCGGATTTGGTGCATCGCTTCTGAACTCCGTCTGGTTCACGTTCAGTCCGATGCCAATTATGCAGTCTTTTATCCGTCGGCCTTGCAGATGGTTTTCTATCAGCACGCCGCATATCTTCTTATCGCCAACATATATATCGTTGGGCCATTTTATAGATACGTTGTGTTCGTCTCCTATTACACTCTCAATCGTGCGGCATAGCGCCACCGATACTATCTGAGTGATGATAAACTGGGTTCGGGCGCTCACTTTTTTAGGATGCATCAGTAGCGTTATCAGCAGATTCTTGCCCGGTTCGGCCTCCCACGAGTTCGAGCCACATCCCCTGCCAGCCGTCTGATAGTCACATACCACCACAATCTCATCTTGCGTGTTCTCTGATGGGTGTAGCTGTATCATTTCCTTCATCCATCGGTTGGTAGAATCCGTTTTGTCGATATGAATAATCCTAAATTCCCTCATTCTGACTGCAAAGATACGAAAAATAGCCTACGGATTATACGGATTTTACGAAATTTAATAAATAATCTGTATAATCAGTACAATTCGTAGGAAAAAAATACTATCTTTGCATTATGGAAGAACAAATCAAGAAAGACGAGCGCTACATGAGGATGGCTCTTGATGAGGCCCACGAGGCGCTTAAGGTGGGTGAGATACCCATCGGGGCAGTAGTGGTATGTAAGGACCGCGTGATTTCTCGCGCCCATAATCTCACCGAAACTCTTTGCGATGTTACGGCACATGCCGAGATGCAGGCCATCACCGCTGCTGCCAATACCCTTGGCGGAAAATACCTTACAGACTGCACACTCTATGTAACTGTTGAGCCCTGCACCATGTGTGCTGGTGCGATAGGGTGGGCACAGATTCCCCGCATAGTTTATGGTACTCCTGATGACAAGCGTGGCTATCACCTATTGGCGCCAAATGCTTTTCATCCTAAGGCAACCGTTACTACCGGAGTGCTAGAAACCGAATGCCGACAACTGATGCTGGACTTTTTTAAGTCTAAGCGATAGTATGAAAAATTCTTGTGTTTTGCTATATTTTGGCATAATATAAGTTTCAATTTCTACTTTATCGTGTGCTTTTGATGTCAAACTGTAAGTTAATTATTTGTTCTACTTTCATTCTACTTCGCATTGATTTGTATCAATCCGAGTATTCGATTTGTTAAAAAATGCAGCTAAAATGTGTTTTTTTTATAATTTTATTCGTTTTTTAGGAACATAAGCATTATTTTTGCAACCTGAACGTGGCAAAAGGGTTTCAAAGTGTCAGCTTCGACCCCCTGTAGCTGTGCCTATTAATAATATGTGCGCGTGAGAAATTTAGTTTTAACATTTATAATTAACAAAAAGAGAGAGAATTTATGAAAAAAAGACTAACGTTGTTTTTTGTCAGTCTCTTCCTCTGTGTAGGAACTGCACTGGCTCAGACGAAAGTTTCCGGTACAGTCCTCTCACAGGAAGACGGTCAGCCCATCATTGGTGCTGCTGTTCAGGTGATCGGTACACAGACCGGTATGTTGACAGATGTGAACGGTAAGTTCAGTATCACATTGCCCGAAGGCAAGAAGAAGCTTCGTATCTCTTACCTCGGTATGGAGACGAAGGACGTTGATGCTAAGAACAATATGCGTGTGTTCCTGAAGTCGGATGCCAAGACTCTTGACGACGTGCTCGTTATCGGTTATGGTACATCAAAGAAGTCTGCCTTCACTGGTTCAGCCGTTGAGGTTGACAGCAAGGACATTACTGCTCACGTAACCTCTACTGCTACCAGCGCTCTGGTAGGTAAGGTCGCCGGTATCACAGCTACATCTTCATCAGGTGCTCCTGGTAGTGCTCCTACCATTCGCATCCGTGGTATCGGTTCGTATGCTGCAGCTACTACTCCACTTTACATCGTTGACGGTGTGCCCATGGAGCAGAGCGTAGCTTCTATCAACCCTGAGGATATCGAGTCAATGTCAGTACTGAAGGATGCTTCTGCATCTGCCATCTATGGTAACCGTGGTGCTAACGGTGTTATCATCATCACTACCAAGAAGGCTAAGAACAATCAGGACGCTGAGATTAAGGTTGATATGAAGTGGGGTTCTAATGGCCGTCTGGTTCCACAGTATGATGTTATCAAGAATCCTGCAGAGTACTACGAGACTGTTTATCGTTCACTCTACAACAGCCAGTATTATCATGGTAAGACCTCTGAGCAGGCTTTCGACTATGCAGACCGTATGATTCTTTCTTCAAGCGGTGGTGGTACTGGTGTTCAGGTTTATACACTTCCTGAGGGTCAGAACCTCGTTGGTCATGACTTTAAGTTGAATCCGAATGCTAAGCTTGGTTACTGGGATGGTGAGTACTACTACACACCAGACGACTGGTATGATGAGCTGTATCACAACTCATTCCGTCAGGAGTACAATGTTAGCGCAAGTGGTGCTACTGGTAACCTGAACTACTATGCTAGCGTAGGTTTCCTGAATGATGGTGGTCAGGTAGCTAACTCTAACTACCAGCGTTACACCTCTCGTACAAATGTTGAGTATCAGGCTAAGAAGTGGTTGAAGCTGACCACCAACATGGCTTTCACTCATAACATCAGCGAGTCTCCTTCGTACAGTTCTACAACTTACGGTAGCTCATCTAACCTGTTCTACTATGCAAACTCTATGGGTTCTATCTATCCTCTCTACCTGCGTAATCAGGATGGTAGCATCATGATGGAGAATGGTCGTAAGCTTTATATGACCAACAATAACTCAAATCAGACTCGTCCGGGCTTCATCAACAATGCTGCTCGCGATAACGACTTCAACCGTACTAAGGGCTTTGGTGACATCTTCACCGGTCAGTGGGCTGCTGTTATTACTCCTATCACTGGTTTGAATCTGACTGCTCAGTTGAGCGCTACTGATATCAACAGCCGTTACAACTACCTGTACAGCGCATTTGCCTCATCAGGTTCTGTAGATGGTGAGGTTGAGGTTGAGCACAATCGTACATTCAGCGTTAACCAGCAGTATCTGGCTAACTACAGCCATACTTTTGCTGAAGTTCATAATATTACTGTTCTGGCTGGTTACGAGCAGTACAAGATTAAGGAGCAGAACCTTGATGGTTACAATGATCACCTCTACGATCCATTCATCGCTGAGTTGAACAATGCTAAGGGTAGCGACAAGAAGTCTGTATCTTCTTATACAAATAACTATATGACTGAAGGTTTCCTTGGTCGTGTAGGTTATGACTACGACAACCGTTACTTCGTTAACGCTTCTATCCGTCGCGACGGTTCTTCTACCTTCGCTCCTGGTCACCGTTGGGGTACATTCTGGTCAGCAGGTATTGCTTGGCAGATAAATAAGGAGAAGTTCATGCAGAAGCTGAAGTGGGTAGATATCCTGAAGTTCAAGTTCTCTTACGGTGAGAACGGTAACGACCGCGGAATGGGCTACTATGCTTACGCTGACCGTTACTCTACTACTTACAATGCTGATACTCAGTCATACTCTATCCAGCAGAGCACAATGGGTAACGAGAACCTTACTTGGGAGACCAAGAAGAGTTGGAACGCCGGTTTCGACTTCGCTCTCTTCAAGAGCCGCCTCACTGGTTCGTTGGAGGTTTACTCTGGTACAACCAGCGACCTGCTGTGGTCAAAGACTCTGCCTGCTTCAGCTGGTAAGACTGTAAACAGCTACTACACTAACATCGGTACCCTGAAGAACAGTGGTATTGAGTTCGCTCTCGATGCAAGCATCATCCGCACAAAGGATATTAACTGGAGTGTTAACCTTGCTCTGGCTCACAACAAGAACGAGTTCACCGAACTTGATCCTGCTATCGTTGAGACTGGTCAGCGTTACTCTAACCAGATTATCCGCGTAGGTGGTTCTTCAGCTCAGGCTTACATGGTTAAGTATGCTGGTGTAAACGAGGAGGGTCAGGCTCTGTATCACGCTCAGTTCCTGCTCGACAAGAACGGCGCACGTCAGAACCAGAGCAAGCTTGCTGATGGCTCACTCGATCCTATGAGTGGTGATACTCGCGTAAACTCTTACGGTGAGGATCCAAACCAGAAGGTAGAGGAAGGTCTTACAACCGATATCTCTAAGGCTACTCGTTACGATGTAGGCGATATCCTGCCAAAGGTACAGGGTGGTTTCGGTACTTCACTCTCAGTATATGGTGTTGAGATTACAGCTCAGTTCAGCTTCCAGCTCGGTGGTAAGTTCTACGATGGTTCATATCAGCAGCTGATGCACAACGCCCTCAGCTCTGAGGCTGGTAAGGCTATGCACCGCGACCTGCTGAATGCTTGGAGCGAGACAAACAAGGGCTCTAACATTCCTCGTCTGAGTAATGCATCGGTTGATGACCCAGGTGTTGGTTCACAGACTCCTCAGGATCGTTTCCTGACCAACTCTAACTATCTGTGCTTGAACAACCTGTCAATCGGTTACAACCTGCCAAAGAGCATTGTTACTCCTCTGACACTTCGTGGTATCCGCGTATATGTAGCTGGTGAGAACCTCTTCCTGCTTACAGCCCGTAAGGGTATGGATCCCCGTTATAACCTCGGTATCGGTTCTATGACTTCTGGTGGTGGTCTTGCTTCAGGTAGCTACTCAGCTATGCGCTCTCTTACCGCTGGTCTCACCGTTACATTCTAAAGGTAAAATGGTATAATAGAAAAAAGATATAAAGATATGAAACTATATAAGATTTTCACATTAGTTCTCGGTACAGGCTTGCTGACTGTATCTTGTAACGATCTCAATGAGCAGGATCCTGAGAGCGGTGCCCTGACCCCTGAGCAGGTTCAGGAGACCAACCTGGCAATACCTTCTCGTATCCAGGCTACATTCGACGGTATGTTCAACTTCATGGCTAAGCCTTCTACAGGTTATCCTACAAGCAGCCGTGCTGATGACTTCGGTTTCGTAATGGCAGCTATCTCGCTCGACCTTGAGGGTGCCGATATGTTCGGTGGCGACAACGGTTATAACTGGTTCTCTACATGTAGTGAGTACTCTAACCGTAATCCTAACTACGCAAACCCATTCATCCGCTATAAGGTTCCTTATACCGAGATTGGTCTTTGCAATGATTTCATTGCTTCTCTGCCTGCTGACAGCGAAGATCCTAAGATCCAGAATCAGATTGCACAGGCTCGCGCTCTGCGTTGCTTCGCTTATATGGCTTTGGCTCCTTACTTCCAGTTCGGTTATGCTACAGCTGCCGACGAGCCATGTATTCCTCTGCTCACCGATGGTGTTGACTTCACTAACAACCCACGTGCTAGTGTTAAGGAGGTTTACGAATATGTAATCACAGAGCTCACTGAGGTTCTTACTCAGCTTGGTGGTGTAGGCCGCTCTGCTAAGAACTATATCGACGAGCATGTAGTAAACGGTCTGCTGGCTCGTGCATATCTGGCTACAGGTAAGTATGCAGAGGCTGCTGCCGCTGCTGCTAAGGCTGCCGAGGGTTACACTCCTGCTTCAATCGCTGAGGTAAGTGTTCCTTCATTCTACAACCTTAAGGATCACAACTGGATTTGGGGTATCAATGTATTCGACGATCTGATCCGTAACTATGGCTATCGTACTTCTGTATCATGGATTTGCGCTTTCACTGGCGACGGTTATGGTCCTGCTACCGATAACGTTCCTGTTATCAACAATCTGCTTTACGATCTGATTCCTGAGACAGACGTTCGTAAGGGCTGGTGGCTCGATTCTAACTGCCACTCACCCAACTGGGCTAACCTGACTTGGAGCGATCCTGCCGATCCTTCAATCAAGGCTACTGGCGACGAGATCGCTGCTTTCGAGACAAGTGATGGTGGTAAGATTGCATTTGCTCCTTATACTAACATTAAGTTCGGTTTGAAGAGCGGTGTAGGTAACTCGCTGAACAACAACGACTGGCCTCTGATGCGTGTTGAGGAGATGATCCTGATTCAGGCTGAGGGTCTGGCTAAGAGTGGTCAGGAGTCTCAGGCTAAGTCTATCCTCGAGAACTTTGTAAAGACCTATCGCGATCCTGAGTACAGCGCTGATGCAAGCGGTCGTACATTGGCCGACGAGATTTGGTTCCAGCGTCGAGTTGAGTTGTGGGGTGAGGGTTTCTTCATGTCAGATGCTAAGCGTCTTGGCAAGCCTATCGTTCGTATCCACAGTGCTGATTCTAAGAACAACGGTTCTAATGTACCAGCTGCATGGCAGTTCAATATCGATCCCAAGAACGCATATCTGAACATGCGCTTCCCAACAACTGAGATGAACAACAACCGTGGTATCGTTGATAACCAGGGTGGTGAGCAGCCTGTTGCAGGCGATCTGCCAAATCTGCGTGACGGTGTAACCGACTAAGAAGTAGTGAACTATAATATCAAAATAAATAAGACAAGTTATGAAACTAAATAAATTATTTCTCGGTTTGCTTGGCCTTGCTGGTTTTGTAGCATCTTCTTGCTCTGACAGCGATGACTATAAGTGGGCTACAGCATCTGGCGAGCAGGTATACTTCAGCAATGAGTTGCCTTCAACACAGGAGATTTCATTCAATGCTTCGTCGTTCACGATTCCAGTTAATCGTGTTAACACAAGCAATTCAATCACTGTGCCTGTGTCTATTCAGTCAACCGACAATTTCTTTACTGCACCAGCATCTGTATCGTTTGCCGCTGGTGAGGCTAAGGCTGATCTCGTTATCAGCTACGATCCCGCGAAACTGGCTTATGATGACTATAAGACAGTTAAGCTTACAATCGATAGCCTGTATAGCACTCCTTATGGAAACGCTACTTACACCTTCAAGGGTGGTATCGCTTCTCCATACATATCACTTGGTAAGGGTACATACCTTGATGATTACTACTTTGGTGCTTCTGCGTCTGTAACTATAATGCATAATCAGGAGCAGAAGAATGTATTCCGCGTCATGGCTCCTTATAAGGCTATTACTGGTGGTGGTGATGATTATCTGGAGATAACATTATTGAAGCCTGGTGATACTTACAATGGAGTTACTGTAACCCAGAATGATCTTGTTGCTTTCAATACCTTTAACACAGGTTATCATCATCCTGATTATAATGATGACATTAAGCTCTATCACCCATCTGTATTTAATAAGACTAATCCTGAGTCGAACTGGCTGAACAATAAGGTTCTTGCATATCAGGAGGACGGTGTAACACCTGGTCAGATTCAGCTCGCACCTTGGTACTATATGGATAATACAGGTGGTTGGAATGCCACTGGCGAGTCTGGCGCTATCGTTATCACATTCCCAGGTTATGCTCCAAAGGACTACTCAGCTGCAATGGAGTATCAGGGTGTAATGACTTCGGTTGATGGAATTGCATACGCTACTATCAATGCTGTGCTGGGCGCTGATGCCACTAACACACTTGCTGCTGTAGTTGAAGCTGGTGCAGATGCAGAAGCTGTAGCTGACGCACTCGCTACAGGCGACCTGGAAGGTGCCCCTGTACAGAATGGACTGAATTTCGTTCAGATTCCTGATGGTCTTACAGGCAACCTGCAGGTTGTAGTTGCTGTTATCGATGGCGATGCTGTTAAGACTGTTCAGTCTGCTATCTTCGAGTACTATGGTGGTGGTAAGAATCCTTGGCAGTCACTTGGTGTAGCTCTTGTAACTGACAACCTCTTCATCACTATGTATTCGCCTGATGGTCAGACAACATACGATCCAGTAGATATCCCATGTGAAATCCAGGAGAACACCGAGAAGCCAGGTCTCTACAGACTGGTAGATCTGTTCAAATACTATGGAGTTGATGGCTATGATGGCTACGTATCAACTAACATCGAGGTTAATGCTACTGATGCTGCGGCTGTATATGTTCCATATCAGCAGACTGGTATCGACGACGGTGATGGTATGACCTATATCTGCACCTATGGTGGCTATATGACTCAGAAGTATGATGTAGCAGTCCTGAAGGAATATGGCTATATGGGTACACTTGAGAATGGTGTTATTACATTCCCTAAGTTTGATCTTGATGAGAATGATCCTTCAAAGGGCTATTTCCAGGGCATGTTCGCTCAGGGTAGCAAGGCTTGGTACACAGGCACTACTGGTGAGTTCAAGATCTATATGCCTGAGGCTGTTCCTGCTTCAGCACGTGCAAAGGCTAAGGCCAATGCCAAGGCTCGCAGCTTTGCTAAGCGTATGTTTGGCAACAAGAAGGGTCAGGGATACGGTATTAAGGAGATGAGAATTAAGGCTAATCGTATTGCTCCTATCACAAAGGCTCAGATGATTGCTGAATAAGCAGTGTCAAAATTATAAATGAGGTGTACCCAGCCTATTATCGGGAGGGGTACACCTTATTATCTTAGAAAGAATATTATTAAGTTTATAAAGACCTATTATGATGAAGAAAACCTTTACCCTGTTGTTGGTCCTCGTGTTGGGCTGTATTACAGTTAAGGCCGTTCCAGCTTATCCTTTTAAACAGACGGTTACACTTAGCGATGGTTCGAAGGTGGAACTTACGCTATGTGGTGACGACCACTACAAATTTTACACAGGTAGCGATGGCTATGCTTATCGCAAGATTAATAATAAGTACGAGCGATTAGCTCTTGCTCAGGCACGTAGCGAATGGAAAAACAAGATGACTCGCGCCAATAACGAGCGTAGTGCCAGAACACGTCGTGTGGGCAAACCTGTACAAAACCTTACAGGTAAAAAGAAAGGTCTGGTTATCCTGATGCAGTTTGCTGATTACGAGTTCGTGCTCGACGATCCTCAGAAGAAATTCTATGACTGTTTTAATAAAGAGGGCTATAGCGACTATGGCATGGCCGGCTCTGTGACCGACTACTTCAAGGCTCAGAGTTATGGTCAGTTCGAGCTCGATTTTGACGTTGTAGGTCCTTTCACAGCCAAGCACAGTATGGTATACTATGGTGCTCCCGATCCGGATAGAGATTCAAACGACAGTCATGTACCACAACTTGTAAAGGAAGCTTGTGAGTTTGCTGATTCGTTGGTGGACTATAATGATTACGACTGGGATGGTGATAAACAGCTCGACCAGGTATTCGTGATCTATGCTGGTTATTCAGAAGCCCAGGGCGCATCCGAAAATAGCATCTGGCCACATGAGTGGTCGCTTGCTGGTGAGAGTCTTAGACTTACTTGTGACGGTGTTAAAATCAATACTTACGCCTGTGGCTCGGAACTCAGTGGAACCGAAACTAATACTAAGATTGAAATGGCAGGAATAGGTACTGCCTGCCATGAGTTCAGTCATTGTCTGGGATTGCCCGACTTCTACGACACAGGTGATGGCACAAACTATGGTATGGGTACTTGGGACGTTATGTGTCAAGGATCTTATAATGGTGGTTACGGAAGCATTCCCAGTGCATTTACATCCTACGAACGTATGTTTGCCGGCTGGCTTACACCTACCGAACTTAGTGGAGATATTACTCGTATTTCTGGTATGAAAGCATTGACCGATGCTCCTGAAGCGTATATTCTGTATAATGAGGCAAATAGGAATGAATACTATCTGCTGGAGAATCGCCAGCTGAAAGGTTTTGATGCTGCCCAATATGGTCATGGGCTCCTTGTTCTTCACGTTGATTATGATGAGGGAGTATGGGGAAGTAATACAGTAAACACCAACCCAAATCGTCAGCGTTTGACTATTATCCCTGCTGATGGTGTATTGAGCGCGAGAACGGTTAAGGAGCTGGCGGGCGACCCATTCCCCGGCGTGTCAAACAATACTATGCTGACTAATAATTCTACCCCTGCTGCTATTACTTATAATGCAAACACAGACGGAAGTTATTTCATGAATAAGCCTATCGACAATATCACTGAGAGCGAAGACGGGCTGATTTCGTTTGTGGCTCTGCGCCCAGAACTCCCCATTCCTAACATCGACGAATCCGTAGCCGAAGAGGGTGATGGTGATGGCTCGTTCACTATCAGCTGGCCTGCTGTAAGTGGTGCTACAGGCTATGAGTTGGAGCTGACCCAGATGGGAGTGGCACCAAGCGACCCGAAGGAGGCTCTGCTGTACGAATATAATTTCGAGAAAACTATAACCAAAAGTGTAGGTTTCACTGATATCTCAAATAAGTTGGATAACTACGGACTGTCTGGATGGACGGGCGAAGGCCTGTATACAAGTCCTGACAAACTACGTATCGGAACCTCAAAGAGTAATGGTACCGTTAGAACTCAGACATGGCGTACCCCACAGTCTTCGGATGTTACCATTGTGATGGGCGAAAGCATGGTAAAGGGCGTTAACAAAGTAGAGGGTTCACTCAGAGTGGCTTATGGTAATGCAGGTGATAAAGCTACCTATGAATCGGCCAATTTTGAATTCACCGAGGATGGTCAGCTTGTGTTCAACTTCAACATCCGTAAGGATTTGTTCTGGATTGATATCTATCCAGAGGCACGTATGAATCTGAACTATCTGGCTATCTACGATGGCGAGTGGACTGCCGAGCAGTTGGGTATAGCTGATGCTCCAAAGGCTTCAGTGGCCCGCAGAGCTTCTGTTGCCAACTATACCACCGATACTAATAGCATTACGCTTACCGGTCTGGATACAGAGTGCCGTTATGTATATCGTATTCGTTCTACAGGCGTCGAGGGTACCGTCTCACTTTGGAGCGATGAGAAGTCGTTCAAGTTTGGTACCAGCGGTATTTCTAGCGTTATTCTCAACGATAATGCTGTATCGCAAGGTATCTACGACCTGAATGGACGCTATATGGGTACCGATGTAAACAGCCTGCGCAGAGGCGTTTATATCCGTGGTGGTAAGAAGATTGTAAAGTAGTATGAAGAAATATCTTTTCATAGTTTTATATTTGATGATAGGCAGTGTGTTTGCTCAGGCAAACCCTGCCTATCCTGGTAAAATAACCATAAGCCTGAATGACGGTCGGCAGGTGACGCTCACTCATCGCGGCGATGAGCACTACAGTTTCTTTACCGATGATGATGGTAACACATACCAGCGCGACGGTAAGGGCGGGTTTGTGACAATCAGCCGACAGGAGGTGACCGACAAGTGGAAGAGTCTTTCGGCTAAGGTCCGTTCGCACAGAGCTGACCGCGCGCGCAGAGCCGCCCGCACACGAGGACTGGATGATGGCAGTAGTGCAATCATCGGTCGAAAAAAGGGAATCGTAATACTGATGCAATTCCCCGACAAGGCTTTTGTCACCAAGGATGTGAATGCTGTCTATACAGACTTCTTCAATAAGGAGGGCTACTCCGACTATGGTATGAGCGGCTCGGTGAGAGACTATTTCAAGGCTCAGAGTTATGGCGCATTGGATATAGAGTTTGATGTAGTGGGCCCATATACCACAGCCTACGATATGGCCTATTATGGTGGGCACGATGGCGATTCTAACGTTAGATAATAGAATAGGAGAGTCACTTGCGGCTCTCCTTTTTTTTGCGTTTAAACATCACGTTCTCCTTGCTTGTAGCGTATCGTTCGTATAGCGGCAGACCTATCTCGTCGGTGGTCCATTCGTGATAGAATGCCGTGGGCACCATGCGTATCATTATGCTCTTTACGCCTGTCTTAAACATCTCCGCTTGGGCAGGCGAGATGATGAATCGGGCCTTTGACTTGAATCTGTCGGCGAATCCGTGGCCTTGGTCATCCCTGTGCATTATGTTGTCATTATGCCCTCTGCCTGTAAGTTTCATCACCGAGTCGTTCATCAGTGTTATCACCACATACGGGTCGGGCTGTATCTGGTTTGTCCGCGAGTACGTCTCCAGATGTAGAAATGCCGACTTAGACTTAGCCTCGATATCCATATTGATGGATGTATTTGGGTCGTCGATAAACCTAACCTGTGCGCGCATCCCCACCGTGCAGCACACTGCCAATGCCAAAAGAATAATTCTACTATTCATAAGCTTAATATTTTTTAGACGTCGCAAAGTTACGGATAATCCACCAATCCGCAAAGGGATATTCCCTAAAATGGCATAGGGATTATCCTACGATATCGTTGATTATCGATTTACTTCACGTTCTGCACCCTGGCGGCTGCGACAACAGCCATCACAGGCGTAGCTGCCGAAAGGAGGACCGATAACGTAATCTACGACCTGCAAGGTCGCCCCCGCGGCACTGACCCGTCAGCCCTGCCTAGGGGACTATACATAATCAATGGCAAGAAGGTAGTGAAATAAACAGAAAATCGGGTGCCCGCTAATCGAGCACCCGATTCTTTTTTCTCATACGCCTACGCAACTTGTGGCGCCAAGGGCTGTCAGTATCGCCGATGCTATCGATGCGATAAGCTGAACTACGAATTTGATGGTTTCCTTCTTGCTCATGGTCTTACATTTTTATAATTATTACATTTTTAAATTGGGGTGGGGCAGGCTGTTAGCCTTTAGTGCCCCTTGCCCCTGTGGTCTAGTCGGTGCTGATGGGATTACCGCCGTTGCCGCCTTGATTGCCGTTCTCGGGATCCTCTACAGTTCCTGGGTCGGTGCTGGTCACTCGCTTCACCTCCTTACCGTTGCGGTCGTAGCAGGTAATCTGGATAGCGGTATTTGCCAACTCGTCCTTCAGGTCAACTGCTGGGGTGAAGATTATTCGGCGGGTGCTTATCAGTCCGGTCTTTACCTCTTCGGCTGTAGCGACCGACTTTGCGCGCAGTCCGAATCGCATGGTTCCCAGTCCTGGCAGCGCTACGCTGTGACCCTCGGTGGCCCACGCCTTGATTACCTCGCCGGCAGCATCCCAGCATGCCTGCATGATACCCTTGCTCACTCCGCTGCGCATAGCAGCCTCTTTGATTACCTTCTCCTGACTGAGCGAGGTGTAAATCTCCGGCATCATGATGTAACGATACGTACCCTCATACTTGCCGATCTTCTGCATTTTCTCTTGTGCTTTAACTTTCAGTGCCATAGTAGATGTGTGATGTTAGATGTAAGATGTTTTTACTTTTGTTGCGTGTCGCGATTCGTGGGGTAAGTTTTGCTGTCGCACGTGGCAGAATTTCTTAGTGCACGTGGGAAATAGTTTTTTCGCGTGCGGGCGCCATCTTCCTCATTCATTTTGACGATGCAAAGGTACGATATTTTCATTGCGGTCTACGAATACTCCCACAATTTTTTTCATAAAAATCACATGGTCAAAATGGTCACGGTCAAAATGGTCACGGTCAAAATGGTCAAAATCGAAAAACAGACTGTCAAAACCCTCCACTATAATATAAATATTCTATTTATATATAGTGAGCCCATGACCGCATTTTCCCAATCAATTTTGACCAAAATGACCATGACCACCTTGACCACAAAGTTTTCTTTATAAAATTGCAAAATTATTTGCAGAATTGCAAAGAATGTTGTATCTTTGCCGCAAAAATTACATGAAATGATAATTGCAAACAAGGAAATACTTGATGCATTCGTACAGAGACATGCGCAAGCCGCAGGGCCACTAAACAAGTGGGTGGAAAAGGTAAAAAGCGTAACATGGAATAATCATTCCGATCTGAAACAAACGTTTCCATCTGCTGACTATGTGAAGAATGGTCGCTACGTTTTCAACATCGGCGGTAATAACTATCGATTAGTTGCTGTGGTAATTTTCATTGGTGGCGTGATGAATATACGTTTTGTAGGAACACATTCGGAATATGATAAAATAGACAGTTCAACAATATAAAGAAAGGAGTAAGTATGATTAAGAAATTAACAACAAGACAGGAGTATGACGAGACAAAGGCTATTGTAGAGGCCTTAATCGCAGAAGCCACAGAGAAAGGAATGCTTGAACCTGAGATGGACAATGAGTATACTCGCAAAATCTCTGATTTGAGCAAGCAGATGGCTCAGTATGAAGATGAATACATGGATATTATGCCGCTACGAGAGAAAAGTCCTCTAATCAGATCGATAGAAGACTATTTCTACGCTCGTAATATGAAACAAAAAGAAGGGGCTAGATACCTTGGCATTAACGAGTCTGTATTCAGTCAGATACTAAGTGGGAAGAGGCGTATCACAATGCCTATTGCTAAACTACTGCACTCTAAGTTGGGCATCAACGCAGACATGATACTTGAATATGCATAGTAAGTGTGTCGCAAAATAAAGTGAACCCCACCGACCTGTAGTATTTCAGGGCAGTGGGGTTTAAGTTTTAATATGATTTTTGTCTGGTTGCCTCACGTGGTGTCCCGCCACTGCGCGAGTGCGGTCGTCGGTCAGACCTGCCAGGGACCTGTCCCGTGGCAGCGCACTGGCAGCGCAAAAATGATAGGGAGAACCTCCTTGATTGATTTTTCCTGCAAAAAACTTGCACGTTACAAAAACTTTCCGTAACTTTGTAAGAATTTGCAATCTTTCTTTATATAAAGGCAGTCTGGGGAATTGAAAATTTTCCGGGTTACGATTTGGAGACCGTACTCAATTCCACGTTCTGCTATAAATTGCTATCAATGAGCACCCGAAGATGGGCCACCAGCCGTTTCATGACTCAACTTCGGCTACAAAGGTAATCATTTCTTCTGAATCCACCAAGACATTTCCACTATTTCTTGTAAGCATAATGCATACTTTCCTATCCGCACCAATGTAGTTTTATGGTTCTACTATTTTCCAATTACCGTGACCAGTTGATCCGTCACGCTCAATGAATTTCAACGACTTAAGTTTATTTATGTGCTTCTGGACTGCAGTTACCGATATACCAATCTTTCCAGCCATATCACCTCTTGTGATATAGTTATCAGCATATATCATCTTAAATATGGTTGCAGCTGTCTCAGACAACCCTTTAGATAACTCTTTAGATAACCTTATAGACAACCCTTCAGGCAACTCTATGGATAACTCATTAGACAACCCAACATTGCTTGACTTAGGCGATGGCACTGGCAGCACCAGTTCCACTTCGTCAACATCCAGTTTATTCAGCAGTTGTGGCTCGCCCCAATTGGTTTCTTTCCATGC